>NZ_JBANSO010000005.1:0-176587 GCF_037070225.1 Vreelandella indica
CGGCGATTCCGGAAAACTGCCCAAAATCGGTCACGATAAAACGGAATGCGCGGTCACCATCATCCAGAACAGACGGTCACGTTCAAACGGAATGGGCGGTCACGATAGGGCGGAATACGCACCCGGTGCTGGTTTATCGTCAGGTTCTCGACCTCAGCAATGCAGAGGCACGGGCCGAGTCGTTCGAAGCCATGTTCAAACGCCACGGCTGGCCGCCGGCGTGGCGCTACCACCTGTATGACTTTGACCACTTTCACTCCACTGCCCACGAAGCACTAGGCATTTTCCGTGGGCAGGCCAAGGCACGCCTGGGTGGCCCTAACGGCAGAGAGCTGATGCTTTATGCTGGCGATGTGCTGGTGTTACCTGCGGGGGTTGGTCATGCCTGCGTAGAAGCAGACGAGGATTTCTGCATGGTCGGCGCCTACCCACCAGGCCAAGAGGCTGACATAGAGCGCGGCGACTCCGTACAGCTTGCGGCAGCACAATCGCGAGTCGCTGCCGTGGCCTTACCCGAGGATTCCCCGGTAGGCGGGTCAATAACAGCGCTGTGGGAGCAAGTTTCTTAGCAGGCGGAGGACTCTGCCTATTAGAAGAGGCAGTGATTCGGCGCTGGGCTTAGCTCAACAATCTCTTGCTGCAGCGTCATCTCCAAGCGCCAGCACACCAACTAATCAGCTCACTTTATGAGCCGAATACAGTTTATATTCGGCTCATAAGCCAGTTGGCCTTCACGCTTATCTTCCATACGGTTTAGGCGTGGCATCGCATTAGATCTCAGCGCCTCATTATCAATAGCTTCATTCTTCTTTCAGCAGTATGAAATGCTCGATCAGCCGAATCATCAACGTTTTCTGATCGGGTAGGCTTTCAGCCACTAACAGCGCTAATGCGACAAGCGTATTGTCGTTGATCAGTTGCTCAACGGGGCGGGCCAGCAAAGCTGCGTTGCGGCGTAAGTACCATAGAAACAGAAACGAACCACAGCGCTTATTTCCATCGGCCAATGGATGGTTTTTAATCACAAAGTAAAGCAGGTGCGCTGCCCGGGTTGCCACATTGGGATAAAACAGTTCGTCGCCAAAGCCCTGTTCAATGGTGGCCAAGGCTGAGGTCAAACCGTCGCCCCGCACCTGCCCAAACAGTTCGGTTGCCTCACCTTTAGCGATTAAGGTCTGTTTTAACTCGCCAATAGCTTTCAAGGCTTCTTCCAACTCAAGTGAATTCATACCGGGCTGCTTAATGTTTAGCTCGGTCAACTGTTGCTCGTCGTAGCTTTGCAGCAGGCTCCAGGAACGAGCGTAATCGCTAATCACACGAGCAACCGCTTCGCCTTCTGTTGAAACCAAGCCTTGATTGGTCAGGGTTCGGCTGAGCAAATTCACCGCCTGCTCAAACTCTATGCCACGCTCGGTTAGACGGCGTTGGTTTAAGGTATAACCTTGAATCAAATATTGTTTGAGCACATCTGTAGCCCACTTGCGAAACTGAACGCCTCGCGGAGATTTAACGCGGTAGCCAACGGAAATAATGACATCAAGATTGAAGTGATCAACCTGATAAGATTTGCCATCTTCAGCAGTATGTGCAAATTTTGCACATACTGAATTTCGCTCTAATTCCCCTTCTTTAAAAACATTGCGAATGTGCTTCGTAATGACAGAACGCTCGCGCCCAAATAATTCACACATCTGTGCTTGGCTTAACCAAACGGTCTCTTGCTCAAGCGTTACCTCTAGATGTGATTGACCATCTTCGCTGGTGAATATCTGTATTTGCTGATCATTCATGAGTGTTGCCCCCAGGTTTACATAAAGCGCTTTACGTTTTCAAAACAAGCACCTCCCAAGCAAGCAGTGCTCAATCCAGCAGTACTCATCTTTCCATATTAAAAGAGAGACTCAAGCGCGCCCGCCATTAGAGGTTAAGTAAACCTTAGCATAAAAACTGTTTATTCATACAGCTAAATATTACCCTGGCTCTACCAAATAAAACTGCCTAGCAAAAGTGGGCGCTTCAATGCACAAAAGCCATCACCACCAGCACCATGGTCAGCAATAGCAGGTACACCCTGGCATGCATACGATCAGAGATGCGCCCGATCCAGGTCGACGCCAAGCGAATACCGAGCCATGAACCCACTGCGAGTACCAGTAAGGCACACAGATCCACATAACCGGCATACCAGTCCCCCAACGCTGGGTGATGTGCCGACAACAACACATACGTCGCGGTGCCACTCACCGCCATGGGCAACGACAACGGATTAGCCATCGCAGTGGCTGCCGTCATGCTCGCGCCTCTCCGACGCATGAGCGGTACGGTCATCACGCTGCCGCCAACGCCCAGCAGGGCGGCCACCGCACCAATCAATGTCCCAGTCATCGCCGTTACTCCACGCACCATAGGACGCACATCACTCCCTGACTGATGCAGAAAACCGGGCCGCAAAATGGCATCCGCAATCGTAAGAGCTAAATAACAAATGAACGCCCAGCGCACCCAATCGCCACTTAACGACACGGCCGCCGCTGCGCCTAGCACAGCGCCCACGGCGATATAGCCCACCAGCGGACGCACCAAGTGCCATTGCACGGTCTGCCGTTGGTGGTGGCGCCATGTGGACAGGGAAGCAGCAAATATCATCAACGCCGTCGAAGTGGCCACCGCGATATGCATGGCCGCTTGGCCGATACCACTATCCGACCCATGGACGGCAATCAGCAGGGTATACAGCAAGGGAACCACCACGAACCCGCCACCAAAACCGAACAACACGGTGGTCACTCCCGCCACCCCGCCACAAAGAAGCAATACGCTATACACCGGCACTCTCCTGATGAAACGAAACAGCAGGCACTATATGCTGGCGAGGCTTGGCCGACATTCGTCATTCGGACAATCATCAACGCGTTTCAGCCAGGTTAACGCAAATGCTTAATACGCCTCTGTCAGAGGTGGATCATGTCGCACGGCCTGTGGTGGCCATCGGCACTGATTACCGCCCCGGCACCCTCCTGGGCTTCCATACTCATCGCCGTGCCCAGTTTCTCTATGGCATGACCGGCGTGATGGAGGTGAACACTGATGACGGCACCTGGATGGTGCCGCCCTATAGCGGCGTCTGGCTTCCTGCGGGCAAGCGGCACCAAGTGCGCATGAACGGGGTGAGCACCCGAAGCCTGTATATCGAGCCCCATGTCGCGCCACGCAATTCGAGCAGCTGTGAGGTGCTAGTCGTGACGCCTCTCCTGCATCACTTGCTGTTGGCTTCTGCCCACATTCCCGCCCTCTATGATGAAAGCGCCCGCGACGGTGCCCTGGCTCAACTACTCCTATGCGAACTGGAACAGGCTCAGGCCCTGCCACTGTTTGCGCCACTGCCCCACGACCTTCCGCTCGCCAACCTGTGCAGGGAGTTTCTCGGCCAACCGAGCATTCACACCCTTCCCGAAGCGTGGGCCCGGCAGTTGCATTGCAGTCAGCGCACCTTCAATCGCCTGTTCCGTCAGCAGACCGGCCTCTCCTTTGGCGTATGGCGCCAGCAGGCCTGCCTAATGGCGGCGATTCCCAGGCTGCTCTCCGGCAACTCCGTTACCCGAACCGCGCTGGAACTCGGCTACGACAGCCCTGCCGCTTTCTCCAGCATGTTTCGCAAGGTGCTCGGCCAATCTCCCAGCGCTTTTGTTCGGGCGGCTAATCGTCAGCAGGAGGAAAGCGGCGGCGCTGGCTTGGTTTGCTGTCGTGAGTTTATGCAGATGGGCAAGTAGCTAAACAGATAGCCCCTATCGCTTATTTGATCACCCGGGACTCAACACATAGATAGGAAAGTATTACTTCGACCGCATGGGCACGCCGCTCAATCAACCAATCTGGGGCAGCCAGATCCTGCTCGAAGATGATAGATAGCGTGTCGCGTTGATTTATATGAATGATTGATAGCGAAAGAATCGAAATGTAGAGCTGGGTAGGGTCTACAGCCGAGCGAAATAACCCTGCTGCTTCCCCTCGCATTAGGGTATCCCGGATCATGCCTACGAGCGGCGTCGTTTGCTGGACGACTCTACTCGATTTGCGCAGCATGCGCCCACCCAGTAGGTTTTCATTGCGTACCAAGCTGGTGAACTCGGGATGCTCGGCCATATGATCGAAGGTGAATTCAACCAAGGCTCGCATACCTGCAACTGGTTCGAGATAGCTTAGATTGAGTGCCTGCTCCTTGGCGCGCAACTCCTCATAAACACGTTCGAGAACAGTCAGGTAAAGACCTTCCTTATCATCGAAGTAGTGATACACCATACGCACATTACAATCGGCTGCACGCACAATACGCTCCATGCGAGCGCCATCGTAGCCGCGCTCGGAAAACTCTTGAGTCGCCGCTTGAAGCAGGCGCTCGCGCGTTTCATGAGCATTGCGGCGGATTTTACCCCGGGTACGGGCACTCTGTTTCACATCGAGCGTATCGCTTTTTGTCATGTACACATCCTTGTTTCTATAGGTGCTAGAGCCCTAACGCGATGCCATCGCTGCGAGGATCATGAGCCGCGTAAAAGCCTTTCGTCGGGTCGATAACGACGGCGCCAGGGTGGCCAGCCAGGGCACTTTGTGCGGGTAGCGGACTCATCTGATGACCACGCTGACTCAATTCAGCGAAGACAGCATCTCCCGCATCCTGCTCCAGTTTTAAGGTGTCACTGCCATCGGAAAAGGTTCGTCCCAGTAGAAAACGCGGCGCTTTAAGCGCACTGAGCGGATCCATGCCATAGTCTATCAAGCGCGTCAGCACGGCAGCGAGGGTTTGCGGCTGTCCATCAGCGCCTTGCGTACCGTAAAGTAAACGCGGCTTTCCACCGACACGATACATCCCCGGGTTAAGGGTATGGAAAGGGCGCTTTCCAGGGGCGAGCACATTCGGATGAGCAGGATCAAGACTGAACGCGGCACCACGGTTATGCCACAAAATCCCCGTATCACCGACACTAACCCCGCTGCCCCAATCGTAATAAATCGTCTGCAGCATGGAGACGGCATTCCCGAAACGATCAGCTGCTGCCAGATAAACCGTATCGCCATGCTGGTAAGCGAAGGGCCAATCCAATGCTTTTCCCGCCTCCACTTTTGCCGCTTCAGCATCAAGATGGGCAGGCGATAGCAACCTTTCACAAGGCACCGACGCGAAGTCGGGATCAGCCAAGTAGCTATTACGATCCAGGAAAGCGCGCTTTACCGCTTCCACCAGCAGATGGTAATAATCGGCGCTGCCCTCTTCGATCCTGGAGAGATCAAAACGCGCCAGGATACCCATTATCTCTAGAGTCGTCATACCCTGGGTTGGGGGGCGATGGGCCAACAGCTCCCCACCCCGGTAGGGAACAGACAACGGCTTTTCGATTCGTGCTCGGGTAGCCGCCAGATCAGCGCCAGTGAGTGGAGACCCTGCCGCAGCCAGTCCAGCGGCAATTTTCTCCCCCAACTGCCCTTCATAGAAGTCCCGGTAGCCGTGAGTTGCAATGGACTGCAGCGAGGCGGCCAGCTGTGGCTGGCACAGCTTTTCACCGTCACGGGGAGTCTTCCCGCCTGACATAAAGAGCTCTCGTACGCCAGGCATCATCCACAGGTCATCGCTACGATAATCAAGCCAAAAGCGCTGCGATGGCGTCACGGGGAAGCCCTCTTTCGCTAGCTGTATCGCTGGTTCTAACAGCGCTGCCCAGCCCATTTTTCCGCCACAGCTCTGACGGGAAATCTCATGCGCCTGCCCCCAGGTATCGACCGTGGCAGCCGTCGTTAACATGGAACCTGGCCCTCTCGCAGGGAGCTTGCCAGATAATTTCAGGTTGACTTTTGGCGCCTGACCAATGCCTGACAGGGTTTGCACGCCACCGTTTGCATCCGCAATGATCATGAAGGCATCGCCGCCAAGCCCGGTAAAATGCGGATACGTCACTGACAGACAAGCCCCCATGGTGATGGCAGCCTCAACCGCATTGCCTCCTTGACGAAGTACCTCACGACCCGCCTCTGTTGCCAACGTATGTGGACTGGTCACCACCCCCTCATGGGAATGCGCCAGCGCTGATGAAGTTAAACTAATAGACATTGCTACCATCCTTATTCGGGCTGTTTAGCCGCCATACACCACACTGGGTAGCCACA
The DNA here is from genome assembly GCF_037070225.1 of Vreelandella indica. Lineage (NCBI taxonomy): Bacteria > Pseudomonadati > Pseudomonadota > Gammaproteobacteria > Oceanospirillales > Halomonadaceae > Vreelandella > Vreelandella indica. Next base: position 6,160 of record NZ_JBANSO010000005.1, read on the forward strand.
TACTGATCGCAGGAATATAGGTCAGCAAAATCAAGGCAAACAGAGCAATGCCAATAAAGGGCAAGGCACCACGTACCGCCTGGACGTAATCGACACCGTTAATAGTGCCTGCCACAAACAGGTTGAGGCCAAACGGCGGCGTGAACATGCCAATCGCCCCGTTTACAGTCAGCACTGCCCCCAGGTGGACAGGGTCAATACCAACGCGTATGCCCACGGTGTAAAACAGGGGTGCAAGAATCACCATGATGGAGGAAGCATCGAGGAACATGCCGGCAATCAGTACCGTCACATTGATCAGCAGGAAGATATGGTACGGATTTTCTGATAACGACAGGATCGCGTTAGCCAACATCGCGGCTAACCCATTACTGGAAAGAAACCACGCCAGCACCGAGGCAGCAGCAAGAATAATCATTACCTGAGCCGTTGTGGTTGCCGCTTCAATCATGCTTTGAAATAACTCTGCAAAGCTCTTCTCACGATAAATCAGGGCTGAAACCAACAGTGCATATACTACGGATACAGCGGCGGCCTCAGTGGGGGTAAAAACACCCAGATAAATACCACCCAAAACGACGAGAGGTACCCCTAATCCCCACGAAGCATCTTTGAATCCCTGCAGCACTTCGCCCCAACTAGGCGGCTTCGTGGGAGTAACACCGTCCTTTTTGGCGCGGTACCAACAGTAAGGCAGCAAACAAGCGGCGTATAATAAACCAGCTCCCACCCCCGCCATGAACAGCGCACCCACTGACACTCCAGTGACAGCTGCGTAGACGATCATCACAACCGAAGGGGGAATGATGATGCCCAACGAACCGGCAGACACCAGCACGCCAATCGAAAATTGACCGGAATATCCCTCCTTGCGCATGGCCGGATAGAGCAATGAGCCCACAGACACAACGGTGGCCGGGCTCGATCCAGAAATAGCACCAAAAAACATACTCGCTGATACCGCCGTCATACCCATGCCACCGGTAAAACGCCCCACCAACAAGTTGGCCAAGCGGATGATACGCTGCGATAACCCACCCGCACTCATCAAACTACCGGTGAGAATAAAAAAGGGAATCGCCATCAATGGAAACTTATCCAACCCAGCAAACAAGCGCTCGGCAACAATGGTCAACGGAATATGGCTAAAACTACCCATTGCCACCGCCACAGAACCCGCCAACGCAATAAAGATGGGCATTCCCACTAACATCAAAACAGCTAATAGCACCAGGAATGTGATGACCATGTTCTTATCCAATTTGATCAAGGTGGGCAGAGGCTTGCTCTCGACCAAGCAATATCCGGAAGAAATGCTGAGTAAAGCGAATGCCCATCAAGAGAGCGCCCACAGGAATGGCCAACTGAACGATCCACATAGGCGCTTGAAGAGCAGAGCTCACTTGGCCGAACCGATGGGTTTGCTCAGTTAACTGGATACCGTAAAACACCAGGAAGAGGCAAAAAGCGATAGAAATCGCATGAACTAGCAACTCTATCCATTTCGCCATAAGGGGAGGACTAAACCTGAGTAAAATATCGATCCCAATATGAACCCCTTGTCTCGCAGCAACGCTTGCTCCAAGCAGCACCATCCATACAATTTGGTAACGCACCAACTCCTCGGCCCATGAAAAACCATCGTTGAACACATAGCGTGCAATGACGTTGGCGAAAAGAATGAACGAAGCAGACAAAATCAGCAGGCCAATCAAAACCTCCTCGGCACGCGATATTAGGCGATCAAGTTTGCGCATAGCGAACTCCACCAGCGATGAAATAATGGGGAAGGAAAGGGCTATCGGGATAACCGATCAGCCCTTTAATGGGTGAAGCGCGACTATTCGGTATCGGCAATCGCTTGCTGGAATTCCGCCATGAGATCTGCGCCAATTTCATTGGCAAACGCATCGTGCACCGATGCGGTCGACTCTCTGAAAGCCGTCAGTTGGGCATCATCCAGAGTGCTAACGTTAGTGCCACTGGCTTCGATAGTGGCAATGTAACCTTCTTCACGGCGGGCGGTTTCTTCACGCTGGAATGCGGTGGTTTCACGTGCAGCGTCCGTCAATAGCGCCTGGTTTTCAGGGCTTAAGCTATCGAACCAACTCTGGCTAAACAGAAATGCATAGGCTAGATAAGCGTGGTTGCTGATAACCACATCTGACTGCACTTCATAAAATTTCATTTGTGTAATCGATACCAGCGGATTTTCTTGGCAGTCGACAATGCGTTGTTGCAACGCGTTGTAAGTTTCGCCGAAGGCAATCGGTACCGGATTAGCGCCCATCGCTTTAAACTGTTCCATGATGATAGGGCTTTGCATCACGCGTACCTTTTGGCCTGCGAAGTCTTCCGGGCCATTAACGGGTTGGTCACAGGTAAATTGCTTGAAACCACTTTCCCAAAAAGTAACGCCCTTCAGACCCACCTGTTCCACAGTCGCCAATAGATCATCACCGGCCTGCCCATCAAGAACGGTGTGGGCGATATCGGGAGAAGGGAACAAGAAAGGCAGATCGACGATCTGCATGGCAGGAACGAAGCCCGATAGCTTGGCGGTCGGAATAATCGCTGCTTCCACAGCCCCCATCTGCAACTGCTGGGTGACTTCGACATCATCACCAAGGGTGTTGTTGGGGAAAATTTCTACTGAAATCTCACCGCCACTACGCTCAGCCACCATGTCCCTGAAACGCTCAGCTGCTAGGTGCTGTGCGCTGTCTTCAGGCAAATCATGGTGGAATTTGATATTGATATCGGCACTTGCCATGCCAGTGTGTACCAAGGTGCCCAACGCGAAACTACAAGCGAGAGCCTTCAGCTTCATGTTCTTAAATTGCTTTTTCATAGTGAGATCCTTGCCATTGCGCCCATTCAGACAACACTCCTCATGGAGCGAGTTAAGTAACTATTTACTTACTTAATGGAAAAGCAATTATCGTGCCACTTCAGAAAATGAGAGATTCTGCGGGTTGTCGAACATACCGATGCATAAATTCGCACCAACTTTGTGCTGAAGGACTCAATATGGTGCGAATTTATTCGGGGCCTGTTGCCACCCATCAAACCAGCGTCGAGCACCTAAGCGACTATGATGTACCGTTCGTTCAGCACGGTGTTGGCATGGCAAAGACACCGTTGTGAGCGCCTAGCCTGAATCGCTTTGAAGTCATCGTTCTCTTAGTCAATTCTCATGAATGAGCATTTTAAAGCCCACAAAAAGCCTCATGGGCCTTAAATGACTCAAATGAACGGGACGGCGATGAAGCAGGTGCACAGTTGCTCGGCTAAAAAGACGGCCAGTTGCTCTGTTCCCAGATAGACATGAGCCGATTGCCCCATCTATTCGGATCATTTTATGAGCCGATTAAGGTTTATATTCGGCTCATGGGCATTCAGAGGGCTTGTTAGGACGCTTGTATTTCTTGTCAGCCCTTCCCATATTCATCCTCACAGGCTGGTAGCTGAGCCAGTCGAATACTGGCTCAGCCAAGACAGCGATCTTAGTTCCCGTCTTCCGGTAGCGCATAGGCGATTACATAATCGCCTATCGGTGTTTCCATGAAGTGATGCCCGCCGGCCCCGATGACTACATATTGGCGACCATTCGCCTCATAGGTGATGGGGTTGGCCTGCCCACCGGCCGGCAGTACATCGTTCCAAAGCACCTCACCGGTTTCCGTGTCGATGGCGCGAATCAGATCATCGGTGGCGGCAGCGATGAATATCAGACCGCTGGCCGTCAGCAGAGGGCCACCGTTGTTGGGTGTACCGATCTTGAAAGGCATATATGAAGGTATCCCGAAGGGGCCATTCTTGCGTGCCGTGCCCAATGGCTCATCCCAGAGCGTTTCACCGCTCGCGAGATCGATGGCGCGAATGCCGCCATAAGGAGGCGCGGTACAGGGCATGCCGGTAACCGGCGCTCGCCAGCCGGCATTGACGTCGATCGCATAAGGCGCACCTACTTGTGGATCGCCGGCACCTTCGGCGGGCCCATCCGACTCGCTATCGGTGTTGTCACCTCCTGCATAGATGGGTCGAAGATTACGTTCCTCGGCTTCTTCACGGGGGATGAGACGGTTGAAGTTGGGAATGTCATTGTAATTGGCAATGATGATGCCGCGCTCGGCGTCCACCGCTGTACTGCCCCAGTCGTTGCCGCCATTGTATCCGGGGTACTGAATGAAGCGCTGACCCACGGTCGGCGGCGTGTACATGCCTTTATAGGAGGCTCGGCGGAATTGAATACGACACCACAACTGGTCAATGGGCGTCATCCCCCACATATCCTTCTCTTCTAGGTTCGGGAAAGCGAGGGAGTGATAACCTGAACTAGGTTGTGTGGGCGAGAGGTTATCTGGCTCAACACCGCCAGTGGGCGTCTCGACCTCTTCCACGGGAAATAGCGATTCGCCGGTTTCACGGTTGAGAACGTAAATATCGCCCTGTTTGGAGGGCAGAATGATCGCCGGCACCGTGCTGCCGTCATCTCGTGGGAAATCGACCAGGGTCGGTTGCGAACCAAGGTCATAATCCCAGACATCGTAATGGACGGTCTGGAAGTGCCAGACCGGTTCGCCGGTGTTGACGTCGATGGCGACGAGCGAGGTCGAGAATTCATTTTCTTCCTCGCTGCGGTTCCCGCCCCAGTAGTCGACCGAGGAGTTGCCCATCGGCAGGTAGACGTAACCCAACTCCTCATCGGAGGAAGCAGTGGTCCACATGTTGGGTGTGCCTCGGGTATAGGTCTCGCCCTCGGGTGGCAGCCCGTCCAGATTGGGCTTGCCCATGTCCCAGGCCCACTCCAGTTCGCCGGTAACGGCATCGTAGCCGCGAATCACGCCAGATGGCGCATCCTCCGCTTGTCCGTCCTTGACCTGGGCACCGGTCACCAGGACGCCCTGGACGACGACCGGTGGCGCGGTGACGGAGTACCAACCGGGAACCTTCTCGCCGATGCCTGCCCATAGATCTACCGTACCGCCGTCACCAAACTCCTGGCACAGCTCGCCCGTTTGCGCATCGACGGCAATCAATCGGGCGTCCAACGTCCCCTCGATAATGCGGGTTGCGCAGAGCTGGTCATCGGCGGCATCCGGAACTTCGTAATAGGTCACGCCGCGGCAGCTGGCGCTATAGGGAATGGCACCTGGATCGACCTGGGGATCATGGCGCCACTGCTCCTCGCCGGTCCGTGCATCAAGGGAGACCATGACGTTCATGGCCGAGCAGAGATACAGATTGTCGCCAACCTTGAGCGGTGTAGTTTCGGGCGCGTATTTGCCCTCCCCTTCTTCCGGCATATCGCCAGTGCGATAGGTCCAGGCAACCTCCAACTGGCTGACATTGTCGGGCGTGATTTCATCCAGCGGCGAATGACGTGAGGCGCCGCTCTCTCGTCCCCAGGCGGCCCAATCGCCGGGCGCTGGGTCATCGCTGGGCTGCGGCGTCGCCGAGAAGGTCGGTGTCTGAACCTCGCTTGAGGTGGGCCCCTCAGGGGCTTCGGTTTCACCCTCGGCATTCTGGGCAACGGCATGCGTCGCCAGTGACAGGCTGACGACATAGGCCAGCACTCGCAGTGACGTGAACATGGCAGCGCTCCTCATATAGTGGCCTGGCGGCGTTTGAGAGTGGGCAGGAGCGCCAAGACGATGACACCCAGGACGATGTAACCGAATACCCGGGGCAGCAGCTCCCATGGCGACAAGCCAACCTCCCATAAGGCCCAAATCAGCGTGCCTAACAGAACCAAGAAATAGACCCGGACTCCCGTGAGCAAATCCCTGGCCATTAAGCCACCCGAAATGATCAGCCCCAGACCGGCAATGAGGTAATACCAGGAACCTCCCAGCGTCACCAGCCAGATCCCGCCGGCTGCAAGAATCAGGCCGAGGATGATCAGAATGATGGCGAACACGAGCAGAAACCAACCGCCCACACTTCGAGATGCGTTATCGGTAGCCAAACCAAGTACCTCCGTTGTTCGTGGTTTATTGCTATCAAAAGCGCTTGGCAAACCCACTAGCGATGCCTTTACAAAATGCCTTTATAAATTGAAGCGCCGTTCTATTTAATCCAAGTAGATATTCTCGACCCTGTAAAGGATCACTTGATTAACTTATGTGTTAAAGCCTGTCATTCTCGATTTATGTCAGTTTACGGCCATTAAATTGACGGCCATTAAATACCTACGAGATGGCAGCAAGACAAAACCGAAAGTGCCACCTACTTTGAATTCAGGAGGTATGAATCGTCAGGAGATTAACAATGGCTCAACTAACAGGTGGCTGTCTCTGCGGCAAGATCAGAATCGTGGCCAATGGCGAGCCGCTTCGGGTAGGTATTTGCCACTGTATGGATTGTCGCAAGCATCATGGGGCGCTTTTCTATGCGGCTGCTGATTATCCCAAGCAGGCTGTCATTATCGAAGGCGAGCCGCAGAGTTATCAGGGGCGTTACTTCTGTTCGACATGCGGTTCGTCGGTTTTTTCGGTAAGCGAGGAAGAAATCGAAATACACCTTGGTGCCCTTGATGCTCCGAATCAACTGAAACCGACGTATGAGCTTTGGAACATTCGCCGCGAACATTGGCTGCCGCCTTTCCCTGCCATGGAGCGATATGACCGGGATCGGCAAGATTGAGCAGGTTCAAGGGCTGCCGCTTAGGTCAGCAGGTCAACTGATGGGAATATCAGTGATTCGCGTATCGGCGATGGACTCGGCAAAGCCGGTGCCGAATAGGCCCGCAGGGGTCTGGAAGCCGGGCCGCACCTCACCGGCAAGTACTCGCCGGGCAGCCTCTGCTGCCGCCATGGCCGTGAAGGTGTAACCGTTCACCGTATCAAGCACCGAACGCGCCACCGAACCATCTGCATCGGTCACTTCGACAACCGCATGATAGCGGTTCGCCCCTCGCTCATCCGCGCTGGGCCCCGCAGGGAGTTCGTTGGCATCCCCACCGGGGAACGCACCCGCCGCCACATGCACGAAGGTGTCGATATTACGCACGCCTGTCGCTTGGTGAAGTGTCACGAGGTCAGGCAACGTGACAGGGAACGACGATAGCGGGCCCTCGCCAAAATCGAAATCGCGCACTTCCTCTGGGCTGCGTGCAACGAGTTCGCCGCCGACCATATGAAGCGTCTCCGTCGTGATGTTCTGGCTCGCGCTGGTCACCGACCCTCTCGACATTCCCCCCGCCACCTGCAAGGCGATACTGATCGTGCGGGGATGGGGGACCCGCGCCACGGCATGCCCCGCCAAGCTTCCCAGCATCGCGACGCTGCCACCGCTTCCCGGCAGCAGCATGACACCCGCAGCACGCGCCTGCCCGTCGAGCGCCAAGGCCTGCCGGTAGGTATCGAGTTCCGCCGAGAAATCGAGGTAGTGCACGCCAGCGCGAAGGGCGGCCGACATCAGCGGCTTGGCCGTGTTCATAAAAGGCCCGGCGGCGTTGAGCAGAACAGAGACACCTTCAAGATTCCGGGCGATTGCCTCGGGGTCATCAAGCGAAAAGAGCCGAATATCAGCGCCTAAACGCCCTGCCAATATGTCCAGCGCCTCACGATTTTTAGCACACCCTGCGACAATTAGGTGAATACCTGCGGATGCAGCGTGCTCCGCCGCCATGCCACCGGTGTAACCGGCGGCGCCATAGATCATCAATGTTTTCATGGTCAGTGCTGCCAGCTTTTGTAGACGAACTCTAGAGTGTAGCCATCAAGATCCCTCACCTGCGCGGCGTAATAGCGGGGATCATAGTGGAGCTGAGGCCCAGGCGGGTGGATCGCTGTGGCGCCCGCTGTCAAGGCTTCGGCATAGGCGGCATTGACCTCCTCTTCGGACGCTGCCACGAAGCCCACATGCACCGCACCGGGTGCCACCTCTCCCTGCCTCAGCCAGAAGAACACACGCCCCTTGGCACCGAACCCCTTCAGGTCAGGATGGCCGGGCGGGCCATCATGGCCGTCAAAGTTGTGGCGGTTAGTAATTCCCAAAAGGGGTAGCACTCGTTCGTAAAAATCGATGGAGCGCTCGGTATCGCTCACTGTGAGAAAAATATGGTCAAGCATGGGACACTCCTTTAGATGGCATAGCCACCTGTAAGCGCTGTGCCGTGCTGGCGCCGATACCCCGGCTACCTTCGGTAATGACGATAGTGCTCATGTGTCGCTCCAGTGAGATTTGGTCTTCCCATGATAAGCATCCGCTCACCTAACGCCCCACCTGTTCCTACTGCAATCCTGCCTATTTCTGCTTTTCGCTTGCCCCTGCTCTTGGTCTGGCATTCAATGGCACCATGGAAGAACAACTCAACGAACTCCGCCGCCTGGCTGCCCATGCGCAAAACCGCCGTACCGAGACCGGTATTCCCCGGGTGGCGATGGTGCAAGGCGCCATTCCGGAACACGAGCTCGCCGCCGTGTACGACCCCATGGTCAACCTGATACTACAGGGCAGCAAATCCATGACCGTGGGCGAGCATACCCTGCACTACAACCCCGCGACTTATTTTGTGATGTCGGTTGATCTGCCTGCGGCGGGAATTGTACGCAGTAGCGACTCGGGCGACCCCTACCTTGCGGTAAGCCTGACGCTGGACGCCACCCTATTGGCAGGCCTGCTCTCGGAACTGCCTAATGCTGGCAGCAGCGCAGGGCACGCAACGGGGTTTTCCGTAGCAGCCGTGACGCCGGAACTGCTCGATGCCTGGGTGCGCATGTTGCGCTTGATGGAGAAGCCTGCCGACATTGCGGCGCTTGCACCCGCCTACGAGCGCGAGATTCTTTACCGTGTACTCCAGGGGCCGATGGGCTGGATGCTGCGCGACATCGCCACGCCAGACACCACTTTGGCACGGGTACACCAGGTAATTCAGCGACTACGTAACGACTATGCACAGCCCTTAAGAATGGAGGCACTGGCCAAGGAAGCAGCCATGAGCGTCTCTGCGTTCCACCGTCATTTCAAGGCCGTGACGGCGCTCAGCCCCTTGCAGTATCAGAAACAGGTGCGACTACTTAAGGCGCGGACACTACTGATTTTCACTGGTTACAGTGTCACGGAGGCAGCTCACGAAGTGGGATACGAAAGCTCCACGCAGTTTGGCCGGGAATATGCCCGCACTTTCGGCCAGCCCCCAGCGAAAGATGCTGCGCGGATTGTTGCTAATATGAAGCTAGGCTTTCAGGCAAAAAACGACCAATAGCAGTACAAAGAAAAGGAAACGCGAGCATCCCTTCTAGCTCGCCGTCCCTCTTCCATCATGCTATCGAGCGGGCCAGCTAATCTGGCGATGGGCCTCTTTCCAGGAAGGTTGAAAGCGCAATGTAGCTGCGGACAGACCTGACACCTTCAAGGCTCTGAATCTCCATCAGGAAGTCCTCAAGCGATTCGGTGTTAGCCGCACGTACTTTAATGAACACACAGCCATCTCCTGCCACGGTGTGCAGCTCTTCTACTTCGGGTCTGTCAGCAAAGGCCAGTAGCTTGCGCGTGGCGCTGTAGCTACTGGTATCGACCAGCAAGAAAGTCAGCAGCGTTCGGCCAAGCTTGCAGCCGTCGAGAATGGCGACGGTGCCCTTGATGACCCCATCACGCTTAAGCCTTTTTACGCGGTCATGCACAGCGGGGGCGGAGAGGTGCACGATTTTGCTGAGTTCTGCGTAGCTACGCGACGCATCTTCTGCGAGCGCACCTAATATTTTTCGGTCAATTGAATCAAGTTCAGCCGGATGATGCTTTATCTGCCGAATAGCATCTGTTTCTTTATCTGACGGCGCCATTATCGTTTTACCTCCGAATATTATTTTCAATAAAATAAATATAACCGAACCACATTCGATTGAAAATATCATTTACGGAGACACTATTATGCCATTAGCACTTTTCGCGTTGGCGATTGGCGCATTCGGTATCGGAATGACGGAATTCGTCGTCGCTGGCATCCTTCCCCAAATCGCCAGAGATTTCGGCGTCGATATACCCACGTCAGGTTTAATGGCCACCACCTACGCATTAGGCGTGTTCGTGGGTGCGCCCATCCTGACGATTCTAGGCGCCAAGGTGCCACGTAAAACGATGCTAATTAGCCTAGCCCTCATCTTCACGCTAGGTAACATAATCACGGCAGTGGCGCCGACGCTCCCCATCGCGCTGGCGGGCCGTATTTTAACGGCGTTCAACCACGGCACTTTCTTCGGTATGGGCTCCATCATCGCCGCCTCGCTGGTCGCGAAAGACCGTCAAGCAAGTGCCATCGCCTTCATGTTCTCCGGGCTCACGATGGCCAACCTATTCGGCGTTCCTGCTGGCACCTGGCTCGCGCAAGCCTACAGCTGGCGGCTAGTGTTCTGGTTAATCGCCGGGATCGGTCTGATCACCGTCATCAGCATCGCGCTGCTAGTGCCCCCCATCAAAGCGGGCAAGGCCATCGCCTTGAAGAGTGAGCTACGTGCCTTCGCAGACCCACAGGTTCTGCTCGCCATGGGCATTACCGTCTTCGGCCCTGCCGCCTTCTTTACCTCTATTACCTACATCGCCCCAATGATGGTCGAAGAGACAGGGTTTTCCGACACCGGTGTGGCAAAACTGATGGTTCTGTTCGGGCTGGGTCTGGCGGTTGGTAACTGGATAGGCGGTCGCTTTGCTGACCGTTCACTTTTCGGAACGCTGTTTGTAACCCTTGCCGCGCAGGCTGCGGTACTTTTCGTCTTCTGGCTCGGCGTTGGGAACAGCGTTGTGGCCTCGGCCTCTGTCTTCCTCATGGCGGCCTTTGGCTTCGCCACCGTCTCCCCGATCCAGAAACTGGTGATGGACCGTGCCAGCCAAGCAGGCGCACCCACCATGGCAGCGTCGGTGAACATCGGTATGTTCAACCTGGGTAATGCCATCGGGGCATGGGTGGGTGGCGCGACGATTGCCGCCGGGTTCGGTTTGGCCTCTCCAAACTGGGCGGGCGCCATCCTTTCGCTGATCGCTTTAGGCTTGGCCGTCATTGCCTGGGCGAGCGCCGGTCAGCAATATTCAGCGGCGCTGGCAGACTAAGGTCACGAGACATACCCTCCCCTATCTCACAAAAATGCCCGCCTTGATGGCGGGCATTTAGATGCCTGATACTTACTTCTAGGCGCGCACCTACTCGGCATGCGCCTTCTTGGTGGGAATGAGGTGCAGCGCCCCCACAACTACCGAGCCCACCAAAAAGCCAATCACCGCTGAGCACAGCGTATTGAAGCTCCAGCCCAGCGTGCCGCCCAAGGCACCGGTGGCCTCGCTAATGCCTAGCTCAATATGGTGTACCCACGCATAGGGCGCGTTGAACCAACCCGTGCCATCGGCACCTAGATTAACCATCAGGATATGCCCACCCACCCAGAGCATGGCGACAGTGCCCACGACCGAGATGGTCGCCAGCACCTTAGGCATGGCCGTCACCAGACCACGGCCCAGAGTCTGCATTCCCGAACTATCCCGCTGGGCGAGCTTCAGGCCGATATCATCCATCCTGATCAACAGAGCGACCACGCCATACACCAAAATAGTGATGAAAAACGCCACCACCACCAGGCTCGCCAGCTGTGACCAGAACCCCTGATGGGAGACCGTAGCCAGCGCGATCACCATGATTTCAGCCGACAGAATCAGGTCGGTTCGAATGGCACCACTCACGATCTTTTTCTCGGCTTCCGGCCCCTGCTCTACCGCTGGCTTTTCCTCGTCATGCTTGCCGGAAAGCTTGTGCCAGACTTTCTCCGCGCCTTCAAAGGCCAAGTAGGTACCGCCCACCATCAGGATGATTGGCAATAGCGCGGGCAAAAAGTGATTCAGCAGCAGCGCCACCGGCAGAATAAAAATCAGCTTGTTGCGGATAGAGCCCAGCGCGATCTGCTTCACAAGCGACAGTTCACGTGCTGCTGCCACCCCCTGCAAATATTGCGGTGTCACCGCCGTATCATCCACCACCACCCCGGCCGCCTTCGCCGTCGCACGCCCAGCGGCGGCACTCACATCGTCCAGTGATGCTGCGGTCAACTTCGCCAATGCGGCAATGTCATCCAGTAATCCTATCAAGCCGCCTATGGCCATGGATGTTTCCTCCGTGAATAACAGTTGCAGACAGTAAAGCACATAGCGAGGTGGACCGAGCGCCTATCTTCACGCATCAGATGCTATCCGTGCCAAGACCTGCTCAAGTTCATGGCGATCCGCCTGGCGCTTGGCCTTCGAGCGACGGGTAAGGTTGTGCAGCTTTCGCCCTACCCCTGGCAATGCTGCTGCACCCTCTAGATGGATCATTTCAAAATCAGGCTGCTCATCTTCGACGGACCATAGAAAATCACATGACGGCTTATCCAGCATTTTGGATATCCATTGCAGTAACCGTGCTCTGTTCTCCAGCAGTTGCGCCGCTGTCACCGGCTTGGCGGTCATTCCCCTGAAGTGGGCATCGAAGATTGCCTCAAAATCCACCGGCTTCCGAGGAGCCAGAATTTCCCAAGCCGGTTTGGGGCTACACGTCAGATACACCAGAAAGGTTCGCCACAATGATGCATCAGCCCGTTCATCTTCCAGCAGCAAGCCAATGTCGAACAGATCCCTGGGATGTTGACGAGACAAGGCAGCCGCCAATTTTCCAGCGTAGAGATCGGCAAAATCGAGCACCTGTGTTGAAGCAAAGCCGAAGGCTTGTTCGACTTCCGGTTGGACGACCATCGTTCGAACCGGGTGTACTGTGCCACGCATCACCGGGGTTGTTTCGATCTGCACACGTGCACGACCGCGGCTGCAAATCAACCGCGTGATGCCTCCGGTGTTCGCGCCACCCGATGTCTGCACCTGTAATTGCAAAGGACGGGCACGCAATGTCTCCGCCAACTGCTCCAATGCGGTTGAAATAGCCGCCACGCCTGTCTCAAAGTCCTGCACAGGCAGCCAGGTCAGGTCGATATCCACTGACAGCCTGGGGAGATCATGCTCAAACAAGTTGATGGCGGTGCCGCCCTTGAGGGCAAACCGAGTTTCCTTTGCCAGCACCGGCAGGATATCTACCAGCAATTGCACCCGGTCGCTGTAGCGTTTATCCCAACTGCTCATCAAGATCTCCCGGCAGAACAATTTGATACTTGGGATGCAAACGGCCACCACGAACCAGCGATCGCTTACCACGCCCGAGATTCAAATCATTGATCGATAGGTACGAAAACCAGGCGTGCCCATGACGTTCGGCCAGCGCGAGAAAAAGACGCTTAGCCTTGATGCTGTGGCAATGGCGCAACAGCGTTTCAAGCCGCTTTGGACGCAGTGTGGCCATACCCTGCATCAATGCATCAACCTCGTAGACCCCAGCAGCATCAGACGCCTCATTACATAACTCCAGCATGGCCCGCTCCGGTGTAGAGCATACAAGCCCCCCGCTCGGCACCGCTTCACGCCGTTCCAGCCCTTGGTCCAGCAGCGCCTGATCCGTTGTCTCATCAGTAAGCGGAATAACTGGCAGGTCAAAAGGCCCCTTGCCGCAGTAGTCGACCCGCTCCACCAACGGCAACTTGCACACCCACCCCGGCAAACGATCCGATCCATAGAGTGTGATTACTGCGGCTTCGCCCAACCGCAGGTAGTGCTCATGCCCCAGCCAAGCCAACGCAAAGCGCCCACCTATATGCAGCGACAAACCCTCCGTCTGTTGAAGCGTGCGCACCACCCCTTCCCATTGCAGCGAGCCTCCTTTGCGCATGTACACGCCACGCGCCGGGGAGACCAGCCAACCGCTGGCGACATAGCGGGCCAACAAGCTGCTGTAATAGCCGTGCGCTCTTAACCACCGGCTGGAAACCACGCCGGTATCGCTTAGCCCTGCCAACAGGCGGTTTAATTTTCCATCATTTTGATCACTCATAATGACTAAAATACACTTTCCATAAACCAGCACAATGACCAGGGTTTAATAAATACCAAAAAAAGTCACTCAAAGTGACTTTATCAGGAGTTTTATAAACCTCACCAGCAGGAACCTTATTCGCATGCCATGGCATAGCGGCTTGCGTACTCTTCACTACAAGGTGCCATCCACTGTTCGCCCAAGTAACACCGTATAGCGCGTACTGCGCCCACCACCGGGTAGCTTGGAAAGGCAGCCTTTTTCCAGCAGCTCGGCCAAATCCCGCGTGGCGGTGGCTTTACTTACTTTGGCCAACGATTGGTACTTACGCGCATTGATACCCTGCCCAAACTCCTCCCCTGCGGTATCTAATAAGCGGTTCAGCACCTTGATTTGCCGTTCGTTCAGCACGGTGGTCGCATGGCGCTGCCAGAAGGTGGCTTTCATTAGCACACGGTCAATTCTTAACAGCGCCTGCTCAAGCGCCTCTTTCAGCGTATCCAGAAACCATAACAACCACGGCGTAATATCGAGGCTGCCTTTCTGAGCGCCTTCAAGGTGATCATAGTAAGCGTTACGGCGCGCCATAATGGCCGCACTCAAGGAATAGAAGCGCACGGATTGCCGCTCTGCTTGGGCCAGCGCGCGGTCTGTCACCGCGCGCGTAACGCGCCCATTGCCATCATCAAAGGGGTGCAAGGTAATCAACCATAGATGGGTTATGCCAGCGCGAACCAGCCCATCAAGCCCCTGAGGTGGATGGTTGAACCAAGTAATAAAGGCATCCAGCTCAGCTTCCAACTGCCCACGGGGCGGTGCTTCAAAATGAACGGTAGGCCGATCAAGCCGCCCCGACACCACTTGCATGGGGTGGTCGCCACGCAGCTCGCCTACACGTACATTGCCAAGCAAGCCGGGGCCTTGCACAAAAAGCATGGATTGCCATAGGCACAACTGTTCGCGAGAAAGCGGCTCATCCAGCTGATGCGTGGATTGCAGCAATAGCTCAACCAGCGCCTCGGATTCAGGTGTTGTTCTGGCGGAGACACCGGCCTGTTCTAAACCCAACTGGCGTGCAACGGAAGACCTCACAGACCCAACGTCCAGGCGCTCACCTTCGATTTCGCTGGTACGGATAGCGTTCTGGATCAGTGCATCCATCTCCACGTCCAGATCGGCCTGACCGTGGACAGCCTCGGTTTTACCCAACACCCTGCCCTGCAGTAGCCGCACGGCATCTAAGGTAGGCCGCAGCGCGGATTCGTCCCACTCAAAATGCGGCCAATGCTGCTGTTCCCAAATATACATGAGCCGATGCCCCGCCTATTCAGATCATATTATGAGCCGATTATGGGTCATATTCGGCTCATGGGCTAGTCAGGGAGTTTGGTAGGGTAAAGAAGAGTGGGTTAAGCAGTAAAATGCTCGATAGTTGCTCAACCAAGCAGCACTGAATAATGCGCGCTGTACCCACCGCCTCAGATCATGGCGCTGTTCTGGTGGATACACCGGCTTGCTCTAATCCTCACTAACGGGTAAAAGAAGACCTCACAGAGCCTGAGTCGACGTCACTCATCTTAAGTTTCGCTGACAACAATAACATTTGATAATACATTCATTTTCAAATTTAAAGCCAATCTATATGCCAGTTGACCATTTACTTCCTTGTCACTAAGATCGATTTTGACTTCATAATTAAAACTACACCCCAATACTTAAAAATTTAGTCATCAATTCTCATTAAATTAGCTATAGCTTAATTAACTTTTTAACATAAACATCTAGTAAGTTAAGATCTTCTTGTGACAAAACACCTTTACTTGAGGTTATTTTCTTACTCAAGTCTGAAATATTCGACATAACAGTATTACTCTTATCAAATTTTGGAATATTCAGATAATCGGCAACACTTGCTCCCAAACTCAGCTGAGAAGCATATGCAGAAACTGCATTTGAAATTGTTAAAGAGTTCAAAAAACCTGTTAGATAAGCTGCCTCATCTTCACTTTCCACAGGAATAAAATACAACTTATGATCAGGAATAACAATCTTGCTAACACCACCAACTTCATAACTACCGACATATGCAGCTGAAAACTTTTTAGAAACTTCACGCCATAAAACTTTATAAGGAGAAAAAGTGTAGTCTCCCGTACTCCAAAGTGAATAAAAAGAGTGTTTTTTCTGAAATCTTTTATAGCTAGATCGATTTTCAAGATGAGATTTGAACTTCGCAAAGTAGGAAAATGTAAATGGAAAATCGACCGACAGATTTGGGTCTCCATGCATGCCACGCTGAGGTACAATAATTCTTAAACTTTCATCAGGTGAAGCATCAAAGGGTTTGACATTTCTTCCTCGCAAAAGAGGAAAAAGGTGTTCATCTTCAATAAGTGCAGTAATTTTTGGAAGACCTACAGTTTTTCCAATATCCGCAGCATTTTCCACAAGTACTAATGAGTCCTCCTTTTTTTCCAGCTCGTATACCCAAAATATCCCGTTTCGATCTGCAGTCACACCTTTACGAGCCTTATATGATCGTTGGCTACCAGAAAAAATTTTAGAAAATATTAAGTGCTCTTCTTTGGTACCAACAAGCCAAGGCCGACCATTATCACCGCCATGCACAGGTGTAGCTTGTAAATCCTGACATTGTGCAAAAATTTTAAAATCACTCGCCCTTCGTGCTTTTCTTATCTTAGCTAAAGGAGTTTTCCCTGGAGCCCACTTTCGGTACAACACTGGAAAGTCCGTGCTATCACCTTTTTTTACTACTAAAAAACGAGGTAAGTTACTAACTCCATCAAAGGGGCGAATAGAATCATAATCTTCAACGAGGTTTATTTTGCATTCTATTTTTTCAGGACCTACTAAAAACCTCCTAAACCCAGCACTAGAAGGCGTAGTAAACACGGAGCCAGGCAAAAAGAATCCAAGAACGCCCGAATCCTCTAAATAATGATTAATTGCCTGATAAGTAATAACAGTAGATATATCTGATTCAATTCCACCAACCCATCTATCGTTACTAAAAACACCCAGTTCTTTACAATCTTGTTGGATTGTCTTTGTATATTCTGAGGGGAGATTACTCCATTTAATCCAAGGTGGATTCCCACACACATGAGATGCAGGAGGAATTGCACCAGCCACGAATCGATCAGCTATAATAGCACTCCAAATCCCATTCCAACCTTGATCATGAAGAGAAACCAGGTTACAAATAGTAGCTTTAAAAGTCTGAACATCAAGCTCATCTAGTCCAATTTTCTCAAACTCTGACGAGACAGCTTTAAATATCTCTTCGGCTTTTAAGTCTGCATCAACCAACACCCTAACTTTATTAAAAATCTTAAAGAAATCAGAGTGAGATATCAATTTCTCTGGCACAGAGAACTCTTTAGGACCTAACTCAGTTTGCAAAATATAACTATAGCAAGGAAATAGCCCTTCTTTTATTCGGGCCGGCTTAATTGCATCAGCCAGGTAAACCGGCAATCTAACTGGCTGGTTAGAGTTTAAAAATGGCGAAAGAAACACAGCAAGAGAAGCTTTTGAAACAAGTACGGCTAAAGGGTTAAGATCAATACCGTTAAGACCTTTTAAAAGGACAGCTATATCAACCTGGTCTCCATACTTAATTCTCCTACGCCTCAAAGCTTCAAGTATAAAGGTTCCTGACCCACATGTAGGATCTGTTAATGAATCATCTGGCTGCCATTCAAGCAGATTCATACCATGCTCGGCTAGCCAGTCCGGAGTATAAAACTCTCCTAAAGCATGGCGCACTTCACGTGGTATAAACCTTTCATATATACCTTTAAATAAATCACGCGTAGTATTTGGGTTTTTCTTAACGATACTATAATCAACACCAGCTAGCTTCACAACAAGCTTATTTAGAGTTTTCTCGTAAAACTTCCAATTTTCATCATCAAGATACCAAGCAAAAAAATCTCCGCTAAGCATATTTAAAATGCCAGAATGTTCGTATAGCTCTCCGCTTTCCATTATGCGAAGACGATCCAATATTGGCACTGATGAATCTAGGACACTTTGACTTGGCTTTGGGAGAGTGCTAGCAACTACTATCTTTGCAATGATGGCTATATACGTATTTAATGCAAAAAGATATGCAGCAGGGTTTTCTTTATAAATTTGATCATGGGATACTTCTTGGCGAGAAAGAAGCTTTTTCATGTTTTCGGGCTGAAAGCCAACTACTTGACTGAATAACCTTTTCCACTCAGTAAAGAGCATATTAGTTTTAGACGTCTTTTTCGACTTACTAGCATGATTTATACTTTTATACAATTCAGGTATCAAGCTAAAACCATACTCAGATTCAGGGCCAGCTAATACCTGGAGAAGCTGAGGGTGCACAAGAGGCCGGCCGTTTTCGCGCAGCATATCAAGTAACCTTTCAGCAGCATTATTATCAAACTCTACTAGGCGTTCCCAGCTGGGACTTTCACTCTCATAGCGACCAAAGCAAATATGGCATCCATCCCAAATTACTAATGTATATTCTTCTAAACTTCTGCCTTCTTCATCAGAAATTAGCTGAGAGTACTCCTCGGCTTGCTTACAAGCATGTTTAGCTTTTGCATTAAATTTTCCTGAAAAAGATTTAGGTGCTTCATATTCAACAATTACAGCTCCATGAGCTACATCTGCAAACTTAGTTGTTTCTCCACTTTTTTTAAGAGCGCGCTCCAACTGAAAAGGAGTCCAGGGTATACCACTTTGTTCACAAGCCTTCTTAAGATAATTCTCAAGCTCATGTCTTAGCTGCGCTTCATTTTGCGCAGACTCTGATGCAAACAAAACTTCACGAACTAAGGTGGATACACTACTTACCATTTCAGCAACCTCAAAATATTAAAATTATAGATGTCTCTAATATAAAACTAAATAATGCTTAATCCAGCTCCACTAAATAGATGCTTAAATATAATTTCTGATAATAAAGGAGGAACAGCATTACCTATTTGAGTAAATTTAGACTCCGTATCTCCTATCGGCTCAAAGTCTTTATGAAACGTCTGAATACGTGCACATTCTCTCCAAGACAAGCGACGAGGAACTTTTAATATTGGCCTTGAGGGATCGTTCTCTAAATGCTCATATTGGTCAGTAAAATCCCACCTTTGCTTCCAGCCATCTGATAAATTTGACCAAGTTAATTTCATAACTGGACTCGCAGGATGTAATGTTACATGACGCCAATTGGCGACAACTGTGTAGGCTGGGCCATCCCATTTGGCTTTTCTATTTCTTGACATGAAGTACCAAGAAAAATGTCCACTAGGATCATGAGGCCTTTCATAAAATTCTCCTTCTGGCCATAATGGAAGATCCTTTATGGCATCGCCATGAGATGTAAATGGTTTTAAAGCTGGATTTTTCTTTGTCGGTTTACCATGAGTTTCTTTTGGAAAAGCGAAAACTTGCCCGAGGTCTTTTCTAACCCCGACGATAAACAATCTTTTTCTAGATTGCGGAACTCCATATGACCTTGCATTTAGCAGATGATGACTCACCACATAACCAGCTTCTCTGTACGCTTTTTCTTGCTCATCTAAAAAGCTTCCAGCTCCTAACTGTTTCATTCCTGAAACATTTTCCGCCACAAAATACTTCGGACTAATTAAGTTAACTACTCGTAAAAAGTGCTTATAAAGATTTGTACGTTCATCTTTTTTAGGATCTCGATTTCCAGCCATCGAAAAAGATTGACACGGGTAACCACCAACAACTATATCGGCTTTTGGAAATTTTTTTATTTTGGAAATATCTTCACAAACAACTTCTGTATTTTTAAAATATTTCTCTAATGTCCCACAAGCGTCTTTCAAAATATCATTTGAAAAAACTATATTCCCACCAGCTGCTTTGATTCCAAAATCCATACCTCCGCAGCCAGAAAATAAAGATAACACTTTGATATCTTCTGAATCTCTTTCAAAAATGCCATTTAGATTATTTTGCATGCTATCTCTCTCAGAAAAACAATTACGGCAAAGGCATTAAAACCATATAATTTTTAAAAATTGAAATTTTCAATAAACAACCATTTACTTTAGCACCCTGGATTAAATAGAAAATTATAAACAAGAGCGCTCTTTACGTTTTTTGTAAAGAGCGCTTAATTAACTTAAACAAAAAATCTCTTACCGAATTTTAACATTCTGACAATCGGCTATTTACAATCACTCCCACTCAATAGTAGCAGGCGGCTTGCTGCTCACATCATAAGTCACCCGCGAAACCCCTTCCAACTCATTGATAATCCGGTTGGAAACCTTCTCCAGCAGCTCGTAGGGCAGGTGCGCCCAGCGGGCGGTCATGAAGTCGATGGTTTCGACCGCGCGTAGCGCGATGACCCATTCGTAGCGGCGGCCGTCGCCTACTACACCTACGGATTTCACCGGCAGGAACACGGCGAACGCTTGGCTGGTTTTTTCGTACCAGCCAGAGGCGCGCAGCTCTTCTATGAAGATAGCGTCGGCATCGCGGAGGATGTCGGCGTACTCTTTCTTCACTTCACCGAGAATACGCACACCCAGGCCGGGGCCGGGGAACGGGTGGCGGTAGACCATATCGTAGGGCAGGCCGAGTTCCAGGCCGAGTTTGCGCACTTCGTCTTTAAACAGTTCGCGCAGCGGCTCGACCAGCTTGAGCTTCATGGTTTCCGGCAGGCCACCTACGTTGTGGTGGGATTTGATCACGTGCGCTTTGCCGGTTTTAGAGGCGGCGGATTCGATCACGTCCGGGTAGATGGTGCCCTGGGCCAGGAACTCGACGCCGTCGATTTTGCTGGCCTCTTCATCGAACACGTCGATAAAGGTGTTGCCGATGATTTTGCGCTTGGCTTCCGGGTCTTTCTCGCCTTTCAGCTTGCCGAGGAACAGGTCTTCGGCGTCTACGCGGATCACCTTCACGCCCATATGCTTGGCGAAGGTTTCCATGACCTGGTCGCCTTCCGCTTTACGCAGCAGGCCGTTGTCAACGAACACGCAGGTCAGCTGGGTGCCAATGGCTTTGTGCAGCAGCGCGGCCACTACAGAAGAATCTACACCGCCGGAGAGGCCAAGCAGAACATGGCGGTCGCCCACTTGCTCGCGCACGCGCTGTACCTGGTCTTCGATGATTTGTGCGGGCGTCCACAGTTTTTCGGCTTTACAGATATCCAGCACGAAGTGCTCGAGAATGCGCTGGCCCTGCAGGGTGTGGGTCACTTCCGGGTGGAACTGAACGCCGTAAAACTGCTTCTCTTCCCACGCCATGGCGGCAATCGGGCAGCTCGGCGTGGAGGCGGTCACGGTGAACGCGTCGGGGGCTTGAGCGACTTTGTCGCCGTGGCTCATCCATACGTCCAGCAGGGCTTTGCCGCTTTTCGCGTCTACGTGGTCTTTGATGTCTTTGAACAGCGCGTTGTTTTCGTCGATCTGAATCTGCGCGTAGCCGAATTCACGCTGGTTGGAGCCTTCTACCTTACCACCTAGCTGCTCGGCCATGGTCTGCATGCCGTAGCAGATACCAAACACCGGCAGGCCCATTTCAAACACGCACTGCGGCGCACGCGGGGAGTCCAGTTCCGTCACGGATTCCGGGCCACCGGCCATGATAATACCGTTGGGGTTGTACTCGCGGATCTCTTCTTCGGTGATATCAAACGCGCGGACTTCGGAATATACGCCGATCTCGCGAACGCGGCGGGCGATCAGTTGGGTGTACTGCGAGCCGAAGTCGAGAATCAAAATCTTATGGGCGTGAATGTCACTCATGGCGGGGTCTCGGTTAAGCGGTGTGGGTGCCGCTGGTAAGGCCAAAAAGCAAGCGGCGGGGCAATGCCCGCCGCGCCATATAACTCATCTTGCTGGTTAGCTCACCCGGTAGTTGGGAGCTTCTTTGGTGATCTGCACGTTGTGGACGTGGGATTCGTTAAAGCCAGCGCCGGTAATCTGTACGAATTCCGGCTTGGTGCGCATTTCCTGAATATCGCGGCAACCGGTGTAGCCCATGGAAGCGCGCAAGCCGCCCATCAGCTGGTGAACGATGGCGCTCATCATGCCTTTATAGGGGACGCGGCCTTCGATGCCTTCCGGCACCAGCTTCTCGGCACCTTCGCTCTTATCCTGGAAGTAGCGGTCGGCGCTGCCCTGGTTCTGGGACATGGCACCCATGGAGCCCATGCCACGGTAGGCTTTGTAGGTGCGGCCCTGGTAAAGCTCGACTTCACCCGGCGCTTCTTCGGTACCGGCCAGCAGGCCACCGACCATCACGGCACTGGCGCCCGCGGCAATCGCTTTGGCCAAATCACCGGAGTAGCGCACGCCGCCATCGGCAATCAGCGGAATATCGAACTCTTTGAGCGCTTCGGCCACGTTGGAAACCGCGGTGATTTGCGGTACGCCAACACCGGCGACGATACGCGTGGTGCAGATCGAGCCGGGGCCGATGCCGACCTTAACGGCATCCGCACCCGCTTCGGCCAGTGCTTTGGCAGCGGCGCCGGTGGCGATGTTGCCGCCAATCACCTGAATGGCCGGGAAGTTCTGTTTGATCCAGCGTACGCGATCAATCACGCCTTGAGAGTGGCCGTGGGCGGTATCGACAATGATCACGTCCACGCCTGCTTCAGCCAGCGCCGCGACGCGATCCGGCGTTTCCGGGCCGGTGCCGACCGCCGCGCCGACTAACAAACGGCCGTCGCTATCTTTTGCGGCCATTGGGTAGGTGCGGGCTTTTTCGATATCCTGGAAGGTGACCAGGCCGCGCAGGTGGAACTCATCATCGACGATCAGCATTTTCTCGATGCGGTGTTCTCGCATCTTGGCTTTGCTGGTTTCGAGATCGGTACCTTCTTTGACGGTAATCAGCCGGTCGCGCGGCGTCATGATCGCTTCTACACTGTCGCCGTGGTTAGGCTGGAAGCGCATGTCGCGCTCGGTCACGATGCCTACCAGAGTTTCGCCTTCTACCACGGGGAAGCCGGAGAAGCCGTACTCCCGCGCCATGGCGAGCAGGTCTTCGAGTTTGGCCTTGGGGCTCACGGTGACCGGGTCTTTCACGATCACGCTTTCGTGCTTTTTGACCTTGCGCACTTCAGCGGCTTGCTGGGTCATGGTCATGCTTTTATGGATGATGCCAATGCCGCCTTCCTGAGCCATCGCAATCGCTAGACGCGCTTCGGTAACGGTGTCCATCGCAGCAGAAAGTAGCGGAATGTTGAGCGAGAGATTGCGGGTCAGGCGGGTTTTGAGGCTGACATCCTTGGGGAGGACATCGGAGAAGCCGGGAACGAGAAGAACGTCATCGAACGTAAGTGCTTCTTGGGCCATACGTAGCATAGCGGCAACACCCTGATTGAGAGGAAGTGGGGCGTGAAAGGTTAATCGCCTATTATAGCGTTTTGAGGGGTGCTCCAGCAATGCAGTCAGGCTGTTGTGCTTATACCAATTGCTAATGACGTTTAATGTTAGGCTGCTGAACTGGACATTTTACGACGCGGAGGGCGTTCTGTTGCCTCAGGAAATCATTGTATATACTGACTATGTTTGCCCCTTCTGCCTGCTGGCGGAAGAGGCGATTGTTCAAGCAACCGACGGTATGGATGTAGAAATCCGCTGGCGGCCTTTCGAGCTGCGCCCTGCCCCAGTGCCTACGCTGAAGGTGGAAGACCCTTACCTGCCCCAAGTATGGCGCGATTCGCTTTACCCCATGGCGGAAAAACTCGGCGTGCCCATTACGCTGCCCAACATTTCCCCGCAGCCACGTACGGATAAAGCCTTTGAAGTGTTTGCCATGGCCGAAGAGCAGGGATTGGGTCACCCCTACTCCATGGCGGCCTTAAAAGCGTTTTTCCAGCAGGAGCGAGACATTGGCGACCCTGAGGTATTGGCCGATATTGGCGAGTCGGTAGGCCTGGAGCGCCAAGCGGTGCTGAATGCCCTGGCCGAAGGCCGTTACCGCGAGCAGCACCAAGCGGCGCAGCGCCACGCGGTGGATGAAGCACGTATTCAGTCGGTACCAACGCTGGTGATCGATGGCGAAGTGATTCAGGGCGTGCCCGATCCTGCGGCGTTAAAACGTTATTTATTAGAGCGGGCGTAACTCTATGGCCTCCCCGACTCCCCAGGCACTCTCCGTCAGCCAACTCAACCAGCGCGCCAAGCAAACCCTTGAGCGCGATGTGGGCGAAGTGTGGGTAGAGGGCGAGCTCTCTAACGTTTCCCGCCCGGCCTCTGGGCATGTCTATTTCACGCTGAAGGATGACCGGGCGCAGATCCGCTGCGCGCTGTTTCGCCAGCGGGCGCGGTTTGTCTCGGCGCCGATGCGCGATGGCGATCAGGTCAAGCTGCGTGGGCGTGTGTCGCTGTTCGAGCCCCGCGGTGACTACCAACTGATTGCCGAGGCCGTGCAGGCTGCGGGGCTGGGGGAACTGCTGGCGGCGTTTGAGCGCTTGAAAGCGCAGCTGGAAGGCGAAGGAGTGTTTGCCAACGCCCGCCCGCTGCCCTTCCCGCCCCGCAAGCTGCTGATTTTGAGCTCCGCCACTGGCGCGGCGATTCGCGATGTGCTGGCGGTGCTGGAAGCACGCTGGCCGCTGGCGGACGTAACGTTGATTCCAGTGCCGGTGCAGGGCGCAGAAGCGGCACCGGCGATGATCTCTGCGCTGGCGTTGCTTAACCGTCAGGCGCGATTAGACCCCGAGCGGGATGTAATCTTGATCACCCGCGGCGGCGGTAGCCTGGAAGATTTATGGGCGTTTAATAACGAGCACCTAGCACGGGCGATTTTTCACTCCCGGCTGCCGGTGATGTCGGCGGTAGGCCATGAGGTGGATATTACGCTGGCGGATTTCGCCGCCGATATGCGTGCGCCCACGCCCTCTGCCGCGGCCGAACGCTTAGTGCCGGATCAGAACACCCTCAAGCGCCAGCTAGAGCATCAACACAACCGCCTGCAGCGGGCCATGCAGGCGCGACTGGAGCGCGACAGCCAGCGCCTAGATACCCTGCGCGCCAAGCTGCGCCACCCTGGCGAGCAGCTCAATCGCCAGCGCCAGCACTTAACCGCCCTTGATCAGCGCTTGAATCGTGCCATGCAGCAAACGCTCAGCCTGCAGAAAGCCCAGCTCACACAGCTAAGCAGGCGCTTGGCCAGCCAGGATATGACGCGGCTGCATCGTGCAGAAAGCGAGCGGGTAAGTCAGCTTCAGCGCCGCTTGGGCACCGCCATGCAGCGCCAGCTCGAAAACCGTCAGGCACGCTTAACCAGTGCTGCACGGGAGCTCAATGCGGTCAGCCCGCTGGCGGTATTGGGGCGTGGCTACGCGATTGCCCAGGATGAGCAGGGCCAGGTGATTCGACGCGCGGAAGATACACAGCCGGGGCAAACGCTAAAGCTGCGCTTGGGAGAAGGGAGGTTGAGCGTGGAAATTAAAAGGCGCTACAAGAAGTAGCGCCTGCGCTGGTTCAGCACTGTATTCGCAATGCTAAGCCATGGTTAGAGAGCTTATTTCTTATCATCCGACTTTTTGTCATCGGAGCCCTTATTGACGTGATGCGTATCCGGCATTGGGTTGGCATCATCGTGATGATCGTCGCGGTCTTTAGGCGCTTTTTTGTCGTGCTCGGAGGCTTGAGTCATCGCTTTTTCCTTATGGTGAAGGTCTGTGTTTCTTTATTGCCCTGGCTATCTCAGCCAACCGGGCTCCTTGAATAGCGTGATAAACGCAAGAATGAAGGCTATCAATCTTACCTCCTATCCAAGCTGCTTTTACTGTAGCTGTTACTGACTAACTTGCAATGCAGCAGCGCGGCGTCCAACCAATCACCATTTTAAATATAACCATTTAAAAACAGACAGTTGGATAATTAATAGCGTATTAAACGGACCGTATTGGGAATCCCAATAACACTTATGGTTTGCCGCTATCGATTAGCGATGTTAGCGGCTTTTGTGCTGGCTTTTTATGCCGACTCTTGTAGCCAAACCGGTCTTGCTAAACCGTTCTTGCAAAACAGTCCCTGCTAAAGAGCAGTGGCCGCATTAAGCGGCCACTGGTTTCACTCATTTTTTATCAGCAACATCAGCAATGTTAGGGCGTGTGGTTAGTCCCCGACCCTTGGGTGTTGCCGGAGGGTGTGCTCGACCCCGCCAAGCCCTGGCTATGTTTCTGATGGTCATGTTTCTGGTGCTCATGCTTTTGGTCATGGCTCTCAGGTGCAGAGCGCTCCGTTGTGGGCGTTGGGGTGGGTGAGCCTGCAATTCCCGCCTCCTGATGCTGCGGGGCGTTTACGTTCGCATCGTTAGCACGATGGGAATCACCCTTAGCAGATTCGGCTTTTTCATGGATCGTATGCTGAGCCTTATCCGCTTGCGCTTGCCCGGTTTCGGCAGCCTTATGCATAACGCGGTCGCGATACTCACCCATGTACTCATCCTCTTTCTTGGTGGCGGGGAAAATACCGCCTAAGGCGGCACCCAGCGCAAATCCGAGGGCGCCGACCACTAGCGGATGATCCTGGATGAAATCGGAGGCTTGGCTCTTGGACTGGTGAGCACGATGCTCCATATCGTGCATGCGATCGTGAGCACTATGCTGAAGATGGGATGAAGAATTACGCATATTATCCCCCATTTGGTGTGCCTTACTGCCCCATTGCTGTGCGGTGTGCTTGGCTTTTTCGCCGAGGTGTTGGGCTTTGCCTTTGGCACCGTCTTTCATGCTGCTGGCGCCTTCTTTCGCCCGGCTCATACGGCCTTTACCATCGCTATGGCTTTCTGAACCACCGCTGTAGGTGGGCGTTCCAGCGTTGGGATGCGTGCCTTCGTGAACGGGTATACCTGGCGCGCCATGAGAGCCGCTAGTACCCGATGAAGACTGCCCGCCGGTGTAAAAGCGCTGGTCAATATCAGATGCGTACTGCTGCTTGTGGCGTGGCTCATTTGGGTGACGTTGAGCCAGCATTAACCAGCCCAGACCGGCAGTGGTGACCAGAAACGGCAGCGGGTTCTGCTTAATGGTGGTGCCTAAATTAGACACGAATTCGTTAGCGCCTCCATGGCGAATATACTCATAGGAGGTATTCAACAGCTGCTGAGGAGAGAAGCGCTCTTCGATTTCATGCAGGGTAGAATCAAGGCGCTCGCGCGATTGATTGATATCCTTTTCAATCTCTTCGGGACTGCGCTGATGGTCATGATCCGTCATTTCAACTCCTCCTTGACGTTGTGCTGATGCTGTTTCGCCGTTGTTTTGTCGCTTTGCAAACTATGTATCGTACGGCTGGGCATCAAATTACGCGCCTGCAGTTTCTTCTGGCCCGCTTTAAGCATCATCACACCGATAACCGACACAACGACGCCGACAATCAACGCAGAGAGCCACGGTGTGGTCTCGGGCGGAAGCACCTCATTAAGCAGAAAGACTAACGCTGCCAACAGGGTTAAAAAGCCGCCCATCAGTACCGCACCAGCCATCGCAATCGAAGCGATGGCGCCCATCGCTTGATGGGTCTTCTCGGTCATCTCGGTCTTGGCGAGCGCGGCTTCGTTGCGCACCAGCGAGCTAATTTCCTGCATCACCGTCGACACTAGCGTACCGACCGATGAGCTTTGCGACGTGGGTTTGTTATCCGAATCCATTCTATGCCTCCCTGGCCCTTACGTTAGGGCATTCCATTTTCACGACCCGATGAACCTACTGCTCCATTACCGGCAACGGAGCTGCCTGAAAGACTTGATGATTGGCTAACTGGTGACGCCTGTCCGGCAGGTACGTTTTCCTGCATCGGAAGACCCGTTGCGCGCTCGTCAGTGGTATTTGAATAACGTGAGTGCGAATCGTCACTATGCGAGTGCTGGCCAGAACTACGCAGAAAGCGGGAAGCTAAAAAGCCAGCGGCAATCAGGCCGCCTACAAACAGCGCGGGCTCACGACGGCTAAAGCTTTGCGCTTCATTACATACAGTACGTAAATCTTTATCGCGCAATGAGCTGGAAAACCGTTCGGTGGTATCAGCAAACTTTCTCGCTTGTTTCGAGAAATAGGGCTGCTGCTGGTTATCGAACTCATCAGCCATTTTTTGCAAAACGTTGGTGAACTTGTGGGACTGCTCTGCCGCGCTATCACGCTGTTGATTGAAGTAGCTTTCAGCTTGGTGATGGGCAGCATCACTGACCTCGTGGGCCGTGTCGCGTCCTTGCTGTTTGAGCGACTCCGTTGAGCGGTTGGACTGGTTGGGCGCGCCTGTGTTGGGCTGCTTTCCTTGATCGGTCATTTGTCACTTCCTCCTTGTCGTCTCACTTTTCAGCATCCGTGGTGAAACACAATCAGCGTCACTGCGAATCTATTAAGTGCATGTCATTAACGCTACGATGCTAATACCTAATCGTTAATGAAATTATGCGCTTAGAGAAAATAAGCCCTTATTCCTAGTGAGCTTATCCTCCTTAATAGATTGATTACCTTCAAAATACAGTGCTTGGCAAAGTGCTTATAAAAGTTAGTACTTTTAAAAAATGGCATTTCTTTAACCCAGCACTTCTAAAGCCTAGTACCCCTAAAACATAGTGCTCTTTCTATTATTGTCAATTTATGCGCGCCGCCATTTAAAACCCCAACCATTTACTTAACATAAGTTATTTATTTAATAGAGTAGCTTTTTACCTTAACGCTTGTTATTGAAACTCAGCTAAATCCCTGAAATCTATAAAAGTCCATTAATTAACGGCGGCTTGCTTGTTTCTACGCCTTTGGTCTACGTTGAAGGTTGGCGAATATTCGAGGAGTGAATATTCACTGTTTACCTTAGATATTAACCATCGCTGTTAATCATCCGTCATAGGTAGTCATCATCAGTTTGAACGACACACATCCGTGCCAACAATGGAGTGACCGCACATGAGTGATCAAAAGCAACCTCCCCAGCATCAAGATAAGCAACCGGGTGATGAGTACGCGATGCGCCCGGAGCCTGAGTACATTCGCGAAAGCTACCGCGGCACTGACAAGCTGCTAGACAAAGTCGCGATTATTACCGGCGGCGACAGCGGCATTGGTCGTGCCGTGGCCGTGCACTATGCCCGCGAGGGCGCGGACTGCACGATTGCCTATTTAGACGAAGATAAAGATGCCGAAGAGACCAAACGGTTAGTCGAAGCGGAAGGCCGCCGTTGCTTGGTGTTAAAAGGCGATGTGGCTGAACCAGACTTTTGCCGCGATATTGTTAAGCGCACGCTCGATCACTTCGGCAAGATTAATATTGTGATCAATAATGCCGCTGAGCAGTATGATTGGGACGATATTACCGAGATCCCCGATGATCAGCTGCTGCGTACGTTCCAGACCAACATTTTCAGCCATTTCTATCTCACCAAATCTGCCCTGCCGCACCTCGATAAGGGCGATACGATCATCTGCACGTCTTCTATCAACGCCTTTAAGGGCAACGCTACGCTGATCGATTACACCGCCACCAAAGGCGCTATTCAGGGGTTAGTGCGCTCGCTGGCGATGTCGCTGATGGATCGCGGCATTCGCGTAAACGCCGTGGCGCCAGGGCCTGTGTGGACCCCGCTGATTCCAGCCAGCTTTGAGGATGAAAAAGTAGCCTCATTCGGCGGTCAGGTACCGATGAATCGCGCAGGCCAGCCCAGCGAAATGGGGCCTGCGTATGTCTATCTGGCCAGCGAAGAGTCTTCCTACATGAGCGGCCAGACCATGCACTTGAATGGTGGCGTGATTTTAAACACCTAAGCGTTTGTTATTCAGATATAGCGCAAACTTTAACGGGGCGGCCTTGGGCTGCCCCGTTAATGCGTTTCACATAAAATCACTGACCACCGAAATATTCCCGTTCGGTAATATTTCCTTCCAGAAAGCCTCTCTAATCACTGAAAGTTACCGATCGGGAATAATCATAGCGTTTTGATCACTAATATGGTCTATCATTACCGTACGGTAATTTTATCGGACAGTCGCTATGACCTCCCAGATAGAGAGTGCAAAACGTATTCGCAGCAGTGAAGAACTGGGCAAGCTAGTTCAACAAACCCGGCGTGATCAATCATTGTTGCAAAGTGATATTGCCGGGCTTGCGGGCACAGGCAACCGCTTTATCGTCGACCTTGAGCGCGGCAAGCCAACCCTGCAGCTACAAAAAGTACTCGATGTTTTGGATCTAATGGGATTGGAAGTGATTATACAGCGCAAAGGGAATCACCATGGCCGCCCATAGCGAAGCGCTTGATCTGTTGCATGAAAGACAAAACGCTGGTCGGCTTAAGTAATGATCTACCCAGATCAATATGACTGACTGGCCTCGCTTTTCACTGCCCCCGGGGGATAGCCGTCGCATAGGTATTGCGTTGTAAGAGATGTTTATCTGCTTGCTGTAAGGCTTCTAGCGTTTTGGGCCGGTCGTACTCCGCCAATAAGCTGCATAACACTTCGGAGACAGCTAACGCGGGGGTTAGCGTATGGAAAAAGCTATCGCTTTCCGTGGGGCATAGAACAGCCTGCTCTGACAGCGCTACCAGCGGCGACACTTCACTATCGGTAATGGAAACAATGCCCACCTCCTGCTCTTTTGCCAACTGGGCAAGTTCCAGCGCCCCGGTTGCATACGGTTTGATAGAGATAACGAGCAAGACATCCTCAGAGGTAGCGCGGATTAACGCGTCTCCGCCGGTTCCTCCAGGCCCATCCAGGTGCACGGAACGCTCGCCTAGCAGGGTCATCACGTAATGGAAGTGCCAGGCAACGGCATGGCTGGAACGTAAACCCAGCACGTATACCTTTCTCGCTGACTTTAGCCTATCGGCCACTGCTTCCAGCCGCCGCAGTGAATCGGGCTCACACAGTTTAGCCAGCTGGGCACTTAGCCCCTGAAGCATATGCGAGGCGGTATCGCTTACCCCCCTTTCACTGCCTTCATCCACCCGCTTTCGAACCTTGGCCGCGAAGCCATCGCCCCCCTCGCGTAATACCGCCGCATGCTGCGCCCGCAGTTCGTCGTAGCCTGGCAACCCCAGGAATTTGGCAAGCCGTGTCATGGTGGCGGGTTGCACATCGGCATGGCGCGCCACCTCACGCATAGACACCAACGCCACGTCCTGCGGATGCTCTAGCACGTAGCGCGCGGCCTGCTGCAGCTGCGCAGACATGGCATCGTACTGGGCAATCATCTGCTCTCTCAGCGAATCGCTCGGCGGCATAGTCGTTGGCTCTGTGAAGAAATAAGGGTTGGCTCTGCGAACAAATGATCCATATGTTTCATATATTATTTTAATGATTTATTTGTTGCAAATATCTTTGTGAGTATGCCAATCTCATTGTCATGTGAGCTGCTCACCGTTTTGATCATGAGGATAAAGAAGCTATGACGCGTATTCTTCACCGCAGTATCGGCGCGCAGTTGCCCCATGCTGCATCGGCAGAGGGGGTCTATATCACGGATACGGCGGGGCGCCGCTATCTGGATGGCTCAGGAGGCGCTGCGGTCACCAGCGTCGGTCACGCCCACCCGGAAGTGCTGGCGGCCATGCGCTCACAGATCGATAGCCTCTGTTACGCCCACACATCCTTCTTCACTACCGATGCCGCTGAAGCGCTTGCCGAAAAGTTGGTGGACTTGGCTCCAGACGGGTTGGATTACGTCTACCTGGTGTCGGGTGGGTCAGAAGCCGTTGAAGCGGCGCTGAAAATGGCCCGGCAGTACTTTGTCGAGATCAATCAGCCTCAGCGGCGGCATATCATCGCTAGACGCCAGAGCTACCACGGCAATACCATCGGCGCATTGGCCACCGGTGGCAACGCCATGCGGCGCAAGCAGTTTCAGCCCATCCTGCCAGAAACCCACCATGTATCGCCTTGTTATGCGTATCGCGATAAGGGCAGCGATGAATCGCCCGAGGCCTACGCGGCGCGGCTTGCCGAAGAGCTTGAGGCGAAAATTCTCGAACTTGGCCCTGAAGAGGTCATGGCCTTCGTTGCCGAGCCCGTGGTCGGCGCCACCTTAGGGGCGGTCGCCTCCGAGGCGGATTACTTCAAGCGCGTGCGTGCCATTTGCGATAAATACGGCGTACTGCTGATTCTCGACGAAGTGATGTGCGGCATGGGAAGAACCGGCACCGTCTTCGCCTGTGAGCAAGATGGAGTCGTCCCGGATATCATCACGATCGCCAAGGGTTTGGGTGGCGGCTACCAGCCGATCGGCGCGGTGATGCTATCGGCCAACCTCTACGCCAGTTTCGCCAATGGGTCTGGGCTTTTTCAGCATGGCCATACCTATCTTGGCCACCCTGTGGCTGCCGCAGCCGCTAACAAGGTGGTGGAGATCATTGCCCGGCCGGAGACGCTGGCGAATGTTAATAAAATGGGCATGAGATTGCAGAGCGGCCTTGAAGCGGCGCTCGATGCATCGCCCCATATGGGTGATATTCGCGGCAGGGGCTTGTTTCGCGGTATCGAGGTTGTCGCGGATAGGGAAAGCAAAACGCCTTTTGACCCGGCTCGCAAGCTTCACGCTAAGATCAAGCGGCAGGCGATGGCGCGTGGCCTGATCAGCTACCCGATGGGCGGCACCATTGATGGCATTCACGGCGACCATATCCTGCTGGCACCGCCTTATATCATTGCGCCTGACGAAGTAGATCTGATCATTGAGCGTATCGTCGGGGCCATCGACGCCGCCATTGCAGAGTAATAACACGACAACTATCTGAATAACGATCTAACTGGAGTTGACCCATGCCACCGTCCCCCTGCCCGCCCATTTCTGACGCCAACTGGCCTGAGGAGATCGCTGACTTACGCGAGGGCTTTGCTGGCGCGCTCAATGTGTATCGCACCATGGCCCATCACCCGGCTTTGCTTAGCGCCTGGGCGCCCTTGCGCCAACACGTCGTTAAGGAGAATGCGTTAGGCCCAGCGCTGACCGAAGTGGTGATATTACGCGCGGCTCTGCGTATGGGCTCCGCCTACGAGTGGGCCCATCATGTGAGCCGGGCGCTCGCCCTGGGGTTCTCCGAACACCGCATTACGGCTATTCGCGGTACACCCGAAGGCATCGACGGCCTTATCGTTAACGCTGTGGATGCGTTATTCGATGAGCGCATGCTGGCCAAGGCGCAGGAAGCAGAACTTGCCGAGGCGATCGGGCGCAAGGCAGTGATCGACCTGATCGCCATGGTGGGTTTCTATTCGGTGCTGGGCTATCTGCTCAACACCTACGACACACCGATCGATGACGCTGTTGAACAAGAAGCGCGGCAACAGCCGGCGCTGTTTTCGCTGATGCCCAGCTCAACAAGCTAATCCAGCGCTGTGAATAAGCGCATTACGCTAACTGCTTGACCAACACCTTCGATTTACGGGCGTGGTTATAGGTTTCGCGTTTTAGTGGAGGCAGATCTTCCAGGCTGGCGGCGCGGAAGCCGCGCTCCACAAACCAGTGAGCGGTGTGGGTAGTGAGCACGAACATCTCGTCCAACCCACGCTGGCGGGCACGGCGCTCCATGGCTTCCACCAGGCGCTCGCCGCGCTCGCCGCCACGGTAGCTGTCGTGCACAGCCACGCAGGCGAGTTCGGCAATACTGGTATCGGGGAAGACGTGCAGCGCGGCGCAGCCGATCACCATGCCGTCGCGCTCGATCACCATGTAATCATCGATCTCGTGCTCCAGGCGCTCGCGGGAACGGGCGACCAACATGCCCCGCCGCTCTAGCGGCTCCAGCAGTTCTAGCAGGCCCGCCACATCGTTCAACGTCGCCGGGCGCAGTTGCTCGTAGCGGTGCTGGGTAATCATGGTACCCACGCCGTCACGGGTGAACAGCTCACCCAGTAAGGCGTCATGGTTGTGCCAAGAGAGCAGGTGCGTGCGCGCCACGCCTTCCCGCGCGGCGGTGCAGGCAGCCTGTAAATGGCGAGCTAACTCACCACCTGGAACGGCGTTGGTTAACCGCGGCTCGGCTTCCGCCGGGGAGAGCTGACGCAGCAGTGCGCCATGCTCGTCTTCCAGCCCTTCGGACTCACCGAGCAGAATAAGCTTGTCGGCTTTTAACGCCACGGCGGCGTGCTGAGCGACTTCAGAGGCGTCCAGATCGAACACTTCGCCGGTACTGGAGAAGCCCAGCGGCGGCAGCAACACCAGCGAGCCTTTTTCCAACAATCCTTGAATCGCGCTGGCCCGCACGCGGCGTACTTCGCCGCTGTGGTCAAAATCGACGCCTTCACGCACGCCAAGCGGTTTGGCGGTCACCAGGTTGCCAGAGATGACGCTCAGCTCTACACCGTGCAGCGGCGTGCTGGGCAGGCCCAGCGACAGCCGCGCTTCCAGCCATAGCCGTTGATGGGCGGCGACCTGCTCCACGTGGGCCATCACCGCGCGATCCGCCACCCAGCGGCCGTCGACTCGGGTGGGTTCGACACCCGCCGCGGTGAGCGCTTCATGCACCTGGGGGCGAATGCCAAACACCACGACCAAGCGCACGCCCAGGGTGTGCAACAGGGCTAAATCTTGAATCAGTTGCTCCCCTCGGCCAGACGCCATCGCTTCGCCCTCAATTAAGATGACAAAGGTTCGCCCCCGGTGCGCATTAATGTAGGGGGAGGCGTTACGAAACCAATCAACAAAGGGGAAGCGCGTATCCAAGGGCCGCTCTCCGGCAGCAGGTGAAAGAAACATGCGACGTTGTCCACGTCCGATGGGGTACTTTACCAGAGCACAAAAAACAGCGGCACCTTCTAATGCAAATCTGCTGAATCTAATGCAGATAAACATGAAGATGCCGCTGTGACGTTCCCGCTCAGGTACTGCTTAGAGACGTTCGAGCCTATATTTAGCCGAACATGCCTTTGAACATAAAGAAGAACAGAATCGCAAGGCCAGCACCGGCGGGTAGTGTGATTAGCCACGACATGGCAATCGTGCCGATAACCCTTAGGTTCAACGCCGCCATACCGCGTGCCAGACCCACCCCAAGAATCGCCCCTACCAGCGTGTGGGTAGTGGAAATTGGCAGGCCCGTGCCAGAAGCCAGTACTACCGTGGTGGCTGCCGCCAGCGTGGCAGCAAAGCCACGGCTGGGGGTAAGCTCGGTAATTCCGGTACCCACGGTCGCGATGACTTTATGACCGTAGGTGACCAGACCCACGACAATACCACCGCCGCCAAGTACCAGCACCCACCAAGGCACCAGCGCAGAACCACCAATTTCACCGCCGGTTTGGACTACGCTGATCACTGCTGCCAACGGGCCAACCGCATTCGCCACATCGTTTGAACCATGGGCAAAGGCCATGGCGCAGGCGGTGAAGATCATCAACACGCCAAACACGCGCTCTACGTTGGCATAGCCGAAGTGATCATTTGCGTTGTGCTCGAACTTGATACGCCGCTGCATAATCAAGCCGATGCCCATAATCACCAGGCCCAGCAAAATTGACAACAGCAGGCTCTGATTAAAGGATAAGTCCAGCCCCACATGGGACAACCCTTTGGTCAGCGTGACCATTGAAACGATAAAACCTACCAGAAACACATAGCCCGGCACGTAGCGTTTAGCGGCCGTGAACGGGTTGGCATCTTCAAAAATCAGGTGGTGAACCGATTTAAACAGCACAAAGCCAATGGTGCCTGCCAACAAGGGTGATACCACCCAGCTAGCAGCAATCGTACCCACGGCGCCCCAATCCACCATGGCTGGGCCTAACCCTGCGACCGCAAAGCCCACAATCGCGCCGACAATCGAGTGGGTCGTGGAAACTGGCCAGCCTTTCATAGACGCCACTAGCAGCCAGGTGCCAGCGGCCAGTAAGGCTGCCAGCATGCCGTATACCAGCAGTTGCGGATCATCCTGCAACAACTCAGGATCGATAATCCCTTTGCGGATCGTGTTGGTAACCTCACCACCCGCCAACCACGCGCCTAAAAACTCGAAGACGACAGCGATAAGAATGGCTTGTTTGATGGTGATCGCTTTCGACCCCACCGAGGTTCCCATCGCATTAGCGACGTCATTCGCACCCACGCCCCAGGCCATGAAGAAGCCAAACAAACAGGCCAGGATAATGAAGATGTCACCGTGCTGGGCAATAATCTGCATGAAAGGTCCCCTTAGCGGGCAGTCAGGATCTGCAGGCGGCTACCCACTCGCTCAGCGCGATCGGATAATTCGCCAACCCATTCAATGATTTTGTAAAGGAAGATCACGTCCACTGGCGGTAGCTGGCTCTCAAGCGAGAACAGTTGGCGACGGATCGTCACTTGTTGATCGTCGGCTTGGTGCTCAAGAGTGTGCAGTTCACGAATCATGTTCTGCATGACGTCAGAGACGTTTTTTCCAAAGCCGGACTCAAGCAGGTCCTTAAGTTCTTCCAATGCCTGGCGGGCTTGGGCAACACAAGCAACACTGGTACGGATGTAATCGCGCATTGCATCGGCCAATTCATCCGGCACGCGCATTTTACGCCCCAACATAATGCCGGTAATGTCACGCACCTTGTTGGCGATCTTGTCCTGCACGCTGATCAGGTCGAGCAGATCGGAGCGCGACACCGGAAGAAACATGGTGTTGGGCAGGTTCAACCGCAGCTCTGTTTTCAGCGTATCGGCGTCATGCTCTAAGCGGGTGACGTTTTCGCGCAGTTCAGCCGCTTTGTCCCAGTCATCAGCCAGCGTTGCTTCAAAAAACGGCAACAGCTGATCGGCACATTCATTTGCCTTGACGATATGGGCCAATAACGGCTGGAATGGCGAGCGGCCAAACATCGAAGAAAAAGGATTGGAGGTAACCATAATGCCTTTTAGCCTGTTTTCGGGAAGCCTGGAAATGGCGGCGCCAGTATAAAGAGTGCGCCCGCCGCCGTCATGAAAAGTTCATAAATGTAATCAAATATTCATTTAAATGTCACGATAACGAGGTGGCGAGCGTCATGAAAAACCCCATTCCCATAGAAGTAGAACTGAAACTTGCCCTTGCACCAGAAGGACCGGCCACGCTGTGTAACCATCCGTTTCTAGTGTCAAAACCCTCGCACCAGCACACGTTGACCAATACCTATTTTGACACCCCGGAAGGCGATTTAGCGAAGGCGCATATTGCACTACGCCTACGCAAAATAGATGGCAAAGTGCTGCAAACGGTGAAAACCGCAGGCCAGGGCGGCGGCGGATTATCTCAACGACAGGAGTGGGAGTGGCAAGTTCCTGGCCACGAACTGGATCTGGTAGCCCTTGCCGAACTGCCCCCCTTTCAAGGCCAGCTTAGCAGCGTGCTCAATGCCCTCGCCCCCCAACTCAGCACCGATTTCACGCGGCGCAGCTGGCAGCTAACCGATGGCTTAGTAAACCCAGGTTCAACCAACCAGCGCTGTCATATCGAGCTGGTGCTGGATGAGGGCGAAATTGTCAGCGGTGGCTACCGCACACCCATCCGCGAGGTAGAACTTGAATTAAAGGACGGCGACCCGGAGGCGCTGTGGGCATTGGCACTGACACTTTCAGAGCAGGTGCCGCTGCGCCCTTCAGATAGCAGCAAAGCATCTCGTGGTAATGCACTTAGCAACCAGCACTGGCCACTACCCGAAGCACACTCCCCGGCAGAGTGGCTACACCGCGCAACGCTGGCGCTGGACGCCTACCACGACAGCCAGCAGGCAAGCTTTCTAAGCGATGCCCAACAGGCGTTAGTCACCCTCGCCGACCACCCCGCGCTGGATGCCGATGCCCGCACGTATGCTCAGGCGTTACCCGGCGGCTTAGATGCCCATGGTCAGCCCAGCACGGCTTATGGTAACGCTGCGTTGGCACTGGCCCATCGCTTGGCGTACCAAACCGAGCTACGCTAACGGCTTAACGCTATTTTAGGACTGTTTTTAAGGACTGTTTTTAAGGACCGTATTGAGGCCCACTTCAGGATGATGCGATGAATTTACACCTTACCCCTGGCGCGGAAGGCCTACGTACCCGCTTGTTTCATATTATTTTTGAGTCTGACACGCCGGGTGCTAAAGCGTTTGATATCGCCTTGATTGGGGCGATTTTGTTAAGCGTTGCGGTCATTATGCTGGGCAGTATTGAGGTTTATGCTGAACGTTACGGACACATTTTTTTCTACCTCGAATGGTCCTTTACGCTGCTGTTTTCCATTGAGCTTGCCCTGCGAATCTACTGCCTGGAAAGGCCCCTGCTCTATTTAAGGAGCTTTTATGGGATTGTGGATTTAATTGCCGTGTTGCCCACTTGGCTAGTGCTACTCGTGCCGGGCGCCCATGGGTTGGTGATTGTTCGCCTGCTGCGCGTGTTGCGTATTTTCCGCATTCTTCGCTTGATGGACTTTGTCGGTGAGGCGCGGCTTTTGTTAGACGCGCTCAAACGCAGCATGCGGCAGATTCTGCTATTTTTTAGCGCCATCTTAATGGTCATCACGCTGTTTGCGGCCTTGATGTACACCATTGAGTCACCCGAAGCTGGCTTCACCAGCATTCCGATGTCGATGTACTGGGCCATCGTGAGTATGACCACCGTCGGCTACGGCGACATTGTGCCT
The DNA here is from genome assembly GCF_037070225.1 of Vreelandella indica. Taxonomy (NCBI): domain Bacteria; kingdom Pseudomonadati; phylum Pseudomonadota; class Gammaproteobacteria; order Oceanospirillales; family Halomonadaceae; genus Vreelandella; species Vreelandella indica. The sequence goes on from NZ_JBANSO010000005.1 coordinate 44,609, forward strand.
GCCACGTCGCTGGGTAAATCGATAACAGTGATTTTGATGCTGTTGGGCTACTCGATTATTGCCGTGCCTACCGGGGTATTCTCCGCCCAGGTGATTCGCTCGATTCGTGAAGAGCGCTACTCAGAAGAAGCCTGCCCCGGCTGCGGGCACGAACGTCATGAGAAACGTGCCCGCTACTGCCTGCGCTGCGGCACTTGGCTAGACGAAGACAGCGAAGACCCGCGTAAAAAAGACGATAAAGATGAGTCCGCTTCTGACTAGCTTGTACCTAACGCTAAGCCTGGAAGGGCGTGATATCACCGCGCCCTTCGCGAATGATTTTAGGTGGCAGCTCACGCAGGTCGATAACGCTGGTGGGGTCTAGATGGCAGGCGCCGCCGTCGATAATGGCATCCAGATGCGCGCCAAAACGCTCGCGGATCTCTTCTGGGTCGTTCATGGGTAAATCATCGCCCACCGGAATGAGCGTCACGCTCATCAACGGCTCGCCCAAGGCTGCCAGCAACGCATGCGTAATGCGGTGATCCGGCACGCGTACACCAATGGAGCGCCGCTTGGGATGCAGTAGCAGGCGCGGTACTTCTGAAGTGGCATCCAGAATATAAGTATAAGGGCCTGGGGTATGGGCTTTCAGCAACCGAAATACATCGTTATCCACCTTGGCGTAGGTGCCAATTTCCGAGAGATCGGAGCACACCAGGGTGAAGTTGTGTTTATCGTCCAGTGAACGCAGCCATTTAATCTTTTCAATGGCCTTCTTCTCACCCAGATGACAGCCCAAGGCATAGCCTGAATCGGTGGGGTACGCCACTACGCCACCTTTACGAATGATCTCAATCGCCTGATCAATCAGCCGCTTTTGCGGGTTTTCCGGGTGAATCTGAAAATATTGGCTCATAAAACTGCTCCTTTCATAGCTCACTGTCTTAGCGGTTCCTACAGCATAGCTGACCTTAGCTGCTGATAACTTAAGCTGGTAAGAACCTAAGCTAATAAAAAATTAGCCGATTGCTAACAGGCCGGGGGCGGCATCGCGTAGATGCACCAAGCGCGGATGCTGCCATATTGGGGGCGCTGCCGTGCGCGGTACCAAGCTCATACTGCCGGGTGCTGCATGGCTGCCGGGAAAGTGAAAGTCGCTGCCCAAGGAAGCGTATAACTCACGCTCGACCAGTTGGCGCGCCAAGTCACGGGTGCTATCCGGGTTCTGCTGGCCGCTAACCAGCTCAACCGCTTGGCCGCCCGCCGCCTGGAAAGTATCCATCAACAGGCCACGCTTGCGTCGAGTGAGGCCATGGCGCAATGGATGAGCGATCACGGCAACGCCGCCCGATTCCACAATCCAGCTAACGGCTTCGCTGATTTCCGGCCAGTGGGCTTTGACATCGCCCTTTTTGCCGCTGCCCAGGTAGCGCTTAAAGGCGCTTGCCCAGTCGGGCACCACTCCTTCTGCTACCAGCGCGCGGGCAAAATCCGGGCGGCCTAGGGGGCGGTCGCTGCCTGCGTGAAGGCGCGCTTTTTCTAGGGCGTCGGGTAAACCTACTTTTTCCAGTCGTTCGGCAATGACTTCCGCACGCTGGATACGCGCCTCACGCTGCTGAATCAAGCCTTCCACCATCGGCCCCTGCAAGCCACCGGGCATCAGTGCTACGACATGAATATTGACCCCTTGCCAGCGTGTGGATAACTCACAGCCGGGGATAAGACATAGCCCTGCTTGCTCGGCGGCGCGGCCCGCTTCTTCAATGCCGTCCATGGTATCGTGATCGGTAAGCGACATGTGCGTCAGCCCGCGCTCAGCGCACAGCGTTACCAGCTCAGTGGGCGATAGCGCGCCATCAGAAGCAGTGGAGTGCATGTGCAAATCAACCGGGTAACGCTGATCGGCATCAAAGGTATAAGGAAGTCGAGACATAAGCATGACGCCGTGTAAGCAGTTTGTCAGAATGCGCTTTTTCAGCTGTGAATAAATCGTTCGCAATGGGTAAGATATGGTGCGCGCATCTGTCTGCGCGGTCAATGAACGCTCACTTTTCATTCCCTGCTTTTCAAGGAGTTATATCCACATGCTGTACGCCATTATGAGTGAAGATGTGCCCAATAGCTTAGAGCGTCGTTTAGCGGCTCGCCCTGATCACCTCGCCCGCTTGGAAGCGCTGCGTGACGAAGGCCGGATAGTTTTAGCTGGCCCTCACCCTGCCATCGACGCTGAAAATCCCGGCGATGCTGGCTTTTCCGGCAGCTTGGTCGTGGCGGAGTTTGAGAGCCTGGAAGAGGCTACCGCATGGGCGGATGCCGACCCATACATGATTGCGGGGGTCTATGCCAAGGTAATTGTTAAGCCGTTCAAGAAAGTTTTGCCTTGACCCCAATAGGCGAGTGTGGAGGGTCCGCCCGCTTTTTCACAGAGCCTGTGGAAAACTCTGTGCAAACCCGGCGGACGCTTTGCGCTAAGCCAGAGCCAGCGCCGACGGCGACAAATTGATCATTTTTTAACCACTTCTTCATTAAACGGATATCTGCGTGACCCAACGTCCCAATGCTTTGCCTGCCCTCGCGGCGTTAACCACGCCTCTACTTACCTGGAACGAGGGTGCACCCCACGCAACAGCATTTGATGACATCTATTTCACCCGTGGCGATGGGCGCGCTGAAACCGAACATGTTTTTCTGGGTGCCAACCATCTTCCCCAGCGCTTTGCTGAGTGGAAAGCAGCAAGGCCGTTCGTCATTGGTGAAACCGGCTTTGGTACCGGACTGAATATACTCTGCGCCTGGGCTTGTTTTGAGCAGCATGCAGCGCCCACTGCGCGGCTGCACCTGTTATCCACAGAGAAGTTTCCTCTTGAGCATGAGGCGCTGGAACAGGCGCTTAGTGCTTGGCCTTCGCTAGCGGCTTATGCACAGGTGCTATGCGCCCAGTGGCCCGCTGCCGTGAGCGGTATCCACCGCCTGCACTTAACCGAGCGCGTCACGCTTGATCTGCATTTCGGCGATACCACAGAGCGCCTGGAGCAGTTAGATGGCCAAGTCGACGCCTGGTTTTTAGACGGTTTTGCGCCTTCTAAAAACCCCGATATGTGGCAGCCAGCGCTATTTAACGCCATGGCCGCCCGTTCACGCCCCGGCGCGACATTCGCCACCTTTACCTGCGCTGGTATCGTCAAACGGGGATTAAAAGCCGCAGGCTTTAGCTGGAAGAAAGTGCCAGGCTATGGTCGCAAGCGGGAAATGCTTGCGGGCAGTATCGAAACGCCGCCTGTGGACCAGCGCCGCCAGGCAACGCCCTGGTTTACCCCGCCGCCCGTGGCGGCCGTAAAGCACGTTGCGATAGTCGGTGCGGGGCTGGCGGGCAGCACGATGGCGGCAGCGTTAGCGCGGCGCGGCATTCAGGTAACGGTTGTTGAGCGCGAAGCCCCCGGCGCGGGCGGCTCAGGCAATCGCCAGGGTGCGCTGTATGTAAAGCTGGCTGCCGAGACTAATCACCAGAGCCGTGTTTACCTTGCCGGGCTGCTGTACAGCCAGCGTTGGCTTACCCAACAGCTATCCACACAGCCGTTATCCACACCCCCTTTATGGCAACCTTGCGGCGTGGTGCAGTTGGCGAGCAGCGATAAAGAAGCGCGCCGCCAGCAGCGTTTTATTGAACAACACCCGCTGCCCAGCAACGTTGTCACTGCGCTAAACAACCCGGCGCTAAGCGAAGCAGCGGCCATGCCCATTGATGCACCCCATGGGCTGTTTTACCCACAAGCGGGATGGGTTCAGCCCAAGGCACTATGTGAGCACTTACTTAGTCAGCCAGGAGTGACTTTCCAGCAGGGTGACGTTAGGTCCCTTACCCGCACAGTCGCCGGGTGGCAGCTCAATTTAGACGATGCCAGCACGCTTAATGTCGATCAGGTGGTGATTGCCAGTGCGCATTTGGCTAACCGCTTTGCGCAAACCATCGAATTGCCGCTGCAGTCGGTCCGCGGTCAGATTAGCGAGCTAAAACTACCCGATGGGGTAGCAGGTCCAACCCGCGTGATATGCGCCGGTGGCTATGTATCGCCTGCTCTGGATGGCGTACTGACATTTGGCGCCAGCTTTGTACCCAATAACGCAACCACCGATGTAACCGCCGACGATCATCAACGCAATATTGATGAGCTGCGTCAGACATTGCCCAACTTAGTCGCCGAGCTGGAAAAAGCCGGTAGTGAATTAACGCCTGAACACCTTCAAGGTCGCGCGGCGGTGCGTGCGGCCAGCCCTGACAAAACCCCTTATGCAGGGCCTGTGCCGGTAGCAGAGGCGTGGCAGGCCGACTATGCGCGGCTAGCTAAAGATGCTACTCGGGTACCAGAGACGCTAGGCGAGCACCACCCAGGCCTGTGGATATCGACGGCTCATGGCTCACGCGGGCTAGCCAGCGCGCCGCTATGCGCCGAGGTGATTGCTTCAAGAATGTGCGATGAACCGATGCCGCTGGAAGCGCCCCTGGTCGATCACTTGCATCCAGGGCGACGCATTATCAGCGCGATTATTCGCACTCAGTAGTCGCCCTCTTCTTCGTCGTCGGCTATATCACGGCCAAACGACCGCCAGCGAGCTAGGGTCATGACCTCGGTCATCTCCAGCTCAAGGTCATGGGCGATGATCAGTTCGTTACGCTCAAGCTGCTTTTTGAGCTCGGCTACCCAGCCATGCATGCCCTCGCCCGTGGTATCGGTAGTGTCGTAACCCTGGCGGGTCACAAACGCCTCAAGCAGCGCATCGAGAGTTTCCGGTGGCAGCATTCTTGCGGGCACTTCAATAAAACGGCTCATTAACTCTGCTCCCACTCTGCCAAACGTTCCATAAAGGTCGCTTCATCGATCACTTTTACACCCATCTGCTCGGCTTTGGTTAGCTTACTTCCTGCAGCTTCACCAGCGACGAGACAGGTAGTCTTCTTCGACACGCTGCCCGCTACCTTCGCCCCTAATGCCTGCAAGCGCGCCTTGCCCTCATCGCGGGTCATACTCTCAAGAGACCCCGTCAATACCCAGGTCTGGCCTTCCAGCGGCGTTGGGCCTTGGGTAACGGCGGCTTCCTGCCAGGTAACACCGGCATCAATCAGCGCGGCGATGGTTTCCTGGTTGTGCGGCTGGCGGAAAAAAGTGTGCACGTGGGCAGCGACAATCGGGCCAACATCGTTGACTGCTTCCAGCGCTTCCAGTTCCGCCGTTTGGACGGTTTCAAGCGTGCCAAAGTGATTAGCCAGGTTGGCCGCTGTGGCTTCGCCTACTTCACGAATCCCCAGCGCGTAAATAAATCGCGCCAGGGTGGTCGATTTGGCTTTTTCAAGCGAGTTGACCAAATTATTGGCTGACTTCTCGCCCATGCGCGGCAAGCTTTTTAGCTGCTCGACAGTCAAATGAAACAGGTCCGCCGGGGTTTTGACCCAACCCAAGTCGACCAGTTGCACAATCAGTTTCTCGCCCAGGCCGTCGATATCCAGCGCCTTACGGCTGGCGAAGTGCTTTAACGCCTCTTTGCGCTGGGCGGCGCAGTAGAGGCCGCCGGAACAGCGCGCCACCGCTTCGCCGTCAACGCGCTCAATATCCGAACCACATACCGGGCAGTGTTCAGGAAAAACAATGGCCCTGGCATCTGCAGGCCGCTGCTCAACATGCACTCTGACTACCTGAGGGATAACGTCGCCCGCTCGGCGAATAGAGACCGTATCACCAATCATCACGTCCAGGCGGGTGATTTCATCGGCGTTATGCAGCGTGGCATTGGAGACCGTCACGCCTGCCACAGTGACCGGTTCAAGGCGTGCTACCGGAGTGATTGCCCCGGTACGGCCAACCTGGAACTCGACATCGTTAAGCGTGGTGACCTCTTCCTGAGCAGGATATTTAAACGCCACCGCCCAGCGCGGCGCGCGGGCGACAAAGCCCAGCTCACGCTGGTAACGCAGGTCATTTACCTTGATCACCACGCCGTCGATATCAAAGCCAAGCGCATCGCGTTTTTCGCCCAACTGCTCGCAGTAGTCGGCGACAGCTTGCGGGCCTTTGACGACTTTCAGCTCTGCACTGGCGCGAAATCCTAACGTGGATAACCGTGCCATTAGTTCGCTGTGGGTGGTATCGCCTAAATCAGGTTCCAAGCGCGCAGCCTGATAGGCGTGAAACTCCAGCGGACGTTTCGCGGTAATACGCGGGTCGAGCTGGCGAAGGCTGCCTGCCGCCGCATTGCGCGGATTGGCAAATACCTTGCTGCCCTCTTCCCGAGCGCGCTCATTCAATGCCTCAAACCCGGCATGACGCATAATCACTTCACCACGCACTTCCAGCAGCTCGGGTACGTTTTTGCCCATCAGCTTTAACGGCACCGAACGCAAAGTGCGCAGGTTAGAGGTGATACCTTCACCGGTACGTCCATCGCCCCGGGTGGCGCCGCTCACCAGCGTGCCCTGCTCAAAAACCAGCGACACCGCCGCACCGTCCAGCTTAGGCTCGCAGGTAAACTCAACCTCGTCCGCACTGCACTCCAACCGTTCTGCCACCCGCTCGGCAAAAGCATAGATATCTTCGCGGCTAAAGGCATTATCCAACGACAGCATAGGGATTGCGTGCGCCACTGATGGAAAGCCATCGGCGGGGGCGGCGCCTACGCGCTGGGTGGGTGAATCGCTGGTGATCAGTTCTGGATGGCTGGCTTCCAATTGCTGTAAACGTTGCAGCTGACGGTCGTAGTCGGCATCGGTAAGGGTAGGATCATCCAGCACGTAATAGCGGTAGTTTGCCTCATCCAGGGCGGCCCGCAGCTGGGTAATCTCTTCCAACGGTTGAGAATCAGACTTGCTCATTAGAATGGGTTCCAGTACTCGGCAGCGACAACGCAAAACCTAAGCAATTTAAAAATTGAACGAACGTGAAAACTGAACGACTGTAAAATTAGCGCTTATTGAACAAAAACACCCGCCTTCTGGCAAGAAGGCGGGTGTTGAACAGCCGGTGTGATTTAGCGGACTTGCATATGCCGATGCAGACGATGGCGACGCTCAAATTCACGCACCCGCTGACGGGCAAACTCGATCGTTTGTGCGGTCATCACACTGCGGTTTTCATCTTTCAGTTCGCCGCCCATATGACGCACCACGACCATGGCGGTTTCGACCATCGCCTCGAACGCGGCAGCGCTATCAAGTGCACCCGGCAGTGGCATCAACAACGTGATGCCTGGGGTCATGAACTCGCCCATCTCTTCAATTGGGAAGGTGCCCGGCTTAACCACATTGACCATGGAGAACTGCAGTTCGCTGTCATCACTTTCTGTTTCAAAGCGGTGGAAAATGCCCATTTCACGGCTATAGCGCAAGCCACACACCATCATGAGTTCCAGCAGCTTGCTACCGTCAAAACCTTCTGGGTCACGGGAGAGAACGCTGATAACAACCACTTCTTCAGCGCTGGAAAGTGTCTCTTTGGCGTGTTCGCCGCTCACATCGTGACGCAGGGCTTTTTCTAATGTGGGATGAATGCGGACGCTATCATTCCCCACGCGCTCATCAGCAGCGCGATCATCATAAGCAGCATCGCTGGCATAATCGATGCTTTCGTCAAAGTCAGCAGAGTAGCCCTCTTCGTAAAGGGGCTCTTCATACCGAGACGCTTCACGAGCTTGATCATCCGCTCGCTGCTGAGCAGCCAGTCTATCCGCGGCCGCTGCATTGGCTGCTGCCTCTTCACGTGCCTGCGCCTGCTCTTGGGCTAGGCGAGCACGCTCAGCATCGGCGGCTTCTTTCGCTTCACGCCGCTGTTCCGCTTCCACTGCTTTACGCTCAGCTTTCTGCTTGGCCAGCTCCTTATCTCGCAGCGCTTTCTCAGCCTTTTTGCGCTGCTTCTCTTTACGACGCTCAATCAACCGGCGCTTCAATGAGCGGCCCATGCCTTCAAAGTCGACTAACCGGTACTCATCCACTTCGTCATCGTCAAGCTCGTCGTGCTCACCGGCTGTATCGGAGCGCAACTGACGGCGTTTAGGAGAGTGATCATTAGCATGTTTTGCAAATACGGCATCTTCTGGCTCAGCACGCAGTACCGGTTCAGCGTCATAATCAGGCTGAACAGAGGCTTCCGTATCTGTTTCGCTTGCGCGAATAGACATGTCATCAGGGGAAGACGCTGCCTCACGGGTCGTTGAGTCTTCTTTTATAGCGGCCTGTGGAGCAGGCTCAGTTGCTTCAGCGTTCGCGTTAGAAGTGGATGCGTTAGCCATTGCAGCAGAATCAGCTGCCGCCATTGGCTCGGCTTCGCGTTGCGATACGGCCTCTCTGTTCTGGGGAACCTCAGCAGCCTTTAGGGTACTGGCCTTTGAAGTGCTGTTCATTGAAGTGTTTGCCATAGAAATACTGGGCTCAAGGCGCTCATGCTCAGTCGGCATGGAGGGTGAAGTCGTCGCAGTATTTGCTTTAGCGACGGCTGGGCGCTCCGTTTTTTCTGCTGCTATTGATTGGGAATTAGCGATGGATTCCGCTTTTGCAGCTTTGCGTTTGGCTGCTTTAGCTGACGCCGAACGCCTAAACTCAGAAAGCACTCTGGAAGGGCCAGGATGCTCTTGACGCTCTAACTTTGGTTTATTACCTAAGCCACTATAGTCAGCGGGCTTAACGACTCGTGCACCGCCATTGGGTAGTTCCCAATTGATCTCTGCTGCTTTAGCAGCTTCATCGGGATCATCTTCTAGCTGACTAGCTGAAAGATCTTTTTCCGCCTGATCCAGACGGGGTACACGACGCTGACGTTGAAGTCTTCGCGCACCGTCTATAACGATGAGCGATACCAACGCCAGCCCTAAAATGATTAGCCACTCTCTTAGTTCCATGTCGAACGTTCCATGGTCATCTTGCCGGTTGCTAAGGCACCATGCCTAAATATGGGTAACTGCTATTTAATAAGTACTTGCCACCAAGCATAGCGCGATTGCTATGAAAAGGGCCAATTTTTGCTGATAATTACGCTATTTTCACGCTTTTGACACTGTTATTGAAGCCGATTAAGGCAAAAGTCCGACTTCAACTTCAGCCGAAAGTGCCACGAGCCTTTGATTTAATCGTTATACATAGCTTTATAAAGGAAGCTCGAAAGCTAGAAAAGCCATTTTGACCGCTGGGAAGTTCATAACCGTTTCAGCCATTTGCTTACTAATGCGCTAATCATCCCCATTGGCAAGATCCATTTATAAGCTGCTTAACGCTCTCATACCAAACATTAATAGAGGTAATATAGTTAACTTGAGCGCGTTAGGACATTTTTTTGCGTATTTGCATAATGTTTATCACTCCATGATTAACAAACTGCTGTTTATAGTTACAGTCTCTTCCAAAATCTTTCTGCTGTCGCACTGATGGGGGCAGCTGGTCGTGTTAGGTGTATCTGCACCGCAATATCCCAATGCTCATCAAGCACGCGCACTAAACGGCCATCGTTAATTTCTTGCTCAGCAAGACTTTTGAAGACTAAGGGCGAAGGCGGTTAATCGACCAGCGCTGCCGCTTCTTCAATACCCACCGAGACTAACCGCGATACGCCGGGCTCTTGCATGGTCACCCCCATCAAGCGCTCGGCGGCTTCCATGGCAATCTTATTGTGAGTGATATAGATAAACTGCACGTTCTCAGACATCTCTTTCACCAACCGGGCGTAACGGCCCACGTTGGCGTCATCCAGCGGCGCATCCACTTCATCCAGCATACAGAAAGGCGCAGGATTGAGTTGAAAGATCGCGAATACCAACGATAGTGCGGTCAGTGCTTTTTCACCGCCCGATAGCAGATGAATAGTGCTGTTCTTCTTACCCGGTGGGCGCGCCATAATCGCCACGCCGGTTTCCAACAGATCATCGCCGGTTAACGTTAACCATGCTGCACCACCGCCGAATACACGGGGGAACAGTGCCTGCAATCCGGCATTGACCTGATCAAAGGTCTCGCGGAAGCGCACCCGGGTTTCTTGGTCAATACGCTTAATCGCCCGTTCGAGAGTTTCCAGCGCTTCGGTGAGTTCGGCGTGCTGTGCTTCCAGATAATTTCGTCGCTCGGCCTGTTGATCATACTCCTCAATGGCGGCGAGGTTGATCGCCCCCAAGCGGCGAATTTTGTCCGTGGTGCTCTCCAGGCGCTCCTGCCAACGGGTTTCCGTCGCTTCCTGGGGCAACTGTTCGGCGAGGGTCTCGACGTTATGGCCAAGCTCAGTTAGCTGCTCATCCTGGGTGGCGGCTTTAAGTGCCAGCGCCTGCACGTCCATACGCCGCTGCTGGAGCTGCTCGCGACTCTGCTCCAGGTTACGTTCATGCTGCTGGCGGGCAAGTTCGTCATTACGCAGTTGCTCAGCCAGTGCCTGGGCCTGCTGACGAGTCGCGTTTAAGCGCCCCTCCTGCTGCTCACGCTGATGAAGCAGCTCTTCAAGCTCTTCCCCCGCCAGCTCGTCGGGCTCGACCAACATCTCCCGCGACTCTTCAAGCTCGGCAATACGCAGCGAGAGGCGCTCCTCAGAATCGCTTGAGCGCGCCTGCTGAGAGCGCAGGCTATCCCGCTCAGCGCTTAAGCGTTCACGCTCGAGTGCCAACGCCTGCTGCTGCGCTTTGAGTGGCGCATGCTGCTGGGTCAGTTGATCACGCGCCTCGCGCTGCCGGTTGCGCTGCTCGGCACTGGTTTCCCGGGCTTCGGCGGTGCTCTCCAGCTGCTCCATTGCTACATGCCAGCGGGCGCGCTGCTCATCAAGAGTAAGCGCTAACTCTGCTTCATCCTCTTGTAGCTGGGCAAGCTCTTCATCGAGCTCCGTCGCACGACCTTCAAGGTGTTCCAAGCGCTGGGCCAAACTACGCTCTTTCACCGCCAGCTGCTGCAGGGTGGTGGCGTGGGCACGCTCCTGTTCGGCCTGCTGTTCCCGAGCCTGCTCTAACGCTTCAATCGTCTCATTGGCCGCCTCACACTGCTCCTCTGCCAGCGCCAAGGCCTCTTCTTCACTTTCGCGCTGAGCGGAAAGCTCGTCGTAGCGGCGGCGGGTCAATAGAAGACCGTCGATGCCTTCACCGTTGGCCTGCTGATGCAGCCAGCCACGGCCCAACCAAACCCCATCCTGGCTCACCACGCTTTCGCCGGGCGCCAAATGCGCTACCTGCGCCTCTGCCTCTTCGGCCGTTTGCGTATAGTGAATGCTTGCTAACCACTCGCCTAGCGCGCCTGCGCCTTTGACCAAACTGTCTAATCGCTGACCCGAGTTGGAGGGAGCTGGCGAGGTTTGATCGATCAAACGCCAATCGGTGGCTAAGGCCTCGGGCAAGGCCGCTAACTGTTGGCGGGTGACTAAGCGAGCGTTGAGCCACGGCGCAAGCAACCAGGAAGTAAGCGCTTCCCAACCTGGTGCTACTTGTAATACCTCGCCGAGCTGGGGAGCCTCTGCCAAACCATGCGCTTCCAGGGTCGTGCCTATCGCAGGGTCGTGATCCACTAGTGCAGCATCAATCAACGCTTGCAGCGAGGCCAGCTCCCCCTGACGTTGACTCAGTTCAGCGCGCTGATGATCGCGCGTTTGAGTCGCCTGCTGGTAGGCCGCCTTGGCATCGCTATAACGCTGCTGCCATTGATCCCGCTGGGCTTGAAAGCCCTCCGCCTGCTGCTGGGCATCCGCTAACTGCTCTTCGCATACCGCATGCTCTTCGCGTAGCCCTGTGAGGTCGGCGACCTCACTGCGCTGCTGGCGGCGGCGCTGATTTTCGGCTTGCAGCCGCTGAATGCGCTGCTCCAGGTCGCGCAGTTGATCCTGGCTACGATCAGCGTCGCGGCTGGCATCCCGCCAGCGGGTTTCGGCATCGGCCCACTGTTGCTCGGCGGCTTCCAGGGCGGGAGATGCGTCGGCTAGCGACTGCTCCAGACTTTCGAGCTGCTCCTCTAAGGCTTCGTGCTCGGGAAGCAGATCGTCAAAGCGCTCGTCAATGGCGGCGAGGCGAGTCTGGTCGCCTTCGCTAACCCGGCGCTGCTCGTCCAATTCGCGGCGAGCCGTAGCAATATCGTTAGCGAGCTGGGTTTCACGGCTGCGGCGATGGGCCTGGTCTTGTTCCAGACGGGCAATGCGCGTGGTGGTTTCAAAGAACTGCTGTTGGTGACGGTCGAGCACTTCAGAGAGTTCGTCGTGCTGTTCACGGGCTTGTTCCAAGCGGGTTTCGCACTGACGAACGCCGAAGACATCTTTTTCGACCGCGATTTCCAACTCGCGAACGCGGCTCTCCTGGTGGGACTGCTCCGCCCGCAGGGTGCGGCCGCGCAGTAGCGCCAGCTCACCCTTGAGCCGATACTCCTGCTCCTTGAGATCTTGATAGCGCTTGGCGGCTTCGGCCTGACGCTTGAGACGCTCTAGCTGCTTATCCAGCTCTTCGCGAATATCGTCCAGACGCTCCAAGTTCTCCTGGGTGCGCCGCATGCGGTTTTCGGTTTCCCGGCGACGCTCTTTGTACTTGGAGATACCCGCGGCCTCTTCCAGCGTCGAGCGCAGGTCGTCGGGGCGGGCTTCGATCAACCGCGAAATCATGCCTTGGCCGATGATGGCGTAGGAGCGCGGCCCCAAGCCGGTGCCCATAAATAGGTCGGCGATATCGCGCCGACGGCACTTTTGACCGTTGAAGAAGTAGTTGGATTGCCCATCCCGCGTTACCAAGCGCCTAACGACGATTTCGGCATACTGCGCATAAACGCCGCCCATGCCGCCATCACGGTTGTCGAACTTAAGCTCTATGGAGGCTTGGCTGATCGGCTTTCGGCCAGTGGAGCCGTTGAAAATGACATCGGCCATGGACTCGCCACGCAGGGTTTTAGCGGAGGACTCCCCCATGACCCAGCGCACGGCGTCAATAATGTTGGATTTACCACAGCCGTTGGGGCCCACGATGGCGGTCATATTGCCATCGAAGGGTACCGTCACGGGGTCAACAAACGACTTGAACCCGACTAAGCGAATCGAGGTTAAGCGCATGTCGAGATAGTGCTCTGGTTATTCAAAGCAGGGTTATTCAAAGACACGGTTAATGACCACCTCAGCGGCTTCATCATCTGAGATTGGTCCGACGCTGACGCTCTCAAGATCACCAAATAGATCACCCGGTTGGGGCATGGCTTGCCCAGAGGGCGAAACGCGCACCATCAAACGTGCCTCCCGTACCTGTGAGATTTGCGCTTGGGGCGACATGGCCACGCTATTATCTAAGACGACGGTCATGGGCAGTTCAGACACTCGTGCCTGCACCACGGCCAGCGGTGGTAGTTCACCTTCCACATCACGAGCGGTGATAAACACCGTGTCGTCGCCGTCAACGCGATCGGCGAGTTCTTCGTCTAACGAGACACTCACACGGACACCTGAACTCTGGGCGGCTTCCACGGCAGCCTCTTCAGGCGCAACGCCCATCCGCTCTTGGGCAACGCGAATGCCATCGCGCAGCGAGGCGGCGGTATTAGGGTCTTCGATGTTAGCCACAGCACGGCGCCAGCGGTCGATAGCCTGTTCATAATCACCGTTATCAAAGGCATGAATGCCTAGCATGCCTAGCACGGTCGGCTGGCGTGGATCTTGTTCCAGCGTTTCATCGACCAGCGCCTGCACTTCATCGGTGAGTTCGCGCTCGGCCATAAAGAAACGAATTTGCGCTAGTTGAGCAAGCAGCGGTGGAATGCGGCCCTCAATCTCAATCAGGCGTTCAAGCGCATCGACGGCCTGGGGCATCTGTCCGGTTTCGCGATAGACCGGAAACAGCGCGCTCCATACGTTTGGGTTATCCGGCTGACGCTCGGCCTGCTCTTCCATCCGCTCGATATACATATCCAACGAGCCTTCGGGGTCATTCTGTACTTCTTGCTGAACGGCGAGTAACACGAGGTCGCCCTCGGCGCCTTTCTGCTGATACCAAAGCACGCTGACCACCACCACGGCCACCATAACGACCGGCACCACAAGGCGACCCGCCCCCGCCGGTTTGAGCGGCCGGCGCGCACGCACGGCGGTGTCTTCCAGCAGGCTGCGCTCAAGCTCCAACCGATCTTCTTCAAAGCGCTCGGCGTCAATGTCGCCACGCTCTCGCGCCGCTTCTAATGACGTTAAGCGACGTTTAAAGATCGCCACGTTCTGCTCGGCAGAGGTGTCATTGGTTTCAAACGCGTGTTGTTGATCATGTAATCGACGCGCGTTTCTTAGCGGCGCTACCAGCAGCCACAGCGCGGGGAGCAGTAAAACGGCAATCGCAATCCAGAGCAGCGTCATGAAGACCTCTTACGGTTAATCAGCGCATCTATACGCTGGCGCTCTTCGGCGCTCAGCGCTTTAGCAGAGGCATTTCGGCGGGCACGAATCATTAACACAACCACCAGAGCGCCTAGCAGCACCAACGCAATAGGTAGCCCCCAAAGCAGATAGGTGCGACTCTCTAAACGCGGGTTATAGAGAATATATTCGCCAAACCGCTGGACCATATGATTGACGATTTCGATGTCCGATTGCCCCTCTTGCAGCAGTTGATAAACCCGCTCACGCATGTCCCCCGAGATAGGGGCATCGGAATCGTTTATGGCCTGATTTTCACACAGCGGGCAACGCATGGAGGCGGTTAAATCGTGATAACGTTTTTCCATGACCGGATCGTCAAACTCGCGTAGCTCGATCCCCCCCGCCGCTGCACCAAACGCTATGACCAGCAGTAGTAGCGCTGCCATGGTTCGCATTAGCGCCATTTTTCCACCTCCGGCAGGATTCGTTCGCGGACGTCTTGTGGCGATACGTAGCCCTTATGGTGATAGCGAATAACGCCGTCGGCATCGACCAGAAAGGTTTCCGGCGCGCCGTAAACGCCAAGGTCAAAACCCAGCTCGCCTTCTGGATCAAAAATATTCACTTCGAACGGATCGCCAAACTCGCTGAGAAACTCCATGCCTTTCTCGCGGGTATCGCGGTAGTTAACCCCGACCATCCGAATATCCTGATCGGCCAGTTCCAGCAGCTGGGGCATCTCCTGCTTGCACGCGGGGCACCACTCGCCCCAGACGTTAACCAGGGTGACGTCGCCCTGGAGTAGCGATTGATCCACGCGCCGATTCTCATCGCGCAGCGTGGTGGCTTCAAAGGCCGGGAACTCGCGTGCCATCAGCGCCGAATCGCGCTGGGAAGGATCCAGCGATAGGCCTTGGTAAAAAAACAGCGCCAAGCCTAAAAAGCTTATGGGCAGCAGTAATAGCAGTAGCCGTCGTTTCATACCACGGCCTCCTGCGATGAATCGGCTTTAGTCGCGGCCTGGGGCGTTTCACGGGTGACTGCGGCGCGACGATAGCGCTTGTCGAGCACTGCCAGTACGCCGCCAAATGCCATAAACAGAGCGCCCAGCCATAGCCAGCGTACAAAGGGCTTGTATTGGACACGCATCGCCCAGCTGCCGTCGCCAAGGTCTTCGCCCATGGCCACATAGAGATCACGGAATAGCCCCGGTCGCAGAGCCACCTGGGTCATCGGCATACCGGTTGCGAGATAAAGGCGTTTTTCAGGACGCATGGTGAAACTGCTACCGGTATCGCCACGCTGTACCTGAATAACCGCGGTATCCGCCAGGAAGTTAGGCCCGCGACGCTCGGTCAACTCCGTCATGGTGAACTGATAGCCCGCCACTTCAACCGTGGTACCCGGCGACATGCGCACATTACGCTCAATGTTGTAGTTGGAAACCACCGCAACACCCACAATCGTGACCGCCACACCAATGTGTCCTAACACCATGCCCCAGTAAGAGAGTGAGAGTTTGCGTAACCCGGCGATGAACGAGCTGGCGTGACGGGTTTTATCGAATACATCGCGCACCATCGGCAGCACAATCCAAAGCGCAGAGACGATCCCCAGGGAGACAAACAGGTTCCACTCACCGCGATACAGCAGCGGCATCAGTATGCCCAACACCAGCGCAGCAACGCCCGCCAACCAAAGCTTACGGACTAGGTCACGCACCGCCATGCCTTTCCAGCGCGTTACCGAGCCTAGTCCCATAAAGATACACATCACCACGGTGAGCGGTACAAACAGCGCATTGAAGTAGGGCGGGCCCACGCTGATTTTACCCAGCCCCAGGGAGTCAAGAATCAGCGGATAGACGGTGCCAAGCAAAACGGTGACCGTCATGATGACCAGGAAGATATTATTGACCAGCAGCAGCGCATCGCGAGAGAGCCAGTTAAAGCCCACTTTGTGGCTGACCCGCGGGGCTCGCAGTGCGAATACCAGCAGCGAGAGCGTCACCGTAATCGCCAGCAGCATCAGGATAAAGAAGCCACGGGCAGGGTCGTTGGCAAACGCATGTACCGAGGTGAGCACGCCGGAGCGCACCAGGAAGGTTCCCATCAGCGACAGCGAAAAGGTCGAGATCGCCAATAGCACGGTCCAGCTCTTAAACGAGCCGCGCTTTTCGGTCACCGCCAGCGAGTGCACCAGCGCAGTCCCCGTTAACCAGGGCAGCAGCGACGCGTTTTCGACCGGGTCCCAGAACCACCAGCCGCCCCAGCCAAGCTCGTAATAGGCCCACCAACTGCCCAGGGCGATCCCCACGGTCAAAAACGCCCAGGCCAGATTCGTCCAGGGACGTGCCCAGCGCGTCCAGGCGGCGTCTAGGCGCCCTCCCATGAGAGCCGCAATCGCAAAGGCAAAGACCACGGAAAAACCCACATAGCCCATGTAAAGCATCGGCGGATGCACCACTAGCCCGAAGTCTTGCAGCAGCGGGTTGAGGTCGGCACCGTCTTGAGGCATGTCGGGCAGCAAGCGTTCAAAAGGGTTAGAGGTGATCAGGATGAATAGTAAGAAACCGACACATACCATGCCCATGACGCCCATCACCCGAGCGACCATATCCCGCGGCAAGTTGCCGGTGAACAGGCTCGCCGCAAAGCCCCAGCCTGCCAGCATTAGGCTCCATAGCAGGACAGAGCCCTCATGGTTGCCCCACACCGCGCTGAATTTGTAGTACCACGGCAGCAGCGAATTGGAGTTATTCGCTACGTTAGCCACGCTAAAGTCATCCAGCATATAGCTCGCGGTCAAACAGGCGTAGGCGATGGCAATGAACAGAAACTGCCCGGCCGCCATGGGCTGACCATACGCCATCCACAGTGGGCGGCGGGTCGCTGCACCGGCCAGGGGCATCACTGCCTGCACCATCGCCATCAACAGCGCGATGATGAGGGCGAAGTGGCCAATTTCAGGAATCATTTTAATCAGCATGTGCGCTCCGAATTAGCACTGGCGGTAGGGCAAGTCGGTTAAACGATGGGGGGTTAATACTCGCTTGCTTGAGGGACGCCCTCTTCATCAAGCCGCTTACCCACTTCGGCAGCTTTGGCCTGATAGTCGGCTGGCGAATAGCCCGCCTCTTCAAGTGCCTGCGCTACTTCAGGCGGCATGTAGTTCTCATCGTGACGCGCCAGCACTTTATCGGCATACAAACGGCCATCGGTTTGAAGCTCCCCGACCACCACCACACCTTGGCCTTCGCGGAATAGATCGGGAAGGATGCCGCTGTAGTAGACCTCTAGGTCATCGACATAATCAGTCACGGTAAACGCGACGTCCAGGCTGTCAGGGTTACGGGACACCGAGCCCTCTTTCACCATGCCACCCGCGCGAATCTGTCGTTCCATGGGCGCATCGCCCTGGGCGATCTGCACCGGGCTAAAAAACAGATTAATGTTGGCACGTAGCGCATACAGCGTTAGCCCGACAGCAATCGCGGTTAACGATACCAAACCCAAAATGACGAAGAGTTTCTGTTTACGTTTAGGGGTCATTGGGCGTTCTCTCTCAAGCTATTTGCGCGCCGTGCCCGACGCTTTATGCCATTCAGTAACTGACGTTGTTCAACACGTGCATGCCAAACGGTGGCCACCAGCAGCAGTGCCGTTACTCCCCAGGCAGACCATACGTAAGGTGCATGGCCACCCATGGCGAGAAATTCGGAAAATGAGGCAAATGCCATTAGCGCGTCTCCTCTGCCTGTGCATTCACTACCTGGCCGTTAACGAGCTCCTGTACCCAGCGCTTGCTCGACTCTCGGCGTAGGATCTCGCTGCGCGTGCGCATCAGCGTCAAGGCAATAAAAAAGCTGTAGAAACCCAGCACCATAATGACCAGCGGTAGCCACATTTCGGTGGGCATCGTTGGGCGCGAGGTTAATGTAAACGAGGCTGGCTGGTGAAGGGTGTACCACCAATCCACCGAGTATTTGATGATGGGAATGTTGATGACGCCCACCATGGCCAGCACCGAGGCTGCCCGTGAGGCGCTATCGCGGCTGGTAAACGCACCGCGCAGGGCAATCACGCCTAAATAGAGAAAGAGCAGAATCAGCATGGAGGTAAGTCGGGCATCCCACATCCACCAGGTACCCCAGGTCGGCACACCCCATACAGCACCGGAAAATAGCGCGACAAAGGTCATCGCAGCGCCCAGCGGTGCCATGACTGCCGCCGCCATATCGGCGACTTTAATTTTCCAGACCATAAACACCAGCCCAGACACTGCCATGGAAATAAAAATCGATTGAGCTAAAAAGGCCGCCGGCACGTGAACATAAATGATCCGGAAGCTGTTGCCCTGCTGATAATCCGCAGGCGCAAACGCCAGCCCCCACAGCGAGCCTGTGACCAATAACAGCACCGCTGCGGCCCAAAACCAGGGCTGTAATTTGGCGCTAATGCCATAGAACCACTTGGGTGATCCCAGTTTGTGTATAAAGGCCCACATAGCGTGTCCTATCCTTAACCGTTAATACTGATACGCAGCGATGCGGCAATCGCCCACGGCGCTAACATAAGTGAGGCGGCCAGCAGCGCGCCTAAGATAGCCAAGTGCGCAGAGACACCGTCGCCCAAAATAGCCGCCTGGACGGCACCTGCGCCAAAAATGAGTACCGGAATATACAGCGGCAGCACTAATAGCGAGAGCAATACGCCGCCCCGCGCCAACCCAACGGTTAACGCCGCACCAATGGCACCAATCAGGCTCAAGCTCGCGGTGCCCAGCGCCAGCGATAGCGCCAACACCGCGTAGCTACCCGCAGGCAGTGCAAGCATAATGCCCAGCAGTGGTGCCATCAGTGCCAACGGCAGCCCGGTCAGCAGCCAATGCACCGCCACTTTCGCCACACTTAATGCAGCCAGCGGCTGCGGGGCGAGTAACAGCTGCTCAAGGCTGCCGTCGTCATAGTCGCTGCGAAACAGGCTATCTAGCGACAGCAGCGCGGCTAGCAGTGCCGCCACCCATAGCAACCCTGGCGCAATCGTCGCCAACAGCTCCGGGTCGGGTGAAATAGCGATCGGAAACAGGGTGATCACCAGAGCAAAAAACACCAGCGGATTGAGCACTTCACCGCGACGTCTCAGCAGCAGCGTCAAATCACGCACCAACGTGGCCTTCACCGCGATCATCAGCCCGCCCTGATGCTCAAGCAATGGCACTGAAGGGGCATCCATGACGGAGTCTGATCCGTTTAGAGAGCTACCTGAAGAGCTGTGCAAGCCTGTTTTCTGCAACCCTGTTTCCTGCAATCCGGTCTCCTCTACCCCAGCGCTATGCGTCTTAACAGCGATGACGCGGCTAACTCGTGGTGTGTCGTTACTAGCACGCAGCCGCCCGCTTGAGCATGCCTAATCAGTTGCCTTTCAAGGGCTGCAACACCGTGGCGATCAATGGCGGTGAAGGGCTCGTCTAGCACCCACAGCGCGCGGGGGGTCAGCGTCAATCGCGCCAGCGCCACACGGCGCTGCTGGCCTGCCGAGAGTTGACCGGCGGGCACGTCTTCAAAGCCTGCCAGGCCAACCTGTTCAAGGGCATCCAGGCGCTGCTCCTCGCCCTCTTGTGCCCCGCGGCCCTGTCCTCCACTGCTCTCGCCACTCAGCGCCTGATACCACGCTAAATTTTCTAAGGGGGATAGCCCAGACTTGATGCCTGGGGCATGTCCTAAATAGAGCAAATTAGCGAGAAAATGTTCACGGACACTCTGCATTGCAGCGCCATTCCAGAACAGCTCGCCTTCATAGTCGCTCAGTTGCCCGGAGAGAATTTTAAGCAGGCTAGTTTTACCACTGCCATTAGGCCCTTCAATTCGCACGATTTCACCGCTGCGAATATCGAGATCCAGCCCCTTAAACAGTGAGCGATCATCACGTTCGCAGGACAGCTGTCGGGCTTGTAGACACAGGCTCAAGAGTCTCTCCAGGCACATTGATTTCGCGTCGAACTCTACACGGAAAGCCCGTTTCTCGCCACTCACTCTATGCGGCGCTGGGTCGCAGCATGACCTCAATCAATATGGCGTAAGACCAATTACTGCTAGCACTGTATGCAAAAACAGGTCTATACTGAAAACCACTGTATGAAAGAACATGCAATGGAGATTTCTCAATGACCATATCGATGGCAGCACCTACCGTTAAGCCTAACCACTTACGCTCGGTTCCGCGTACCTATGCGCCAACGCCTAGCATTACCCGTCGCAATACCTATGCGCTTAAAGTGCGTGGTAACGCAATGCGTGATTGCAACTTGTTCGATGGCGATGTCATTATTATTCGGCGTTATCAGCATGATGCCCAAACAGAAACCGCCGTTGCCGAAATCAACCAGCAAAAAATCGTCTTGAAGCAACTTTCGATCAGCCGCTTTGGCGTAGAGCTATGGCCTGAGGATACGTTGCAGCCAGCGCTTTTTTTGCATAACCGTGATATTCAGGTGCTCGGCATGGTGATGGGTGTTGAATCTCATCCAAGAGCTGGCCTGCAAAACAAGCCTACTATCACGGAGCATTAATGCGCTACCGGGTGCCGGAACTCCCTCTTTCGTCTTGGCAGACCACTGACATCGAAGTCGAAAAGAGTCACTTTATTACCTGGACCTGCCACGCCTCAGATATTGATGCATTCACTCGCATGCTGGCGGCGGCTAAAGCCGAGCATCCCAATGCGAGCCATCACTGCACGGCCTATATTGCTGGCCCACCCGGCGAGCAAAATTTGATTGGCTTCTCTGATGATGGCGAACCTGGCGGCACCGCGGGTCGCCCAATGTATCAAGTTCTGCAGGGCAGCCAATTAGGTCAAATCGGTTGCGTGGTGATCCGCTATTTTGGCGGCACGAAGCTCGGTACCGGCGGCTTGGCCCGCGCTTACGCCCAGGCGGTTAGCCATGCTTTGGAGACGCTACCTACCCAGGAAGTGGTCGAGCGCGATCTTTATACCCTGCGGCTCGGTTTTGCCAACGAAGCGATTGCCCGCGCCTGGTGCGAAGAGCAGGCTATCCCCATTGAGCAAGCGGATTACGATGGCGACGGTGTTCGTCTGACCATTGGCTGGCCACGGGACAACCCATTTGACCTTTCCCCGCTAGAAAACCGCTTGAAGAGCGCTATCGATATTCTCACTCGCTAGCTAGATAGCCCTTCGAATCAGCACTTCAAAAAAGCCCTTCAAAAAAAACGCGACATACTGAACCTGTCAGTACGCCGCGCTCGTATTCTCACTCTTTTTGCGTTAGCCCAGGTATTTAATCATTACCCCAGCCGCGACCGCCGACCCAATAACCCCTGCGACGTTGGGGCCCATGGCATGCATCAACAGGAAGTTATGCGGGTTTGCTTCCAAGCCCACTTTGTTGGCAACCCGTGCCGCCATCGGCACCGCAGAAACACCCGCAGCACCAATTAACGGATTGATGGGCATTTTGCTGACTAAATTCATCAGCTTTGCCATCAATACGCCCGCGGCGGTGCCTATTCCAAAGGCCACAATGCCCAGCCCTAATATCCCCAGGGTCTCAAACGCCAGGAAACTCTCGGCCATTAGCTTGGAGCCCACCGATAAGCCGAGGATTATCGTCACGATATTGATCAGGGCGTTTTGTGCAGTATCCGATAAGCGCTCTACCACGCCGCACTCGCGCATCAGGTTACCGAAACAGAACATCCCCAGCAGCGGCGCGGCATCAGGCAGAAACAGGGCAACCAGAATCAGCAGCATTAGCGGAAAGATCACTTTTTCCAGCTTGGACACTGGCCGCAACTGCGTCATTTTGATTTCCCGCTCTTTCTGGGACGTCAAAAGACGCATGATCGGCGGCTGAATCAGCGGCACCAACGCCATATAGGCGTAGGCGGCCACGGCAATCGCCCCCAATAGCTCAGGCGCCAGCACGCTAGAAACGTAAATAGACGTTGGGCCGTCGGCGCCACCAATAATACCAATGGCGGCTGCCTGATTAAGCGAGAAGTCCATCACGCCCATCGAGGTAAGCACCACAGCGCCAAACAGCGTGGCAAAGATACCAAACTGGGCGGCGGCGCCTAAAAATAGCGTGCGCGGATTGGCTAACAGCGGGCCAAAGTCGGTCATTGCCCCGACACCCATAAAGATAATCAGCGGCGCGATACCAGAGGCAATGGCAACTTTGTAGAAGTTGTAGAGCATGCCATCGCTGTAGCCGACGCCAATGGCGATATCTCGCGCGGCACGAACCTGATCTGGCGCCGCAGCATCATGGGCGATTACCTTAAGGGACTCACGCCATGCTTCAACGTTTGCCAGTGGATCAAGACTCGCGCCTAATGCTGCCGCCATTTGCTGCAGCACCGCGGGTTTAGCCACTTCAATCGCTTGATCGAGCGCTGAAATCGCCAGTCCAGCTTCAGGAATATTCGCAAGAATCCCGCCAAAGCCGATGGGTACCAGAAGCAGCGGCTCAAACTTCTTATAAATGGCCAGGTAAAGCAGCAGTAGCCCCACCATGATCATCGCCGCTTGACCGAGCTCAAGGTTATATAGTCCCGAGCCTTCCCATAACGTCACTAATTTATCCATTACTGGGCCCTTAGAGCTCGATCAGCGTATCGCCTACGGCTACGCTGTCGCCCTCGCTGACGTTCACCTTAGACACAGTGCCTGCGCTGCTGGCACGCACTTCGGTTTCCATTTTCATCGCTTCAAGAATGATGACTACATCACCTTCAGCAACTTGCTCACCAGGGCGAACGTTCACCTTGAAGATATTACCTGCTAACGGTGCATCAATGGTTTCACCACTGGGTGCAGGCGCTTCCTCTTTGGGTGCAGTAGGACTGGCTGCCGT
Source organism: Vreelandella indica (assembly GCF_037070225.1). Lineage (NCBI taxonomy): Bacteria > Pseudomonadati > Pseudomonadota > Gammaproteobacteria > Oceanospirillales > Halomonadaceae > Vreelandella > Vreelandella indica. The sequence goes on from NZ_JBANSO010000005.1 coordinate 67,780, forward strand.
TTGCTCTTGCACCTCGCCCAGTTCACCGCCTTCAGAAACCTCGACCACAAAGGATTTGCCGTTGAGCTTAACCGTGTAGGTTTCTGGGCCACTGGCAGCTACTGGTGGTTTACTTTCAGCCTTAGCCTTAGCAGGGGCATTGGCAGCACTCGCCTCAGCCGCCTGGGGAGCGGGCTCAAAGGCGTCGGGATTGTCACGATTCTTAAGGAACTTCAAACCAATCTGTGGGAATAGCGCGAAGGTCAGCACGTCATCGACTTCGCGCTTGCCTTCGGCCAAGCGGATACCTTCAGCGCTGGCTTTCTCTTTCAGCTCGGCGGCCAATCTATCCATTTCAGGTGAGAGGTTATCCGCCGGGCGGCAGGTAATTGGCTCGCCGCCTTCCAACACGCGTTTTTGCAATTCAGCGTTGAAGGGCGCTGGTGCAGCACCATATTCACCTTTAAGCAGCGCCTGAACTTCCTTGGAGATCGACTTATAGCGCTCGCCCATCATCACGTTCATCACCGCCTGGGTGCCGACGATTTGCGAGGTAGGCGTTACCAGCGGGATAAAGCCAAGGTCTTCGCGTACGCGAGGAATCTCGTTCAGCACATCGTCAAGCTTATCGCCCGCGCCCTGCTCTTTGAGCTGGCCTTCCATATTGGTCAGCATGCCGCCTGGCACCTGAGCAATCAGAATGCGCGAATCAATACCACGCAGCGAGCCTTCAAAGGCGGCGTACTTCTTGCGCACTTCGCGGAAGTAACCGGCAATATCTTCCAGCAGCTCGAGATCCAGCCCGGTGTCGCGGCCGGTGTCTTTGAGCATCGCCACGACAGATTCGGTCGGACTGTGGCCGTAGGTCATCGACATGGAGGAGATCGAGGTATCGACGTTATCGATCCCGGCCTCTACCGCTTTTAAAATGGTCGACGTAGAAAGGCCGGTGGTGGCGTGACAGTGCAGATGCACCGGAATCGATAGCTCTTTTTTGAGCCGCGAAACGAGGTCGAAGGCCGTGTAAGGAGTGAGTAGCCCCGCCATATCCTTGATAGCCAATGTATCTGCGCCCAAACCGGCAATGGTTTTGGCGAGATCGACCCAGCTATCCAGGGTATGTACCGGGCTCACGGTATAAGAGATGGTGCCCTGGGCGTGGCCTTCGACGTTACGCACCGCCTGAATGGCGCGCTCCAAATTACGCGGATCATTCATGGCGTCAAAAACGCGGAAGACGTCAACACCGTTGGTTTTTGCCCGCTCGACAAATTTATCGACCACGTCGTCGGCGTAGTGGCGGTAGCCCAGCAGGTTCTGGCCGCGCAGTAGCATTGCCTGGGGCGTATTTGGCATGGCTTCTTTCAGGGCGCGGATACGCTCCCATGGATCTTCACCCAAATAGCGGATACAAGCGTCATAGGTCGCCCCACCCCAGGTTTCCAGCGACCAGTAGCCAACGCGATCCAGCTTTTCGGCGATCGGCAGCATATCGTCCAAACGCATACGCGTCGCAAATAGCGATTGATGGGCATCGCGCAGCACGACATCGGTAATGCCTAGAGGGCGTTTTGTTTCGTTCATGGTCTTAGCTCACCGTAGAGAATTGTCAGTTTGTAGTAAAAATAACAAAAAAATAGCCTAGAGAGGGCTGAGATAGAAAAAAATGAGAAAGTTAACGACGTCGTGTCGAGCGATAACGGTGCACTGCAGCACTGATCACCGCCAACATCTCGTCATTTTGGCTGGCAGGCGCTGAAGATGACGGCGACTTCTTGCTCACTTCAGCCGCGGTGGGGGCAGGCTGAAAACGGCCAATCAACTTCGACATTAGCGTAACGCTAATAACTAAAATAGTAAGAAAAACAAACACAACACCCATACCAAGCGCCATTAACGCCAACCCGTCCTGCAATAGTTCATAATCCTGCATAAGACGCTCCTACCTCTCGAAGTACAGTTGCTAGACACGTTATTTCACCAGCGGCTATTAAAGCCCCTTGGCGCAGTGAGGGGAATACACTAACCTGCCACACCCAGAATAGAATGCAATGGCGCGATAGTGGAAGTCATGGTTGTTAATTTACTACAAAACGGCAGAATTGGCCTAGCCCCTATGGAAGGGGTCATCGACGCACTGACGCGTGACCTGTTAACCCGTCACGCGGGGTTCGACTGGACGGTTACCGAATTTGTCCGCGTCGTCGATGCACGCCTACCGCCAAGAGTGTTTTATAAGCATTGCCCGGAACTTGCGCAACCGCCGGTGGCAACGCCGAGCGGGATTCCTGTGCATTTACAACTTTTGGGCTCAGACCCTGCTGCCCTAGCGGCCAATGCGCAGCAGGCGCTCAAACTTGGCGCAGTTAGCGTTGACCTTAATTTCGGCTGCCCAGCCAAACTGGTCAATCGACACGATGGCGGCGCTTCGCTCTTACGCCAGCCCGATCGGGTCTACCAAGCGGTTAGAGCCGTCCATGATGCGTTAGACGGGCAAATCCCGGTCACAGCCAAGATCCGCCTGGGCTTCGCCAACCGCCGCTTAGCGGTTGCCTGTGCTCAAGCCACCGAAGCAGGTGGAGCAGCGCAGTTGGTCGTACACGCCCGCACCCGCGATGAAGGCTACCGACCGCCTGCGCACTGGGAATGGATTGGCAAAATACGCCGCCATGTCAGCATCCCCGTTGTCGCCAATGGGGATATCTGGACGCTGGAGGATTACTGGAAAGCTCGAACGCTTTCAGGCTGTCGCGATGTGATGTTAGGCCGCAGTGCACTGGCAGACCCCTGGCTTGCGCCACGCATCCGTCACTGGCTACAGACCGGCGAGCGGTTGCCCGAAAGCAGCTGGTCCATGCGCGCCAACGTACTCAAAGAGTACGCCGCTCTGCAGCGCCAACAGCTGCCTGACCGCGTTGTCGTCTCTCTGGTAAAGCAGTGGCTTGCCCAAATGCGCCAAGGCAGTGCCGAAGCCGAGCAGAACTTTCAGCGGGTGAAGCGCATTACCGAACTGGATCACCTGCTCGATAGACTTGTGGTTGACGAGCAGCACGCCACCCTGGCTTAGGCTCTGTCTGAAAAGTGCCTGAGCTCGACAATACGGCGTTAAAAATTGGCTCAGAATACTCATTTACACCCCGTAAACTCCGTTTCTTCGCCAATTTTTGCCTTGTCTTGTCTTCGCTAGCCGACCTTTCAGGCAGAGCCCTAGCGCCCTTTCCGCAACGCCTTATCAATTTATAGCCAAAAAAAAGCGCCCTACCGCAAAGCGGGGGCGCTACACACGATCGCAAGACCGGAGCGCGAGCTTATATACCGGTCAGGCTGGAAAATAGTCAGTCAGGTTAGAAACAAGCAGGCAGACTGGAAACAGAAAACCCGCTCTCGTTAAGAGAGCGGGTTTTGAAATCTGGCGCGCCCGGGAGGATTCGAACCTCCGACCCCCTGATTCGTAGTCAGGTACTCTATCCAGCTGAGCTACGGGCGCGTAATGTTACAACTAATCTATACTAATACTGCTACTAAGTAGGTGGCGCGCCCGGGAGGATTCGAACCTCCGACCCCCTGATTCGTAGTCAGGTACTCTATCCAGCTGAGCTACGGGCGCATACCTTGTGACCATGTACTTTCTAGCTAAGTACTTTTTTAAGTACTCTATAACCTATAGTACTTAATGGTCATGCTATTGGCGGAGAGAGAGGGATTCGAACCCTCGATAGGGCTATAAACCCTATACTCCCTTAGCAGGGGAGCGCCTTCAGCCACTCGGCCACCTCTCCTCAACGGCACGGCGCGAATATTACCGATTTAGGGATCTTGTGTCTAGTCCTCTGCCGATTTTTTTCGCGCCGACCATATCTTACCTATCAGCTTACGTCTTAAGCATCGCGTCATTATGCAAACCCGCAAGTCTTATTCCACTTCGTTTTCACTATTTCTTTCACGCTGAATGCGCTGATAAATCTCTTCCCGGTGAACCGCAACATCTTTAGGCGCATTAACACCAATACGCACTTGATTGCCTTTCACACCTAAGACGGTGACAGTGATTTCATCACCGATCATCAAGGTTTCGCCAACACGGCGAGTTAGGATGAGCATGGCTGATCTCCTTTTCAGACGTTTAATGCAACGGAATGTGTCAGCCCGAGGCAACACTAGGCCATTATGCGGCATAGCGTTGCCTGTCACCAACGGCTCCGGCTCCATGACACCTCAACTTCCCGTTGAAAGAAAGCTCACCACCACATGGCAGCAAGTACCCCTTCAGCGTAGAAGATTTAAGGCATTAATGTTATTCAGATTCGATATCTGCCTTATCTAAACCAAAGGCTTTGTGTAATGCATTGACGGCAAGTTCCATATGCTTCTCATCAATGACGACTGAGATTTTAATCTCAGAGGTGGAGACCATACGAATATTGACGTTCTCATCAGCCAGCACGCGGAACATTTTTGATGCCACACCCGCGTGGGAGCGCATTCCCACACCTACCAAAGAGACCTTGGCGATGTTGTCATCACCACGCAGCTCACCACCACCTAGATCCGGGATTACCGTCTCTTCAAGCAGTTTCTTGGTAGCTTTGTAATCGCCTTTGGCAACCGTAAAGGTGAAATCGGTATAGTCACCAGCCGGGGCAACGTTCTGTACGATCATATCGACTTCGATATTGGCATCGGCAATCGGGCCAAGAATACGTGAAGCGACGCCTGGTACATCCGGCGTATTGAGCAGGGTCAGTTTGGCTTCATTCTTGGTAAAGGCGATACCGGAGATCAGTGGTTCTTCCATAGCGTCCTCGTCTTTGTCTGCTTCTGCAACAATTAGGGTACCGGGGCCGTCTTGAAAGCTAGACAGCACCCGCAGGGGCACGTTGTATTTACCGGCAAACTCTACCGCGCGGATCTGCAGTACTTTAGAGCCAAGACTAGCCAGCTCCAGCATCTCTTCTACCGTAATGCTTTCCAGACGCTGGGCCTTGGAGCATACGCGGGGATCAGTGGTGTATACCCCGTCGACATCGGTATAAATCTGGCACTCATCGGCGCCAAGTGCGGCGGCCAGGGCTACACCCGTGGTGTCAGAGCCACCACGACCTAAGGTAGTGATGTTGCCGTCCTCATCAACCCCTTGGAAACCGGCAACGACAACTACCTGCCCTGCTTCCAGGTCAGCTTTTAGATCGTCGGTTTCGATGCGCTGGATACGCGCCTTGGTATAGGCGCTGTCCGTATGGATACCTACCTGGGCGCCAGTGTGTGAAGTGGCTTGCACGCCAATTTGCTGCAGCGCCATAGCGAGTAGTGAGATCGTCACCTGCTCGCCGGTCGACAGCAGCATATCCATCTCGCGCGGTGCGGGATCGTCATTAAGTGCCTGAGCCATGTCCGTGAGGCGGTTGGTTTCGCCGCTCATAGCGGAGACCACAACCACCACCTGATGGCCTTGATCGCGGAAGCCCTTAACCTTTTCTGCTACGGCCTTGATACGCTCGACAGAGCCCACCGAAGTGCCGCCGAACTTCTGTACGTATAGTGCCATATGCCGTTTTTCCTATGCGTTCGGGAATGGAGGGTGAAGTTGTCACAAGTATTAAATAAATAATAAGGCCGACGACAATCATGCCACCGGCCTTGGGGTTTAGCTAAGTGCGTTTTCCAACCATGCCGGTACGCTCTTCAACGCATCCGGCAGAGCATCGGGCTGGCTACCTCCTGCCTGAGCCATATCCGCGCGACCACCACCTTTACCTCCTACCTGAGAGGCAACATGGTTAACCAGCTCACCGGCTTTAACCCGGCCGGTCAGGTCTTGGGTTACCCCAGCAATCAGGCTGACTTTGCCCGCTACCTGATCGGCAACCCCAAGGATAATAACCCCGGAACTGAGCTTGTTCTTCAGTTGGTCAAGAATGCCTCGCAGGTCTTTGCCAGAGACACCTTCCAACTGTGTCGCTAACAGTTTAACGCCGTTGACCTCGTGCACCTGACTCAGCATGTCACTACCCGCAGCACTGGCCAGTTTAGCTTTAAGCTGCTCAAGCTCTTTTTCTAGGCTACGATTGCGCTCAACCAGAGACTCTACCCGCGCTTCAACTTGCTCAGGCTTGGTCTTCAAACGTTCGCCCAAACGCTCAAGGCGGGCTTCCTGCTCGCGGAAGTAGGCTAACGCATTTTCACCGGTGATCGCTTCGATACGGCGTACACCGGAGGCAATGCCCACTTCGCTCATCACATGACAGCAGCCGATATCGCCACTACGTGTCACGTGGGTACCACCGCACAACTCGATAGAGAAGTCGTCGGCACCAATCGTCAGTACCCGCACGCTCTCGGCGTATTTGGCCTCAAACAGCGCCGCCGCCCCTTTGGCTTTGGCTTGATCCAGGCTCATTTGCTCGGTTTTAGTCGGCGCATTAGCCAGAATCTGCTCATTGACCAGCCGTTCGACTTCCGCCAACTGCTCGGCAGTCATCGGCTCAAAATGGCTAAAGTCGAAGCGCAGCCGCTCAGCATTAACCAGCGAGCCTTTTTGCTGCACGTGATCGCCTAGCACCATACGCAGCGCTTTGTGCAGCAGGTGGGTCGCCGAGTGGTTACGGATCGTGGCGGTACGCAGACTGGCATCCACTTCGCCGCGTACGCTAGCACCGACACTTAGCGAACCTTCCACCATGATGCCCTGGTGTAAGTGATGGCCGCTCTGCTTTTGGGTATCCGTCACCTGGAAACGACCGCCGTCGACATGCAGGTAGCCGGTATCGCCCACCTGGCCGCCTGACTCACCGTAAAATGGCGTGCGATCTAGCACCACAACGCCCTTCTGCCCCGCTTCCAGCGCAGCCAGTGCATTGCCTTCGCTGTCAACCAGTGCCGTTACCTTGGCTTGATCCTCAAGGCGATCATAGCCAGTGAAAGCGGTCTCACCGTCCAGCTCAATAGAGGCACTGTAGTCGGCGCCGAACTGGCTAGCCGCCCGGGCACGCTCGCGTTGGGCCTCTAAGGCCTGCTGAAAGCCCTCTTCATCGAGCGTGACGCCGCGTTCGCGGCACACATCAGCGGTGAGATCAAAAGGAAAGCCGTAGGTGTCGTAAAGCTTAAACACCGTTTCACCCGGCAGCACCTTACCATCCAGCTCGGCTAAGGCTGCATTTAACAATCCCATGCCGTGGTCGAGGGTGCGCGCAAACTGCTCTTCTTCTTTCAACAGCACTCGGGTGATTTGGTCATTCGCCTCGCGAAGCTCTGGATACGCATCGCCCATTTCGGCATCCAGCGCGTCCACCAACTTGTGGAAGAACGGCTCTACGGCACCCAGCTTGTGGCCATGGCGAATCGCACGGCGAATGATGCGGCGCAGGACATAGCCGCGACCTTCGTTAGACGGCAACACGCCATCGGCAATCAGGAAGGCACAGGAGCGAATGTGATCGGCAATCACGCGCAACGAAGGTGTAGCAGTGTCTGGGTGCCCGGTAGCTTTAGCGGCAGCCTGCAGCAAGCTCTGGAACAGATCAATTTCGTAGTTAGAGTGCACGCCCTGCATAACGGCGGCCACGCGCTCCAAGCCCATTCCGGTATCGATAGAGGGCTTGGGCAGCGGATTGAGTGTACCTTGGCTATCACGATCAAACTGCATGAACACCAGGTTCCAGATTTCGATGTAGCGGTCGCCATCTTCTTCCGGGCTACCGGGAGGGCCGCCCCATACCTCTGGACCATGGTCAAAAAAGATTTCCGAACTCGGACCACAAGGCCCGGTGTCGCCCATTTGCCAGAAGTTATCTTCGTCTAATTTGGAAAAACGCTCGGGGTCAATACCGATCTCGTCTTTCCAGATACGTTCAGCTTCGTCATCGCTGACATGCACCGTGACCCACAGCTTCTCTTTAGGCAGACCTAGCGTTTCGGTCAGAAATACCCAGGCAAAGCGTATGGCGTCGTGCTTGAAGTAGTCGCCAAAGCTGAAGTTGCCCAGCATTTCAAAAAACGTGTGGTGACGTGCAGTATAGCCGACATTGTCTAAATCATTATGCTTACCGCCTGCGCGTACGCAGCGCTGCGCCGATGTTGCACGCACGTATGGGCGTGGGTCGCGACCCAGAAACACATCTTTGAAAGGCACCATGCCGGCATTGGTAAACAGCAGCGTCGGGTCATTGCCCGGCACTAAAGAGCTGGTGGGTACAACCGTATGTCCCTGCTTTTCAAAGAAGGTAAGAAAGGCCTGTCTGATTTCTGCGCTTTTCATAGGGTATCCGTAACAAGAAAGCGTGGTGTCCCAGGGCGCTGTCGACGCTACCCTCAGGGGTCGCAAAGGGGCCATTATAGCGCAGTTGTCAAACGACTAAAGCCGCACTTAGTGGCAGAGAGGCAAACTACTAGGTAGAAAAGCGTAGGAGAGCGCTATTAGAAAGGTAAGAGAAGGCGTTTTACAGGCAGGGGGAAAGTATTACAGACAAGAGAAAATATATTACAAGCAGGAGAAAAATTATTACAGACAGGAGAGCGCGTAGCGGATTTGCTCAAAATCGAAGCCACGACTAGCCAGAAAGCGCTCGCGTCGAGCGCGCTCTTTAGGCGTCTCACCAGGGCTATCGAAGCGTCGCGCCAGCGTTTCCCGGGCTAGCTCGAACCAGTCAACCTGCTCCCCTTCTTCCACCTCTTCAAAAGCGGTATTAAGGGTTTCCTGATCAACGCCGCGTTGGCGAAGCTCGCCTTTAATACGAATAACACCCTGGCCGCGCAGAATGCGCGAGCGTACGAAACTAGCCGCAAAACGCGCATCAGACTGCAGGTCCTGTTCGGCCAGAGCGTCTAAACACTCATCGATAGCGGTATCGTCGAAGGCTTTTTTCTTCAAGCGCTGTGCTAGCTCGGCGCGAGAGTATTCGCGCCGAGCCAGTAGGCCAATCGCGATGTCACGGGGCGTGGCATCGCGCTGAGACATAAAGGCCATTAGATTGTCTCGGTTAGAACAGACTTAGAGCAGATCGTCATCGTTGGCATCCACTTCGGCCGCTGCTTCGGTAGGTGCACCTTCCTTCTCCTTTTTAGGATCAGGCTTGGCCAAGAGCTGCTCACGAATCTGCGTTTCGATTTCGAGCATAATGTCTGGATGCTCTTCCAGATAAAGTGCGGAGTTTGCTTTACCCTGGCCGATTTTCTTGCCTTTATAGCTGTACCAAGCACCGGCTTTATCGACTAGGTTGCACTGCACGCCCAGGTCAATAACCTCGCCAGCGTGGTAGATACCCTTGCCATAAAGGATTTGGAATTCAGCCTGACGGAATGGCGGTGCCACTTTATTTTTGACTACTTTCACGCGGGTTTCGTTACCGGTGACTTCATCGCCCACTTTCACCGAGCCTGTGCGGCGAATATCCAGACGCACGCTGGCATAGAACTTAAGCGCGTTACCACCGGTAGTGGTTTCGGGTGAACCAAACATCACGCCGATCTTCATGCGGATCTGGTTGATGAAGATCACTAGGCAGTTGGCGTTTTTGATATTACCGGTGATCTTACGCAGCGCCTGTGACATCAAACGCGCCTGCAAGCCAACGTGGGAATCACCCATTTCGCCTTCGATTTCAGCGCGCGGAGTCAACGCAGCCACCGAGTCGATAACAATGACATCAACACCGCCAGAGCGCACCAGCATGTCGGTAATTTCTAGCGCCTGCTCGCCAGTGTCCGGCTGGGAAATCAGTAGATCATTCAGGTTAACGCCCAGCTTTTCTGCATAGCTGGGGTCAAGGGCGTGCTCGGCATCAACGAAAGCACACACTTTGCCCTGCTTTTGCGCTTGAGCAATCACCGAAAGGGTCAGCGTCGTTTTACCCGATGATTCCGGGCCAAAGATTTCGCAAACACGACCAAACGGCAGCCCGCCGATGCCAAGTGCGATATCCAGACCCAACGAACCCGTGGAAACCGACGGCATGACCACACGCGGTGCGTCGCCAAGACGCATGACGGTGCCCTTGCCGAACTGACGGTCGATTTGGGTGAGTGCAGCGTTTAGCGCTTTAGTGCGGTTGTCATCCTGAGCCATTCAGAGATTCCTCATAACAAGCTGTATAATTACCCAGTAGTATGCCAAAGATTGTGCCGTAAACAAATCCTTGATCACGCTTTCTCTAAACTATTTTCCTACCCCTACTCCTGCTTGCCTGCCTTCACCTGTGCATCCAGGCGTGCCACCAGCCCTGCCAGCGCCTGCCGCACTGCCTGCTCGCGCACGGCTTGGCGATCCCCGGGGAAGTGGAAGCACTCGGCTTGCTGCTCAGCGGTATCACCCCAGGCGAGCCAAACGGTACCCACCGGCTTTTCAGCACTACCACCATCCGGCCCGGCCACCCCACTAACGGCAACGCCCAAGCCCGCACCGCTTTCCCGGCAGGCGCCTTGCACCATCGCTTTCACTACTTCTTCGCTCACCGCCCCGTGTTCTGCCAGTATAGCGTCTGACACGCCGAGCAGGCGGGTCTTCGACGCGTTCGCATAGGTCACATAGCCAGTTGTAAAGTAAGCAGAGCTACCCGCTGTGCTGGTAATCGCACTGGCGATACCACCGCCCGTGCAGGACTCAGCGGCGGTCACTTCCACTTTCAACTGCTGACAAAGTCGCCCTAGGCGCTGAGCTAACAGCGTCAAATCAAGATTTTTCAGGCTAGATACGCTGGGCACTATGGTCGCTCCTTCAAGTGAGTCGTCTGTTCAGCGTAGAATACTGTGTTTAGCTTTCTCAAAGAAATTGCTCAATCAGGACGCCCATGTCACAGGCCATTCCCCCTAACACGCCAATGATCACGCAGTATTTAAAGATCAAACGCGAACACCCCGAGGTTCTGCTGTTTTACCGAATGGGGGATTTTTATGAGCTATTTTTCGACGACGCCAAGCGCGCCGCCGCACTGCTGGACATTACGCTTACCCAGCGCGGCCAATCGGGCGGCAAACCCATCCCGATGGCAGGCGTACCTTACCATAGCGCTGAAGGCTATTTGGCGCGTCTGGTCGCCGGTGGCGAGTCAGTTGCCATTTGTGAGCAGATTGGCGACCCCGCTACCAGCAAAGGCCCCGTTGATCGCCAAGTAGTGCGTATCGTCACCCCCGGCACGCTCCACGATGAAGCGCTGCTCGATGCCCGCCGCGACAACGTACTGGTGTCGGTTTCCCCCGGTAAAGATAGCTGGGGCCTTGCCTGGCTGGAACTCTCTAGCGGCCGCTTCAATGTACTGGAAGTCGAGAGCGAAGCGGAGATGCTAGCAGAGCTTACCCGTCTCTCCCCTGCTGAGTTGCTGGTGCCCGAAAGCCTGACCCTACCCGATGCCTGGTCGCAAAAGCGCAGCCTGCGTCGCCAGGGCGAGTGGCTGTTTGATTTGGAGAGCGCCACCCGCAGCCTGTGCGATCAGTTTGAAGTGCAGGATTTACGCGGCTTTGGCTGCGCACACTTAACCACCGCACTGATTGCCGCCGGAGTGCTGATTGATTACGCCCGCGACACTCAGCGCTCGCGCCTGCCCCACGTGACCGCGATTAGCGTCGAGAATCGCGACGATGCGGTGGTGATCGACGCCGCCAGCCGCCGTAATCTGGAAATCGATATTAACCTGGGTGGCAATATCGACAACACCCTGGCGAGCGTGCTGGACACCTGCACCACTGCGATGGGCTCGCGGCTACTCAAACGCTGGCTGAACCGTCCGCTGCGCCAACGAGAGATTGTCCAGAACCGCCATGCAGGCGTGGCATTGCTAAGCCTGGATGCCGCCTACATGGCGCTGCGCGAGACGTTGAGCGATGTGGGCGATGTGGAGCGCATTCTGGCCCGGGTCGCGCTGTACAGCGCCCGGCCACGGGATTTGGCACGCCTGCGGGATGCACTGGTTACACTTCCTGAGCTTGAGCAGCAGCTCAGCGAGGTAGAGAGCGGCAGCGCGCTAGACAATCTGCGCCCGCATATTCGCCCCTACCCAGAAATGGCCGATATGCTCAGCCGTGCGCTAGTCGAAAATCCGCCGGTGGTGATTCGTGATGGTGGCGTCATCGCCGATGGCTTTGACGCCGAGCTCGACGAGCATCGGGGCATGGCCGAGAACGCGGGCGACTATCTTGTTCGGCTGGAAACCCGCGAGCGCGAGCGTACCGGGCTTGCCAATCTCAAAGTCGGCTATAACCGCGTACACGGCTACTTTATTGAGCTGCCGCGCTCCCAGGCGCAGCAGGCGCCTGCTGACTATATCCGCCGCCAAACGCTTAAAAACGCCGAGCGCTTTATCATTCCCGAACTTAAAGAGTTTGAGGATAAGGCGCTATCGGCTAAGTCCCGCGCACTGACCCGTGAAAAGTGGCTTTATGACCGCCTGCTGGGCGAGCTGAATGACAGCCTTCACGCGCTACAAAGCACTTCTCAAGCGCTTGCGGAGTTGGATGTGCTGTGCGCCTTTGCCGAACGCGCCGAGGCGTTGAGCTGGGTGCGCCCGACGCTGAGCGAGGCCACAGGCATTCGTATCGAGGCGGGGCGGCACCCTGTGGTTGAACAGGTTAGCGAAACGCCCTTTGTGCCCAATGACGTTACGCTTAACCCCGACCAGCATATGCTGATTATTACCGGGCCTAATATGGGTGGTAAATCGACCTATATGCGGCAAACAGCGCTAATTGCTCTGCTCGCCCACTGCGGCAGCTTTGTGCCCGCCGATGCCGCCGAGATCGGCCCGCTGGATCGGATATTTACCCGCATTGGCTCGTCGGATGATCTGGCAGGCGGACGCTCCACCTTTATGGTCGAGATGACCGAAACGGCCAATATTTTGCACAATGCCACCCAGCAAAGCTTGATTTTGATGGATGAAATTGGCCGCGGCACTAGCACCTTTGACGGGTTATCGCTGGCCTGGGCGAGTGCGGAACATCTTGCCAAGGGGCGTGCACTAACACTATTTGCCACGCACTATTTTGAGATGACCGCCCTGCCTGAACACATGGAGGGTGTGGCCAATATCCACCTAACGGCGACCGAGCATGGCGACAGCATCGTGTTCATGCACCGCATTGAAGCAGGCCCGGCTAGCCAGAGTTACGGTTTGCAGGTTGCTCAATTAGCGGGCGTACCTGGCCATGTGATTAAACGGGCCCGTGAGAAGCTGATGAGCCTGGAGCAGCGCGATGTAGATAACACAGCGCAAGCGCCACGAACGGCTCCCCAGCAAAACGACCTGTTTGCAGCCGCACCGCACCCGGTGGTGGAGGCATTGGAAAATGTCGATATGGATGGTTTAACGCCGCGGGAAGCGCTGTCGCTGTTGTATCAATGGCGAGACCTGATCTAATGGTAAATATAGTAGGTTATACAGAAGCCCATAAGGCGCTTGCCGCCAGGTAGACGCACCACTAGAATGTCGCTCAAACTTTTAGCTTATAAAAAACGGCTGATTTATAACCATTCACGATTGACCATGGCCAGGAGCTACCTGGCCCTGCAAGAGGGATAGCAAGATGACGTTTGTCGTTACCGAGAACTGCATCCAGTGCAAATACACCGACTGTGTGGAAGTCTGCCCGGTCGACTGTTTCTACGAGGGCCCGAACTTCCTGGTCATTCACCCTGACGAGTGTATTGACTGCGCACTGTGTGAACCAGAATGCCCCGCTGAGGCGATATTCTCAGAGGATGAGCTGCCGGATGGGCAAGAGGCGTTTATTGAGATTAACGCTGAAATGTCAGAAGTATGGCCCAATATTACCGAAAGGAAGGATCCGCTGCCTGACGCCGAAGAGTGGGACGGCAAGCCCGGTAAGCTTGAGAAGTTAGAGCGTTAAGCTTAACTCACTCCTGCTCTGCTGCTACTTTATAACCAGCGCTTTTTTTGAAAAAAGCGCTGGTTTTTTATGGGTTGCCAAGCGTGTAGTGCCAAATAAAAGGCAAAAAAAAGGCGACCCGTAGGCCGCCCGCTCCAAGCACTTCCTCTGACCACTCCCTGTATCAACTTCCTCAGATGTCTTCCCTGCCGGGGCTCACCTCTCTGTATCGCCCGGCGCATCCGTCCTACATCCCGTTGCATCCTGTCTGAAGCATCCTTGCCTCCCCTTGTCCTGCGTGTATTGTGGCAGATCATGTAGGCTTCTCAACAAAGCCAAAATGTAAAAAGGCGAGTCTTAGCGACTCGCCTTAATTCCACAATTATATTTAAAAACAAAAGCTTAAATTTTAATTAGTGGAAAATTTCGCTTTTTCTTACCCTAAACCAAGCGATTCTCGTCGGCTTTTGTAAGACATCTCTTACAAAATCTTGAGACATCACTTACAAAATCTTGAGACATCACTTACAAACCTCATTCAATATTGGCACTTTACTGACCTTTGATCGCTTTTAGGCCAGGATAGGTCACATCACCCAGTTCCGCTTCAATCACCAGCAAACGGTTGTACTTGGCAACGCGATCAGAACGGCACAGTGAACCCGTTTTAATCTGACCAGCGCAGGTACCTACCGCCAAATCGGCAATAGTGGTGTCTTCCGTTTCACCAGAGCGGTGCGAAATCACTGCAGTAAAGCCTGCATCCTGGGCCATCTTGATGGCATCCAGGGTCTCGGAGAGCGAGCCGATCTGGTTGAACTTAATCAGGATAGAGTTACCGATCTGCTCATCGATACCGCGCTTGAGAATCTTGGTATTGGTCACGAACAGATCGTCACCCACCAGCTGCACTTTATCGCCCAGCTTGTCGGTCAGCGCTTTCCAGCCTGCCCAGTCGGACTCGTCCATGCCATCTTCGATAGACACGATTGGGTAATCGGCGCACAGGCCTGCTAGGTAATCAGTAAAGCCTTGGGCATCGTAGCTTTTGCCTTCACCGGAAAGGTTGTACTGACCGTCTTTGTAGAATTCGGAAGAGGCACAGTCCAGCGCCAGCGTGACGTCTTTACCCAGCTCGTAGCCAGCATCGGCAACGGCTTGTTTGATGACTGCCAGCGCATCGGCGTTAGACGCCAGGTTCGGCGCAAAGCCACCCTCGTCGCCAACGGAGGTGGAAAGGCCTTTCGCCGACAGCACTTTTTTCAGGGCATGGAAAATTTCCGCGCCCATGCGCAGTCCTTCGCGGAAGTTAGGGGCGCCCACCGGCTGCACCATAAACTCTTGGATATCAACATTATTATCAGCGTGCTCGCCGCCGTTGATAATGTTCATCATCGGCACCGGCATGCTGTACTGGCCAGGCTGACCGTAGAGTTCGGCAATGTGCGCATAAAGCGGCACGCCTTTGGCGTTAGCCGCTGCTTTAGCTGCGGCCAGGGAAACCGCTAGAATCGCGTTTGCGCCCAAATTCGCTTTGTTCTCGGTGCCGTCCAACGCCAGCATGGCATCGTCCAAGCCGCGCTGGTCGCGTGCATCCATGCCCATCAGCGCATCACGAATTTTGCCATTGACCGCATCGACTGCTTTCAGAACGCCTTTGCCGAGGTAGCGCGACTTATCGCCGTCACGCAACTCGAGCGCTTCCCGTGAACCGGTCGAGGCACCGCTGGGGGCACAGGCTTCGCCGACAGCGCCACTTGCAAGGCGTACGTGCGCCTGCACGGTCGGGTTACCACGTGAATCCAGCACTTCCAACGCACTGATAGCAACAATTTTGGTCATGGCAGTTTCCTTTCTGTATGTCAGATAAAATTATTTATATAACGTCCTGCTTAGCGAATCGTTAGCGGCTCAAACCCTTTCACCAGCGCATCTAACTGGGCAAGCTGGGTCAAGAACGGCTCTAATTGATCCAGGGGGAGCGCACAGGGGCCATCGCACTTGGCGTTGTCAGGGTCCGGGTGAGCTTCCAAAAACAGCCCTGCAAGGCCAACGGCTACGCCTGCCCGGGCTAATTCCGCCACCTGAGCTCGGCGCCCGTCAGCACTGTCCGCACGCCCACCGGGGCGCTGCAGCGCGTGGGTGACATCGAAGAAAACCGGATAGCCGGTTTGCTTCATATCACCAAAGCCGAGCATGTCCACAATAAGGTTGTTGTAACCAAAGCTTGAACCGCGCTCGCAGAGCATCAACTGATCGTTACCCGCTTCCTGGAACTTACTGAGGATGTGGCGCATTTCATGGGGCGCCAGAAACTGCGGCTTCTTGATATTGATGACCGCGCCGGTTTTGGCCATGGCGACCACTAGATCGGTTTGGCGGGCCAAAAAGGCGGGCAGTTGTATAATATCAGCAACTTCCGCCGCCGCTTCTGCCTGCCAGGGCTCGTGCACATCAGTGATGATCGGCACGTTATGGCGGGCTTTGATATCGGCCAGAATCTGCAGCCCTTTTTCAAGACCGGGGCCGCGGTAGGAGTTGATTGAGCTGCGGTTGGCTTTATCGAAGCTGGCCTTGAATACGTAGGGCATGCCCAGCTTCTGGGTCACTGATACATACGCTTGAGCTACCTCATCGGCAAGCTCGGCTGACTCCAGCACATTCATGCCGCCCAGCAGCATCAGCGGCAAGGAATTGCCGGCGGTTAAGCCGGCAACGTTAATATGACGCTCTTGCGATCCATCTTGAGACGGCTCTTGAGAACGGACTTGAGAAGCCATGCTATTGCCCTCTTATTCCTGCGAATGCGCATGGGCGCGATTACGCGCTGTTTTATGCTCCAACGCAGCGTTCACAAACCCTGAGAAGAGTGGATGACCATCACGCGGGGTGGAAGTGAATTCCGGATGGAACTGACACGCCACATACCAAGGGTGATCCGCCAACTCGATAACCTCGACCAGAGATTGGTCAACGCTCTTACCCGAAATAACCAAACCGGCCTTTTCAAGCTCATCAATAAACTGGTTATTGACCTCGAAACGATGACGATGGCGCTCGACAATCTCGTCTGATCCGTAGGCTTCGCGCGCTTTGGTGCCGGATTCCAGATGACAGACCTGACCGCCCAAACGCATGGTGCCACCTAAATCAGACGCCGCATCGCGTAGTTCGATTTTGCCTTCCGGATTCAGCCACTCGGTAATCAGGCCCACCACCGGATGCTGGGTATCGTGGGTAAACTCGGTGGAGTTGGCGTCTTTCCAACCCGCCACGTTGCGAGCGAACTCAATCACCGCTACCTGCATGCCCAGGCAAATACCCAGATAGGGAACGTTATTTTCACGCGCGAATTGGGCGGTCATAATCTTGCCTTCCACGCCACGCTCGCCAAAGCCGCCGGGCACTAGAATGGCGTCTTTGCCCGCCAAGCGTTCGGTGCCGTGGCGCTCGATGTCTTCGGAGTCAATATAGTCGACGTTGACCTTAATGCGACCTTGGATACCGGCGTGAATCAGCGCTTCGTTGAGCGACTTGTAGGCATCCAGCAGCTCCATGTACTTACCGACCATGGCGATACTGACGGACTTGAGCGGGTTGAGCTTGGCATCGAGTACCTTCACCCACTCGGATAAATCTGCTTCCGGGGCTTCCAGGCGCAGCTTATCGCAAACGATCTCGTCCAGACCGTGTTCATGGAGCATCAGCGGAATGCGATAAATCGTATCGGCATCCTGAAGCGGCACCACGGCACGCTCTTCAACGTTGGTGAACAGGGCGATTTTGCGACGCTCGCTCTCTTCCAGCTCAACTTCGCTGCGGCAAATCAAAATATCCGGCTGGATACCGATGGAGCGCAGCTCTTTAACGCTGTGCTGGGTCGGTTTGGTTTTGGTCTCACCCGCCGTTTTGATGTAGGGCACCAGGGTTAGGTGCATAAACAGCGCGCGGTTAGCGCCCTGTTCACTACGGATTTGGCGAATGGATTCAAGAAAAGGCAGCGATTCAATATCACCGACCGTACCGCCGATTTCCACCAGCGCCACATCAAAACCTTCGCCGCCCGCGTAAACGCGCTGCTTGATCTCGTCGGTGATATGCGGGATGACCTGAACGGTGCCGCCTAAATAGTCGCCACGACGCTCTTTACGCAGTACGTGCTCGTAAACACGGCCGGTCGTAAAGTTATTGCGCTGGGTCATCTTGGTGCGGATGAAGCGCTCGTAATGCCCGAGATCAAGGTCGGTTTCGGCACCATCTTCTGTGACGAACACCTCACCGTGCTGGAAAGGGCTCATGGTGCCCGGATCCACGTTGATGTACGGGTCGAGCTTGAGCATGGTGACCTTAAGGCCGCGGGCCTCTAAAATCGCCGCAAGCGAGGCGGAGGCGATGCCCTTCCCGAGAGAGGACACAACGCCGCCGGTCACGAAGATATATCGTGTCATGGATAACCTGTCGAAACGTGATCAGAAGGCACGGCAGAAAGCCACGCCAGGATGGGTCGACAGACTAGCAGATTACGACCTAAGGCTCAATTTGAACTGAGCAGCCAAAACTACTCACCTTAATCACGCTCGTGCAACCGCCCCAGCGATAGGTCTACGCGAGGGCGCTGTGAACCCATCCCTGGGCGCTACTTTTGTCATCCATGACAAAAGACCCTCGCTACGACCTATCCCTGGAGCTGCTCTATGCATCAGACACGCTCTATACGCCCAGGTAGTCCAGAATGCCTTCTGCAGCTTGACGGCCTTCGTAAATCGCCGTGACCACCAAATCAGAGCCGCGCACCATATCGCCACCGGCAAAGATTTTTTCATTGCTGGTTTGGAAGGCGTACTGGCCGTGTTCCGGTGCAGTTACGCGGTCGCGTTCGTCGACTTGGATATTCGAACTGTCGAACCACGGCGCGGGGCTGGCCTGGAAGCCGAAGGCGATAACCACAGCATCCGCCGCAATGATCTCTTCAGAGCCGGGCACCACTTCAGGGCGCTGACGGCCGTTTTCGTCCGGCTCACCCAAGCGTGTGCGCACCACCTTCACGCCTTCGACTTTCTCTTCACCGACGACCGCCACCGGCTGACGGTTGAACAGAAACTCAACGCCCTCTTCACGGGCATTGGAGACTTCACGGCGCGACCCCGGCATGTTGCCTTCGTCACGGCGGTACGCACAGGTCACGCTGGTCGCATTCTGGCGAATGGACGTACGGTTACAGTCCATCGCAGTATCGCCGCCGCCCAGCACGACCACGCGCTTGCCTTCCATGGAGATATAGTCGTTGGGGTCTTTTTCAAAACCCAGGCAACGATTGACGTTGGCAATCAAGAAATCGAGGGCTTTATACACGCCCGGTAGATCTTCGCCAGGGAAACCGCCTTCCATGTATTTATAAGTCCCCATCCCCAGGAATACCGCGTCGTACTCCTGCATCAAGGTTTCAAACTCGATATCGGTGCCGATTTCGGTATTGAGGCGGAACTCGACGCCCATTTCCTCAAACACCGCGCGGCGGCGCTCCATCACGCTTTTCTCGAGCTTGAACTCGGGAATACCAAAGGTCAGCAGGCCACCGATTTCCGGGTACTTGTCGAACACCACCGGCTTGACGCCGTTGCGGGCCAGAATGTCGGCACAGCCCAAGCCCGCAGGGCCAGCACCAATAATGGCGACCTTCTTATCGGT
Source organism: Vreelandella indica (assembly GCF_037070225.1). NCBI lineage: Bacteria > Pseudomonadati > Pseudomonadota > Gammaproteobacteria > Oceanospirillales > Halomonadaceae > Vreelandella > Vreelandella indica. The sequence continues at coordinate 87,259 of NZ_JBANSO010000005.1, forward strand.
CCAGGTCACGTGGGACATATCCGGACGCCAACCCATGGCGAACGCCGTATCGGTGATGTACTTCTCCACCGAGCCAATAGTTACCGCGCCAAAGCCGTCGTTCAGCGTACAGTCGCCTTCACACAGACGATCCTGCGGGCATACGCGGCCACATACCTCGGGCAGCGAGTTGGTTTTGTGCGACAGCTCTGCAGCTTCGATGATGTTGCCTTCCACCACCAACTGCAGCCAGTTGGGGATGTAGTTATGCACCGGGCACTTCCACTCGCAGTACGGGTTACCGCAATGCAGGCAGCGGTGCGCCTGGCTCGCCGCATCCGTGGGCTTGAACGGTTCGTAAATTTCCGCGAACTCTTTGGCACGGGCTCGGGCATCTTTTTTCTGTGGGTCCTTACGACCCACATCGACAAACTGAAAATCGTTATTTAAACGGTTAGCCATGATCTCTCTCCTGTCAGCGTGAGGGGCATAAGCGAGTTATTGCGGCTGACGCCGAGACTGATCCAGCAAACTACCTAAGCTGGCCGCCTTTGGCTTCACCAGCCAGAAGTGGCGCGCATAGTCGCTGAAGTCTTCCAAAATAGCCGCCCCGCGCGCGGAACCCGTCGCGGCCACATAGGCTTCGATCATTTCACGCAGGTGACGACGATATGCCTCCATGGCCTCTGTGTTAACGCGATGAATCTCGACCAGTTCGTGGTTGTACTTGTCCACGAAGGTGCGCTCTTCATCCAGCACATAGGCAAACCCGCCGGTCATCCCCGCGCCGAAGTTCACGCCGGTCTCACCGAGTACGCAGACCAAACCGCCGGTCATGTATTCGCAGCAATGATCCCCTGCGCCTTCAATGACTGCTGAAGCACCGGAATTACGCACCCCGAAGCGCTCGCCCGCGGTACCGGCGGCGAATAGCGTCCCGCCGGTGGCACCGTAAAGGCAGGTGTTGCCGATGATGGCCGTTTTATGGCTCTCAAACTGGCTGACTTTGGGCGGCACAATCACGATGCTGCCGCCGTTCATGCCCTTGCCGACGTAATCGTTGGCGTCGCCTTCGAGATATAAATTCAAACCACGCGCATTCCACACCCCAAAGCTCTGGCCTGCTACGCCAGTAAAGCGAGCAGTGATCGGTGCCGTTTCCAGGCCTTCTTCACCATAGCGCTTGGCAATCGCGCCAGACGTTAGCGCTGCCACGCTACGGTCGCAGTTGGTGATGGTAAAGTCGAACTCACCGCCCGAGCGATTTTCGATGGCGTCTTTCAGCGCCGCCAGCACTTCCTGGTTTTTAGCACCGGGGTCGTGCGGCACGTTACGGCTAACCTTGCAGTACTGCGGCGCATCTTTAGGTACAAAGTCATTCGCTAGCAGCGGCGTCAGGTCAAGCTTACGCTGAGAAGCGGTATTGCCTTCCAACACTTCCAACAGGTCAGTACGCCCGATCAGATCGGTCAACTTGCGAACGCCCAGCGTCGCCATCAGCTCGCGCACTTCTTCGGCAATAAAGCGGAAGTAGTTTTTGACCATATCCACGGTGCCGCGGAAATGCTCACCGCGTAGGAAGTCATCCTGAGTGGCAACACCGGTAGCACAGTTGTTGAGGTGACAGATACGCAGGTACTTACAGCCCAACGCCACCATCGGCGCGGTGCCAAAACCGAAGCTCTCTGCACCGAGTATCGCCGCTTTAACAACGTCGAGACCGGTTTTTAGGCCGCCATCGGTCTGCAGGCGAATCTTGTCGCGCAGGCCGTTGATACGCAGCGCCTGATGCACTTCAGGAAGCCCCAACTCCCAAGGAGAACCTGCATGCTTGATCGAGGTCAGCGGGCTGGCCGCCGTGCCGCCATCGTAGCCGGACACGGTAATCAAATCCGCATAGGCCTTGGCCACACCGGTGGCGATCGTGCCGATACCCGGCTCAGACACCAGTTTCACCGACACCTGGGCCTCAGGATTGACCTGTTTGAGGTCAAAAATCAGCTGGGCCAAATCCTCGATAGAGTAAATATCGTGGTGCGGTGGCGGAGAAATCAGCGTCACACCGGGCACCGCGTAGCGCAGCCGGGCAATCAACTGATTTACTTTACCGCCGGGCAACTGACCACCTTCGCCGGGTTTAGCGCCCTGGGCAACTTTGATTTGCAGTACTTCTGCATTGACCAGGTACGCCGGGGTAACGCCAAAGCGGCCGGAGGCGATCTGCTTGATTTTCGAGCTACGGATAGTGCCGTAGCGCACCGGGTCTTCACCGCCTTCGCCAGAGTTGGAGCGGCCGCCCGCTTCGTTCATGGCCTGGGCCAGCGCTTCGTGAGCTTCCGGCGAGAGCGCACCCAGTGACATACCCGCGCTGTCAAAACGCGGCAGCAGCTCTTCAACCGGCTCTACTTCCTCCAGCGCAATCGGCGTTTCTGCCGGCTTGAGCTTGAGCAAGTCACGAATGGTGGCCACCGGACGCTCGTTCACCAACTGGGCGAACTTTTTCCACTTGGCGTAGCTGCCTTCCTGAACCGCCGCCTGCAGCGACATCACTACATCGGGGTTATAAGCGTGGTACTCGTGGCCGTGGACATACTTGAACATGCCACCTTGAGAAATCCCTTTACGCGGAATCCAGGCGTCTTTTGCCAGTAGCGCTTGCTGCATCTGAAGCTCGGCAAAACCGGCGCCCTGAATGCGCGACGCCATACCGACAAAGCAGAGATCCATTACTTCATCTGCCAAGCCAACGGCTTCGAACAGCATCGAGCCGCGGTAGGAAGCCAGCGTCGAGATACCCATTTTAGACAGGATCTTGAACAGACCTTTCTGCAGCCCTTTACGGTAATTCTCGCGGCCATCAGCCGGGTTACCGGTTAGCTCGCCCGTACGGTGCATATCCGCCATCACTTGGTAGGCAAGCCACGGATAAACCGCCGTCGCGCCCACGCCAAACAGCACTGCCATTTGGTGAGCATCACGGGCATAGCCCGTTTCCACCACGATATTGGCATTGGGACGCAGCGCCAAACGGCCTAAGTGAGAGTGTACGGCACCCACGGCCAAGGCGGCCTGAATGGGAATCAGCCCTTTCGCCAGCTCGGCATCGGTGAGTACCAGAATGACTTTACCAGCGCGCACCTGTGCTTCGGCCTCTTCACATAGCGCCTTGAGCGCCTGATGAAGGCTCTGCTGCTCAGGATCGTAACCCAGTGACATGGTGTGGCTGGCAAAGGCCGGATCATCCTGGCTGACCAACGCGGTAAATTTGCGTGGCGACAGCACCGGCGTGGTCAAGATCAAGCGATGCGCGTGCTCAGGCGTCGCTTTAAAGACGTTGAGCTCAGCACCACAGCAGGTTTCCAACGACATCACGATCGCTTCACGCAGCGGATCGATCGGCGGGTTGGTGACCTGGGCAAACTTCTGCCGGAAGAAATCCGTCAGCAGGCGCGGACGACTGGAGAGCACCGCCATCGGTGTATCGTCGCCCATGGAGCCAACGGCTTCCTGGCCACTTTCCGCCAGCGGGCGCAGCACTTGGTCGCGCTCTTCAAAGCTCACTTGGAACAGTTTCTGCTGAACGTTGAGCGAATCGGTATCCATGCTCTGGAAACGCGCAAGCTCGGTTAGCGCCGACTCTAAATAATTGGCTTCTTGCTTTAACCAACGCTTATAAGGGTAGGCGGATTTCAGGCGCTCATCGATATCGGTGGTATGCAGCACTTCGCCGGTCTGGGTATCTACGGCAAGCATCTGGCCGGGGCCAACACGGCCTTTGGCGACCACGTCTTCCGGCTTATAGCCGTAAGTGCCCGTTTCCGATGCCAGTGTGATATAGCCATTTTTGGTAATCACCCAGCGCGCCGGGCGCAGGCCGTTACGGTCCAGCATACACACCGCTTGGCGACCGTCGGTCATCACCACGCCCGCCGGGCCATCCCACGGTTCCATGTGCATGGAATTGTATTCGTAGAAAGCACGCAGCTCAGCGTCCATGGTCTCTACGTTCTGCCAGGCGGGCGGCACCATCATACGTACCGCGCGGTGCAGTTCCATGCCACCGGTCAGCAATACTTCCAGCATGTTATCCATACTGGAGGAGTCAGAGCCGGTGGTGTTGACGATTTCGTCCAGCTCGGCGATATCCGGCAGGCGCTCGTTAACGAAGTTGGCTTTACGCGAGTTCGCCCAGCCGCGGTTGGCTTCAATCGTGTTGATTTCACCATTGTGCGCCAACAGCCGGAACGGCTGTGCCAGCGGCCAACGCGGCGCGGTATTGGTAGAGAAGCGCTGGTGGAAAACGCAAATGGCAGTTTCCAGGCGCGGGTCATTCAAGTCGTGATAAAAGGCCGGCAGATCTTCTGGCATCACCAAGCCTTTATAGGAGATGACTTCCGACGATAGCGAGGCGACATAGAAGTCTTCTTCGTCGCGCAGCGCCTGCTCGGCGCGGCGACGGGCCATAAAGAGGTCAACATCGAAGTGCTCACCCAGGCCAGGCTGTACAAAAAGCTGACGAATACGCGGCAGGCAGTCCAGCGCCATGGGGCCACAAACGCTGGGGTCGGTAGGCACATCGCGCCAGCCCAATACGTTGAGGCCGCGCGCTTCAAGCTCGCGGGTTAAGGTATCTCGGGCATTTGCTTCACGGGCGTCATCGTTGGGCAGAAACACCACGCCCACAGCAAAGCGTTCGCCCAATTCAGCGTCAAACGCCTCTTTGGCCAGCGCCTGCATAAAGGGAGTGGGCATTTTAAGTAGCAAGCCACAACCGTCGCCGGTCTTTCCGTCGGCAGCGATACCACCCCGGTGGGTCATGCAGGTCAGTGATTCAATGGCAGTTTTCAGCAAATCGTGGCTAGCCTGGCCTTCCATATGGGCAATCAGGCCAAAACCACAGTTATCGCGAAACTCGCCAGGCTGGTGAAGACCTCTATTCATGGGCGTGCCTCTACTAGTCAACGTATTTTTTTAGCAGCGTGCTTATGGTATAAAGGGCGGTTTTGCTTTTTTTATGATGCTTATAACCTGCCCAGAATGGGGTGTTTCCCACGTTCGCTGCCGCAAGAAAATGGCCGGTCAGCATAGCGATTAGCGCCCACGTTGCGCAATCATCTGGTGCTTATAACGTTAGAGAAACTCTTTTCAAATCCTGTATTTGCACTCTCATTCAAGAAAAAAATACATATACTTCAAAGGCTTGTAACGAAAAGAAACGCCACTTTAGGACTCTTTATTTTCCATTAGACTTTAGTCTTATTCACGGAAAACCACCCATGCCGATAGCGCATAAGGCATGCGGATTATTGAAAACGTAGCACCCGGGTTAAGTTTACAGACAGCTTTCTCAGCGCAAAGAAACTGTCAAAACTGCCCCGCTAGGGAGCAGCTTTGCCGGGAAGGAGAAAGTAATAGAAAGGAATTGATAGGCCACTTAGCGGCGCGGATAGTCATCCAGCAGCGTGCGGAGAACATCAACGGGCGTGGCATCGCTAACGCAGGCATCGCCCAGGGCGTTAAGTAGCACCAGACGCAACCGCGTATCGATATTTTTCTTATCCAACCGCATACGAGCTAAAAAGTCTTCACTCGCCATGTTGGCCGGTGCTGCTAACGGCAACTCGGCGCTCTCGATTACCGCCAGGCTACGCGCTAGGGCTGCTTCATCGATCCAACCCAGCCGGTTTGAGAGCGTAGCCGCCATGGCCATGCCCGCACCTACGGCTTCGCCGTGCAGCCAATTGCCGTAGCCCTGGTGGGCTTCAATGGCGTGGCCGAACGTGTGCCCCAGGTTGAGCAGCGCACGCACTCCTTGCTCGGTTTCGTCTTCGGCAACGATATCTGCCTTGATTTGGCAACTGCGCGCAATGGCTTCGGCGACTATTTCCGGTTCTACGTCGAGTAGCGCAGGCATATTGACTTCCAGCCAGCTTAAAAACGCTTCATCACGGATAAAACCGTACTTGATAACCTCGGCAAGGCCAGCGGAAAGCTCGCGACGCGGCAGACTCTTCAGCGTATCAATATCCACCAGCACGGCTTTGGGCTGCCAGAAGGCACCAATCATATTCTTACCCAGCGGATGGTTAACGCCGGTCTTGCCCCCTACCGACGAATCCACCTGGGAAAGTAGCGTGGTGGGAACCTGGATAAACGCCACGCCGCGCTGATAGGAAGCGGCGGCATAGCCGACCATATCGCCAATCACCCCGCCCCCTAAGGCGATCAGGGTACAGCGGCGATTAAAACCAGCTTCAAGCAGCGCATCCCAAATCCGGCTGACCTGCTCAATGGTTTTGTACTGTTCGCCATCAGGCAGCACGACTGTGCGCACATCTAAATGCGCCGGCAGGCTAGCACAGAGTTTTTCCAGGTAGAGCGGCGCGATAGTCTCGTTGGTGACCACCATTACCTGATTTCCCGCCAGGTAAGGCGTCAATGTATCCGCTTGACCGATCAGCCCGGTGCCAATATGAATCGGGTAGCTACGCTCATCTAAAGCAACCTGAAGTGTGCGTTGCGCGCTGGCGGTCGAGGTCATTGCGATACCTTATTATGGTTAAGCGGTCCAGCCGAATGAGGCGAAGAGGAGGGTTCAAGCGGGTCCACCAACCGATGCACCCGGCGCAGGATCTCATTCACCACCGCCCGCGGGCTGCGCCGGTCGGTGCGCACAGCAATATCCGAAGTGGCACGATAGAGCGGGTCGCGCTGAGCAAACATGTCATTGAGTACCTGTTCGCGGTTAGCGCACTGTAGCAACGGCCGATTGCGATCTTTCGCCGTCCGCTTTAGCTGCTGGTCGACGGTGGTCAACAGATACACCACGGTGCCGCGCTCGCGCAGTGCGCGGCGATTCTCTTCGCGCAGCACCGCCCCACCGCCGGTAGCGACAACCACGGGGGAAAGACGGGTTAACTCATCAATCATATGGATTTCGCGCAGCCGAAAGCCCTGCTCGCCTTCAACATCGAAAATCCACGGAATATCCGCCCCGCAGCGGTCTTGAATGGCGTGGTCACTGTCAAAAAATTGGCGCGAAAGCTCCGCCGCCAATAGGCGGCCAATGGTGCTTTTGCCGGCCCCCATGGGGCCTATGAGAAATAAATTGGGTAAATCCTGCATCAGCGAACCGTTAAGCCATCGTCTAGGAGTCGTGGAGTAATAAAGACTAACAACTCTACCTTCTCATTGCTCTCTTCGGTATAGCGAAACAGTCTACCCAGCAAAGGAATATCACCCAATAGCGGTGTTTTAGCAATTTGACGCAGCTCTTCGGTGGTTAAAATACCGCCTAACACCACTGTTTGGCCGTTATCGACCAGCACTTGGGTCTCAATCTGATTGGTATCAATTGGTGGTTCGCCGCCAAATTCTGATTCACGGAAGCTATCATTTTTGATGACCAGATCCATGATGATCCGGTTATCCGGGGTAATCTGCGGGGTAACTTCCAGCGAGAGCTCAGCTTCTTTGAACTCGGTATCCGGATTGTCGTTGCCATCCACACTCTGGAAGGCGCGCTCTTCACCCTGACTAATACGGGCAGTGCGCTGATTGGCGGTAATGATACGGGGCTGAGAAATGGTCTGGCTCTTGCCTTCGCTCTCCAGCGCACGCAGCTCCAAATCCAATAAGATATCGCCAGATAAATAGCCGAAACTAAAGCCGGTCCCTGGCCCCGTAGCGGCGCCTAAATCGACGGCCAAACCGCCTTGAGCACGGTTGATGCCATTAGGATTGATATCACGCCGAGTGAAATTGCCATCTTCACCTTCTTGAAAACCGCGTGTGCTCGACATCCCCCAGTTAATACCCAATTCGCGTGAAGCAGTGTCGCGAGCGATGACAATGCGCGCTTCTATCTGCACCTGGCGAACGGCGACGTCCAAACGGTCGATGGTGCGTACGATATCGCGCACCTGATCGGCGGTATCCTGCACCAGCAGCGTATTGGTGCGATTATCAATACTGACACGGCCGCGCTCGGTGAGCAGCCCAAAGCCATCGTCGTCACCGCCACGCAGCAGCAGGGCCAAATCCTCAGCCCTGGCATACTTGATCTCGATAAACTCAGTCACCAGCGGGGAAAGGGTTTCACGCTGGTTACGCGCCTCTAGCTCTTGGCGCTCTAGCTCAGCCAGCTCACTGGCGGGCGCCACCACAATCACATTGCCCTGTTCACGGCTTGATAGACCCTGGCTTTGCAGAATCAGTGCGAGCGCCTGATCCCAAGGGACATCGTTTAAGTTGAGCGTCACACGGCCGGTGACGCTGTCACTGGCAACCAAGTTCAGCCCGGTAAATTCAGCCAGCGTCGCTAGCACTGAACGCACTTCGATATCCTGGAAATTAAGGCTCAAGCGTTCGCCATTGAAGCGCTCGCCTGTCGCCTGAGAGGGCTGTGACTCCTGGCTGGCGGGCTGCACTTCCACTGTCAGCGTGCGGCCACTTTGCGAAGAGATCATCGCATAAGCGCCCTGGGTGGCGATGGCTAACTGGGTGTCGCCCTGGTTGGCGCGGGGCGTAATCCGGGTGATCGGCGTGGCAAAGTCGGTGACGTCGTAGACCTGATTAAGCGAATCCGGAATCGCCACATCGCGCAGGTCAACCAGCACTTGGTCAGAGCCGCCTTCTCGGACGTTCGCCTCAACCCCTTCGCGGTCAAAGGTAACCAACAAGCGACCAGCACCATCGGCACCACGACGAAAGTCGATATTTTCAATTTGTGGCCCTTCGTCGGTTTCTAGCCCCGCCGAAGAAACACCGGCTGTGGGCGCGGGCGAAGGGTTGAGCGATGAGGTCGGCGCGGGGGTAGTGCCAGATGCAAAGGTAATACGTAGCAGACCTTCCTGCACGCTGGTCGTAAATGCCTGTGGTTCGCTGAGATTGACTACCAAGCGCGTGCGGCCATTGCCCTCAAGGGCGGTAATTTGTTCGACGCCGTGGTTATTAATGCTCAAACGTCGGGTGGCGAGCCCGCTTTGGGTGTCGGCCAAATCAAACGTGACACGCGGCGGTGATTCCAAACGGTAGCTGCGCAGTTCGGGCACGCCACCAGTGAAGCTAAGATCAACGTTGGCGCCACCATTGTCGGCGGGCTGCACGTCAACACCCGTCAGCACTGACGCTACTGCCAATGAAGGCAACAGTGAAAGTAGTGCAACCATGGCCATTAAAAGGGTGATTCGCCAAGCTGTAACTGCCATGAGCTAATATCCGTTTACTCGTTGTTTTCGTTGATAGCAAGCGACACTTGCCGCTCTTGCCAACCTTCCCGCTGGGTAAAGACACGCTCGGTAACACGAATTTCTTGAGCGCTTATCTGGGCAATGCGTCCATAGTCGGTGCCCATATAGTTACCCTCTTTCACGCTGGTCACATTGCCATCTGGAGAGGCAATCATCGCGACTTGCCGACCCGCCATACGCATCGTACCGACCAAACGCAGCTCCTGCAGAGAAAAGCGCTCTAGTGGCTCAGGGGTACGCTGCGGGTCAGGCGCAAGCGCACCCTCGCTACGACTAGCATCATCCTGAGCTATGGCATCTGGCGGTAAAAAGGGGCTGCGGTCTTCGCTATATAAATAAGCCAAGGTACGACTTTCAGGCAGCGCAACCGCAATGACCGGCGGCTGACCGCCTGGCGACTGACGAATATTGGCTAACGTGCGTTCCAACTGAGTTAACTCGGCATCCGCACAGCCCGTGAGCAGCGCCACACTAACCATCATTCCTATGAGCTTAGCTGTACGCGTCATAGTGGCTCCGCCCCGTCAGTTGGGGACTGGTCGCCCGGTTCCAGGTAGCGATAAGTGCGGGCCAGTAGCGAAAGGCGCAGCGTGTCGCCACGCTCTTCTACTGGCTCCAAGGTAAAATCGTGCTGGGTCACCATACGGGGTAACGACGCGATATCAGCACTAAAGCGCGCCAGCTGGTGATAGTCACCGCGTACCTGTATATCCAGCGGCTGCTCGACATAATGGGCCTGGGTTAGCGTTGGACGCAGCCGAATCGTTTCAATGGTGAGCCGGTTGTCAACGGCGGCATCGCTAATACTATCGAGCAGTGAAGGGATCTCCGCATCGGTGGGCAGCATTGTGCGCAAACGCGCTATTTGCCCCTCCAGGGTCGCTAACTGCTCGCGCATTTCCGGTAAAAAGGCGGCTTCCGAGGCTTTACTGCGGTATTCGCTCAGCAGCCTAACCTCTGCACGCTGCGCCGCCCTAAAGGCTTCCCGCTGCTCGCTCACAACGAACCACAGCATGACACTCAATGCTGCCAGCAGTGCCAAACAACAGCTCAACACTTTTAGCAGCAATGGCCATCCACCGGCTTCCTTAATATCTAGATCGCGCCAATCGACATCACGCAGGCGCTGCCACTCGATAGCCCACTGCTCGCGATTAAGGCTCATGACGAACCCTCTTCTTCCTCACCCAGTTCTGCCACACCCTGCTCTTCCACATCTTGGGCAACACCTTGCGGCACCGCTACTGTGGTCTGCTCCACGTCAAAACGAAACACGCGACCAGCGCCGTTCTGTTCGCTCTCTACCGCCGATAATGAAGGCACTCCCATCCCTGGCAGCGCTGCAATACGGCGCAGCTGCTCAGAGACCTGTCGTTCACTGCCAGCCACCGCAGTGACACTGACTTGATCGCCGTTTTTCGCTAACCGTTGATAAATAACGCCGTTAGCCACGCTGTTAGCCACATCATTGAACAGTTGCACAGTGTCTGCTTGCTCACTCTGTAACGCCTGAAACACCGCAATCTGCTCACCTAGGCGTGCGGCATCACTGGCGTAGCGTGACACGCCCGCGATATCCGCATTAAGGCGTTCAATATGGTCACTCACATAAGCATTGCGCTGCTGCTGGGCCACCAATTTAAGCTGGTAATAATGGGAGATCAGCAGCCCCAGCGCGACGCCCAGTATCAGCATACCGGCCACGACAACATAAAATTTGCGGGTATTTCGCTCACGCTGCGCTTCCCGCCAGGGCAGCAGGTTAATGTTCATGCTCATTGGCTCACCCGCATTGCCAAGCCACCCGCGGTGAGCATCGCCGGCGCATCATTGGTCAACGCCTGAAGGTTTAAGCGCTTATTGACCCGCATGCGCTGGAAGGGGTTGGCAATGGTCACCGACATACCACTGTCTTCAGCAATCCGTTCGGCAAGCCCAGGAATCACACTCGACCCGCCTGCCAATACAATGTGTTGCACCTCTTGCTGACGTCCGGCGGTGTAGTAAAGCTGCAAAGAGCGGCCCACCTGCTGCACCACGGTTTCCAGGAAAGGATTGAGGACGCGCTCATGGTAATCGTCAGGTAGCCCGCCCCGTTTTTTAGCGAAACCGGCCTCTTCCATGCTCAAGTCATAGCGCTCACGAATCGAGTCAGTAAGCTGGCGGCCACCGAATACGGTGTCGCGGGTATAAACGATATGGCCACCACGGACAACGTGAAAGGCGTTCATATTGGCGCCAATGTCCACCAAGCCAACGCAGGCGGTCGGGTCATTCTCTACCTTTAGCTGGCGGCGCAATTCGGCAAGCGAACGCTCCATGGCAAAGGTTTCCACATCCACTGCCGCGGGCTCTAAGCCAGCGCGCTCTAACGTTTCCGTGAGTTGGGTAACATCCTGCTGACGGCAGGCCACCAGCATGACTTGCTGCTGCTCATCGTCAAAGGGGGCGGGGCCAAGGCATTCAAAGTCGAATGCCACTTCATTGAACGGAAAAGGAATATGGCGGTCGGATTCAGCCACAATGCGCTCTTCAATTTCCTCTTCGCTTAGCCCAATAGGAAAGGTCAACGTTTTGGTAATCGCGGCGCTGGCGGGAACGGCCACTGCTGCTTTGCGGGTAGAGGGTTTGGCATGATCCACGGCGCGGCTCAGTACACTGGCGACGTCATCAATATCGCGAATACGGCGTTCAACCACTGCGCCTTCGCGTAACGGCCTCACCGCGTAGCTTTCTACTTGGTAGTTATCGTGGCACTGTTTTAGCTCAAGCAGCTTTACGGTCGCTGATGTAATATCGACGCCGATCAACCCTTTACCAGATTTCAGAAAGCGCATATTGGGTTCGGCTCCGCCTACTTGTCGCCCGTCTTCACATGTCGTTTGAGGTTACATGATTTTTAGTTAAGTCACACGCGAACCAACTTACGGCATATCAACACTGGTGGCCGCCGCCTCAGGTTCCTATAATGGCAGCCAATTGCATGATACGGCCGTTTAGATGCCTATCTTTTTATTCTTTCCAGGGTGCCCTTCGTACATGACGTTTCTTCGAACCCTTATTGTGTCGCTCTTTTTTCTGATTGTATCGTTAGTCGGTGCCACTGCGTTAGCCGTAGTAGGCGCCGCCATTTACTTTGCACCGGGGCTGCCCGACGTTCGCCAACTGCAGGACTTCGAACTGCACACGCCGCTACGTATATTTACCCAGGACGGTAAATTGATTGGCGAATTTGGTGAAGAGCGTCGCATGGCGATCAATTTTGATCAAATCCCACAGGATATGATCAATGCCTTGATTGCCGCCGAGGATGCCAGTTATTTCGACCACGCAGGTGTCGACCCACGCGGTTTAGCCAGGGCCGCGGTGGAGCTTGTGCAGAGTGGCGGTACCATCCAATCCGGTGGTTCAACCATCACCATGCAGGTCGCGCGTAACTACATGCTGACGCTGGACCAGACCTTTACGCGTAAAATTCGCGAAATTCTGCTGGCACTGCAAATGGAGCAGGTACTCAATAAAGAGGAGATCTTCGAGCTTTACGTCAATAAGATTTTCTTGGGTAATCGCGCTTACGGTATCGCTGCCGCCGCTGAAACCTATTATGACAAGCCGCTCGCCGAGCTGAATCTGGCACAAACGGCGATGATTGCTGGCTTGCCCAAGGCGCCCTCTGCCTTCAACCCGCTGGCTAACTCCGAGCGTTCGCTCATTCGTCGTAACTGGATTCTGTTCCGCATGCGTGAACTGGGTTATATCGACGACGAGACTTATCAAGTCGCGGTGCAGGACCCCGTCACCGCACGCCGCCACTTTACCCAAGCCGAGGTTGATGCCGCTTATGTATCGGAAATGGCGCGCCAGTATGCAGTAGAGCGCTTTGGCGATGAGGCTTACACCGGCGGCTATCGTGTCTACACCACCATTGATAGCGAGCTGCAGCCCTACGCCCGCCAAGCACTGGCCAATGGTTTGACGGACTACGACCTGCGTCACGGCTGGCGCGGGCCAGAGCAGAGCGACATTGCCTCCAGTCTTGTGGAAGCACAGGAGCAAACCGCGACCCAAGGCCTGGAAGAGGAACTTTCCGAGTCGCCGGAAATTCGTCAGACCGCCCGTCAGGCTGCCCAGCGCAGCCAAACGGAGGTCGAGGGGATCGAGGGTGACGTCAGTAACTGGGTCCAGGTGCTTGAACGCACGCCCAATTACGGCATTCTCCAACCCGCCATTGTGGTCGAGAGCAGCGATCGCGAAATGCAGGTGCTTACCCGCCGTGGTGGCCTACAGACCATTGCCTGGGAGGGCTTGAACTGGGCTCGTCCTTATCTGAGCCCGCGTAGCCGTGGTGCCGAGCCAAGCTCAGCGGCTGAGATTGCGGTACGTGGCGATCTAATCCGCGTAATTGAGAATGATGATGGCTCGCTTCGCCTCTCTCAGCTCCCGGATGCTGAAGGCTCGCTGGTGGTGCAAGACCCGCAAACAGGCGCTATTTTGGCTCTGCAGGGCGGTTTTGACTTTAATGCCAGTAAGTTCAACCGTGCTGTCCAGGCCCGGCGTCAATCGGGCTCAATCTTCAAACCGTTTATTTATTTAGCGGCCCTTGAAAATGGCGAGATGAACGCCGCCAGCGTGGTTAACGATGCCCCCGTGGTACTTGACGATGGCAGTAACTCATTGTGGCGGCCGGTCAACTCTAGCCGCGACTTCCAAGGCCCCATGCGCTTACGCCCAGCGTTGGCCCGTTCGCGCAACTTGGTGACCATCCGTGTGCTGCAGACCATGGGGCTGGATTACACGATTAACTTCTTGGAAGGTTTCGGCTTCTCCCCCGCCCAACTCCCCAACGGCTTATCATTAGCACTAGGCAGTGCCAGCTTAACGCCGATGGAAATGACCAACGCCTACGCAGTGCTCGCCAATGGTGGCTTTCAAGTGTCACCTTGGTTTATTGAGCGAGTAACCCGTGATGATGATAACGAAGTCATCGATGAAGCGACCCCCCAGGTTGCCTGCTCCAGTTGTGCCGAGGGTCAGGAGACGGTGGAAATTGATGGTCGCGAGTACCCGATCGCCAAACGAGTAGCCGACCCGGCCGCGGTGTATATCTTGCGCGATATGCTGCGTGACGTTATTACCTCGGGCACTGGCCGCGGTGCGCTAAGCCTTAACCGTGACGATATCGTCGGCAAAACCGGTACGACTAACAGCCAGCGTGATGCGTGGTTTGCGGGCTTCAACAGCAACCTGGTGACCACGGTATGGGTAGGCAAGGATAGTAACGAAACCATTTCTGAATATGGGGCTCAGGCCGCGTTACCCATTTGGATAGAGTTCATGGGCAATGCCTTGGAAGGAATGCCGAGTGCTGTGCCCGAACGCCCAGAGACTGTCGTTACAGCACGTGTAGACCCGAACACAGGCCAGCGTTTAGCGGACGGTCAGTCTGGTGGTATCTCTGAGCTTTTCCATCAGGATCACTTGCCGGATTACCAGCAGCGCCGCATCAGCCGTGAGCTTGAAGAAGCCAGTGGTTCCCAGGGATCAGGCACTGCTGAGTCGATCTTCTAACCCAGCCAACCTTTCTCTCACCAAACAAAAGGCCCGGAGTTTTGCTCCGGGCCTTTTCGTTTCTTGCTAGGGTTTTCGTTCACCGCTAACAATCAACCGCTAACGGGGGTTGCCTGTGATTCGCGTTTGCTGGCCAACCAGTTAGCCCCAATGGCAACCACCATGACCGCCACACCGGCAATCTCGCTGAGCAGATTGGGGTAGAACACGGCAATAATCGCGGCGGTAATCGCAAGGCGAGGTAGCCACGACATGCGAGTAAACAGGTACCCTTCCAGGGCAGCCGCAAACGCACCCAGCGCCAGAATGGCGATGACTCCGTTCCAGATCACTACCGGTACCGGCCCACCCATAATGATCTCTGGATTGAAGACCATGAACAGCGGAATCAAGTAGAGGCCTTTAGCAAACTTCCACGCCTGGAAGCTGGTCTCCATCGGCTTACTACCCGCAATCGCCGCCCCGGCAAAGCCTGCCAAGGCGATGGGCGGCGTCACGTTGGAGTCCTGGGAGTACCAGAACACCACTAAGTGAGCGACCAGTAGCGGGATACCAAACTCTTGGGTAAGCGCAGGGCCCACCAGCACTATCAAGACGATATAGCTGGCGGTAACCGGCAGCCCCATGCCCAGCACCAGGCTAGCCAGCAGCACCATTAATAGTGCCAGTAAGATATTACCGCCGGAGAAAGCCAACATCATGGAAGAGAACTTCAACCCGAGACCGGTCAAGCCAACGATCCCGACGATGATACCGGCCACCGCACAGGCCATTGACACCGCGACCGCGTTGCGCGCACCCAACTCCAAACCTTCGATCAATTTGGCAATACCGGCGCGGATGGTATCTTTCACCGCCGAGGCGGTCACCGGCTGGCCTTGGCGAGGCGCTACAAAGAAGAACCACAGCGCATAGCGAATCACCGCCACGGCCACCATGGTGACCACTGCGTAGTAGCCTACCCGCATCGGCGACATACTCATCGCCAGCAGCCATACCAGCACCGCTAGCGGCAGCAGGAAGTGCCAGCCCTCTTTCATTACCTGGCGCATCTGCGGTAGTTCGTCCTTGGGTAACCCTTGCATGCCTTGCTTAAGCGCAATGATGTGGACGAACAGGTAAACCGTGGCGAAATACATAATCGCTGGCAGGATACTGACTTTGACGATATCCAAGTAAGGCGTATTGGTGTATTCGGCAATCAAGAACGCCCCGGCGCCCATTAACGGTGGCATGATCTGCCCACCGGTCGACGCCGCCGCTTCAATACCGCCCGCCTGCTTGGCCTTGTAGCCCAAGCGCTTCATTAGCGGAATGGTAAAGGCACCGGTGGTGACCACGTTCGCAATCGCGCTGCCGGAAATAGACCCCATCCCGGCGGAGGCCAGCACCGCTGCTTTGGCGGGGCCACCCCTCTGGCGGCCCGTCGCCGCATAGGCCATATCGATAAAGAACTTGCCTGCCCCGGTACACTCCAAAAAGGCACCAAACAGCACAAAGATAAAGATATAGGTCGCCGCAACGCCTAGCGGCAGGCCAAAGATGCCTTCTTGCCCCAGGTACAGCTGACCGGCGACCCGGTCAAAGGTGTAGCCGCGGTGCTCCAGAATGCCCGGCATCCACTCGCCCAGCCATGGCAACTCGCCCCGTGGCCCGGCAAACGCATACACAATGGCCAGCAAGCCAATCACGGTCATCCCGAAACCCACCGCCCGGCGGCTGGCTTCCAGTACCGTGACCGTGGCAATGCAGGCGACCAGAATATCGGTACTGTTCCAGAATCCGGCACGGCTGAATATCTCATCCAGGTTGAGTACCAGGTAGCCACCGGTCAGCACCGCACCGGCAAAGAACAGCAGATCAAGTCCCCAGCCCACTACTCCACGTTTGCGAGTTGGGCCAAAGGCGGGAAACATTAAAAACGCCAGCATCATAATCAATGCCAGGTGAATACTGCGCTGATAAAAGAGCCCCAAGGGCTGAATACCGGCTGAATAAAGCTGAAACAGGGAAAGACCCACCGCCACAATGGTGATCGACCACAGCACCATGCGGGGTTGAATCGCATTACCGCCCGGCATCACGCTTGGCGGTTGCTTGGATTCGTTCATGAAGTCCTCGGAAGCGTTAACTAATGTCGTTTTTATTCACGCGGGGATGCGTGAGGGGCTATTAGCTGAATGGTCACGCGTTGCCCAGCAGCGTGATCACTTAGGCTCACCGGCGCATGCTCACCGCCAGGCCATACTACGCGATGGTTGACAGCTGGGGAGCCAACTCTCAATACATACCGGTTATTGGTGACAGGCTCGTTAATCGCATTAATCCAGTAACCGCCTTCACCGTCTGACACCTGCTCGCCGCGGCCAAAAATATGCCCGAGCCCCGCGGCAAAATCAGGTTGATGACTACGCTCCAATTGCATGACGCCCGCTGCATTACGATAGCAATCCAGCACCGTAAAATGCTCAACGGAGTGCTGCCACTTTATACACCAGCGACCACCAGCAGGCACCGCTTCATCCACCAGGGTGTCGCCTTGCTCAGTCACGACGGCTAGGTGCATAAACGCCGACGCCGAAGCGGGGGAAGCCCCCACTTCGGCGAACGGAGAACATGCAATCAGTAGCGCCAACAGTCGTTGCTGCCACTGCATGGCAATATCCTTCAATGCACTATCCTTCAATGCACTTTAGCGGTTACGGACGCAAACGATCCGGAATCTCAGCACCGACTTCTTCGAAGTAGCGCAGTGCACCTGGGTGTAGCGGCACCGGGGTAGAGTCCATGGTGAACTCAACGGTGGTGTCGTTCGCTGCCGGGTGAACGGCAATCAGCTCATCGGTGTTTTCGAACAGCAGTTGCGTCAGCTGGTAGGCCAGCTCTTCGTCCATATCGGCATTGACGACGAGAACATTGGGAATACCAATGGTCTGTACGGCTTCATCCATGCCGTCATACATACCGGCTGCCAGTTCGTAAGGGGCAAATACCGCCTCTTCTTCCTGGGCATTGGCCACTTCTTCATCGGAAAGACCGATCAGACGAATATCACGCGTGGCGGCTAGGTTAAGAATGGAGCTGGTCGGCGGGCCCACGCTCCAGAAGCCTGCATCGATATCACCGTCACGAATCGCGTCTGCGGTTTCGTTGAAGTTAAGACGTTGTGGCGTGAAGTCGTCATAGCTAACGCCATTGGCTTCTAGCAGGGCACGCGCATTCAGCTCGGTGCCGCTACCCGGTGCACCAACAGATACCCGCTTGCCTTCTAAGTCGGCAATCGACTCGATATCCGACTCGGCCAGGGTCACCAGCTGTACTGCATTAGGGTAAACCGACGCCAAAGCACGGGTGTTTTCAATCTGACGACCTTCAAAGTCACCGGTACCGGTGTAGGCCTGATAGACAGTATCAGCCAGTGCCAGCGCCAGATCCGCATCGCCGCGCATGATCAAACCCATATTTTCAACCGACGCACCGGTGACTTCAGCCGTAGCCTGAGCACCTTCGATATGGTTGTTGATCATTTCGGCAAAACCACCACCGATCGGGTAATAAACGCCGCCCGTACCGCCGGTAGCGATTGAAAGTTGTTGAGCGCTTGCGGGAAGCGCAACTGCGAGCATAGAAGCGGCAGCGGCTGTGGTGTATAGAGAGCGTAGAGTTCGCATGAGCGTTTCCTCCGTCCTGCTTGGACTTATAGGTATGGTTGACGAAAAAGGAGGTGTTGAAGCCCCAGCTTCTGCTAACTATCTAAAAGCAATCAGAAGCGGTGGAGGAGAAGTTAGCACGGCTGATGCGTTAGATGCTAATGAGGGTTATCAGCGCTGCGCCACCTTAATTAGGCTTCGTACTTGAGACTAGCCGCTGACAGAGGTCGACGCAGAAAAATGATGAAATTCTGCATAAATATATTCCTCTATGCCAAATTGTTATTATTTGGCCATTATAGTCGATAATTCATTCCCTTCCTCAGTCACCCAGGAGCCATACCGCTATGGAGCTCAATGTTTTTGAGAAAGGCGCGCCACGCCAGAATCTGGCCATCAGTGCTTACCAGCAACTCAAGCATGACATTATCCGAGGCCGCTACGCTCCAGAACAGAAGCTGTTGATGAGCCACCTGAAAGAGCATTACGGCGCCAGCACCGGGCCGCTGCGGGAAGCACTATCACAGCTGGTGGCAGACCGCTTAGTGGTGGCGATCAGCCAGCGCGGTTACCGAGTGGCCCCGATGTCGCTGGCCGAACTCAACGACATTTACGATGCTCGAGCACAGCTTGAGGGGTTAATCCTGCGTCTAGCCATCGAGCGCGGCGACGACGACTGGGAAGCCATGGTGCTGGCCACGGCTCACCGGCTGGCCAAGGTCACTGATGTCAGCACCCCGGATGAGTTGCTCGACATTTGGGATCAACGCCACAAGGCCTTCCATACCGCCATCGCCAGTGGCTGCAACTCCCCTCACCTGCTGCAGATGCGCGATACCCTGTTTAACCAGGTGGAGCGCTACCGTCACCTATGGCTACAGGAAACCGTGATGTCACCCCAAGCGCTGGAGCTAAAGCGCCAGGAGCACGCCGCGCTGGTGGAGGTCATTCTAGCCAGGGACACCGCCCAGGCCGACAGCTTAATGCGCGACCATTTGATGACCCCGGTGCCGATCATTACTCGCGTGCTTGAGGCGCGCGGCATTCGCTAAATTCTGCGTTTTAAAAAAATGTAGATATTTTACAAAAACGGCGATACATTGATTGTCAGCTATTTTGCATTTATTCCTGCCCACGAACTTAGGAATCACGCCATGACACACTTTAACTGGGACGACCCGCTGCTACTGGAACAACAGCTCACCGACGAAGAGCGCCAGATCCGCGATGCCGCCTACGATTACTGCCAGGAAAACCTTCAGCCCCGCGTGCTGACCGCCTTCCGCGAAGAGCGTTTTGACCGCGAGATCATGACCGAAATGGGCGAGCTTGGCCTACTGGGCGCCACGGTTTCTCCTGAATACGGCGGCGCAGGCGTTAATCACGTCGCCTACGGCCTGATTGCTCGTGAAGTCGAGCGCGTTGACTCCGGCTACCGTTCCGCCATGAGCGTGCAGTCCTCGCTGGTGATGTATCCCATCGAGACGTATGGCTCTGAAGAGCAGAAGCAAAAATTTCTGCCTAAGCTGGCCAGTGGCGAGATGGTGGGTTGCTTTGGTTTGACCGAGCCCGACCACGGCTCCGACCCCGGCAATATGATTACCCGGGCGGAAAAAGTCGATGGTGGCTACCGCCTGACTGGCGCCAAAATGTGGATCACCAACAGTCCGATTGCGGATATCGCGGTGGTTTGGGCGAAATCAGCGGCCCACGATAATCAGATCAAAGGCTTTATCGTCGAGCGCGGCACCGAAGGCTTCACCACGCCCAAAATCGAAGGCAAGGTCTCGCTGCGTGCATCGATTACCGGTGAGATCGTCCTCGACAATGCCTTCGTTCCTGAAGAGAACCTGCTGCCCAACGTCAGCGGCCTGAAAGGCCCGTTTGGCTGCTTGAACAAAGCACGTTACGGAATCGCCTGGGGCGTTATGGGCACGGCGGAATTCTGCTGGCACGCGGCGCGTCAATACACCTTAGACCGCAAGCAGTTTGGTCGCCCGCTGGCCGCCAATCAGTTGATCCAGAAAAAGCTCGCCGACATGCAAACCGAGATAACCCTTGGCTTGCAGGCAGCCCTCCAGGTGGGTCGCCTGATGGATAGTGGCAACTG
The DNA here is from genome assembly GCF_037070225.1 of Vreelandella indica. Lineage (NCBI taxonomy): Bacteria > Pseudomonadati > Pseudomonadota > Gammaproteobacteria > Oceanospirillales > Halomonadaceae > Vreelandella > Vreelandella indica. The sequence goes on from NZ_JBANSO010000005.1 coordinate 107,817, forward strand.
GGCGCCGGAAATGGTCTCGCTGATCAAGCGCAACAACTGCGGCAAGGCATTGGATATCGCCCGTCAGTCTCGCGATATGCACGGCGGCAACGGCGTTTCCGACGAGTACGGCGTGATTCGCCATATGGTCAACCTGGAGTCGGTGAATACCTACGAAGGCACCCACGATGTGCACGCGTTGATTCTGGGCCGCGCACAAACGGGTATTCAGGCATTCTTTTAAGAACTCTTGAATGACGCCCCGTTAAACGCCAACAGCCAAGGAAACCGCCTTTATGAGCAAGCCCCTTATGAGTGAGCCAACCAAACCACTGGCCGGCATTAAAGTACTCGATATCTCCCGCGTACTGGCCGGGCCGTGGTGCGGTCAAATGCTTGCGGATATGGGCGCGGATGTCATCAAGGTTGAACGCCCCGGCAGCGGCGATGATACCCGCCATTGGGGCCCTCCATGGCTGGCGGGCACTGAAGAGTCGGCGTATTACCTATGCGCTAACCGCGGCAAACGCTCGGTAACCGTCGATATGGCCAAGCCCGAAGGCCAAGCGGTAATTAAGCAGTTAGTCGCGCAATCGGATGTGCTGATCGAGAACTTCAAGGTCGGCGGCCTCAAGCGCTATGGCTTGGATTACACCAGCCTGAAAGCACTAAATCCCAAGCTGATTTACTGCTCGATTACCGGTTTTGGCCAGGAAAGCCCTTACGCCCACCGGGCGGGTTATGACTTTATGATTCAAGCCATGGGCGGGATTATGAGCCTAACCGGCAAACCCGATAACGAACCTGGCGGCGGGCCAGTGAAGAGCGGCGTCGCGTTTACCGATATTTTTACCGGCCTGTATGCGGCCAATGCGATACTCGCCGCGCTTTATCAGCGCCGCGATAGCGGCGTTGGTTGCCATATTGATATGGCACTGATGGATGTCCAGGTCGGTGTGCTCGCTAATCAGGCGCTCAACTACCTAACCTCCGGCAATGTGCCCCAGCGCTTGGGTAATGCTCACCCTAATATCGTGCCTTACCAGGCGTTTGCCACCCAGGATGGTCACATGATCATGGCCGTGGGCAACGACGAGCAGTTCAAGCGTTTTTGCGCCGTGCTTTCGCTACCGACCTTGGCTGAAGACCCACACTTTGCCACCAACGGCGCCAGGGTGAATCACCGGGCACTGCTGGTACCGCAATTGGAAGCGGCGCTGGCCCAACGCACCACCGATGAATGGTTAGCTGCTTTTGAAGCGGTCGGCGTGCCCTGCGGGCCGATCAATACGCTCGATCGCGTCTTCGATGACCCGCATGTAAAAGCGCGCGGGCTCAAACAGACCCTGCCCCACGACCAAGCGGGCCACGTTGATCTAGTGGCCAATCCTATCCGCTTTAATGGCGCTCAACTGAGCGCCACCACGGCGCCGCCCCACTTGGGCCAACACACAGAAAGCGTGTTAGAAGAGCTTGGGATTACTCCAGAGCAGCGTATGGCGCTTCGCGAAGCGGGCATTATTTAGCCGCGTTTTGTCGTCCAAACTACTTCCCTTCTTTAGCGCCTGAATAGGCGCTTTTTTTATGCCTTTTTACTGAAAGAAAAGCGGTAAGCAAAAGCGCGATACAAGCAACATTGCTATACAAAACCTATACCGATACTGTATTAAGATTTAAACTCGTCATTGCAGAAACTAGGCAGCAATAACTAAGCATTACAAAAATTGGGCATCGCAAAAATATGCATCGCAAAGCGCTTCCATATAACGTAAAGAATGCGCTTTTTTCCAATGAACGCTTTAGCGACAATTGACACCATCAGGAGTAGCAATGAGCCAGTGCGCACGCGTTAACGGCAGCTGTAAACGCTGTGAAGGCGAATTGCCTTTTGCATTCACCATGGCTTTTCAGCCGATTGTGGATTTATCACTGGCTGAAGTCGTCACTTACGAGGCACTGGTTCGCGGTATGCAAGGCGAGTCTGCTGGGAGCGTTATTTCGCAAGTCACGAGTGATTTGCTCTACCGCTTCGATCAAGCCTGTCGCGTGAAAGCGATCGAAATGGCCAGTGCACTGGGCATGCAAACCAATCTTTCGATTAACTTTCTGCCCAACGCCGTTTACGAACCCGACGCCTGCATACAGGCAACGCTAGAAGTATCAAAGCGGGTGGGCTGGCCAACGAACCGGCTCATTTTTGAAATCACCGAAACCGAGCGTGTCCGCGACCGCCAGCACCTATGCAATATCATTGATGCCTATCGCTCGATGGGTTTCAAAACGGCGCTCGATGACTTTGGCAACGGTTACGCCAACCTGGATCTGCTCACTGATTTAACCCCTGACACGCTCAAAATCGATCGTGAATTAGTGATGCACTGCGATAGCGACCCACGCCGCCAAGCACTGTTGAACGCTATCATTTTACTCGCCCAAGAGCTCGACATGGCACTGATCGCCGAAGGCGTAGAAACCCGAGCCGAGGCATTGTGGCTGGCCCAGGCCGGTATTGTCCGCCAGCAGGGCTTTTATTTTGCCAGGCCCGCGGTGAACGCCCTTAGCGGCGACTTGACGGAGCGCCTTCAAGAATTGCGCCTGGCGGTTAAAACGCTAAACAGGGCTTAATTCTTCCGTTATCGTTAGGACAGGCCGCAACCGCTATGTAGCAAGCTAAACAGGCGAGGCGTAACCGCGTTGTCATTGCATCGTCATCCATGTAAGTAACGCTATTAGGCACTATGCTTACAGATACGCACTATGCTGAACGATCATCCCTCATCAATCTAGGAAGTAAGCCATGAGCAGCAATGCCGAACTGAACGAGTTGAAACACAAATACGTCGCTGCTGGCGCCGCTAGCCCAGCGACGGCATTCGCCGACCGCGCTGAAAATTCTGAAATCTGGGACGTTGACGGCAACCGCTTCATCGACTTTGCAGGCGGCATTGGCGTACTTAACGTGGGCCACCGTCACCCGAAAGTAGTCGCGGCGGTAAAAGCCCAGCTTGATAAGCTGATGCACACCTGCCAGACGGTCATGCCTTATGAAGGTTATGTCAAAGTCGCTGAAAAACTCAGCCAGATCGTACCGGTTCGTGGTCACGCCAAGGTCATGCTGGCTAACTCGGGCGCTGAAGCGCTGGAAAACGCCGTCAAGATCGCTCGCGCCGCTACCGGCCGCTCCAATGTGATCTGCTTTGACGGCGGCTACCACGGCCGTACGTTCTTCACCATGGCGATGAACGGCAAGGTAGCGCCTTACCAGAGCGACTTCGGCCCAATGCCAGGCACCGTCTTCCGCGCGCCCTACCCAGTGCCCTATCACGGCGTTAGCGAAGATGAGGCCATTCGTGGCCTGAAGATGACGCTAAAAACCGATGCCAACCCCAAAGATACCGCGGCCATTGTGCTTGAGCCGGTACTTGGTGAAGGCGGTTTCTACCCGGCCTCTACCAGCTTCCTGAACAAGGTTCGCGAAATCTGCGATGAGCACGGCATGCTGATGATCATCGATGAAGTGCAGTCGGGCTTTGGCCGTACCGGCAAAATGTTTGCCATCGAGCATAGCGGCGTTGAACCGGACATCATGACCATGGCCAAGAGTATGGCTGACGGCATGCCTATCTCCGCGATTGTCGGTACCGACAAGGTCATGGACGCATCAGGCCCTAACTCACTGGGCGGCACTTACACCGGTAGCCCCACCGCCTGTGCCGCAGCGCTGGCCGTGATGGAAGTGTTTGAAGAAGAGAACATTCTGGAGAAGAGCCAAGCGCTGGGCGACAAGCTGGCGAAGCGCTTCAATGAATGGGCGGGCAAGTTTGACTGCATCGATAACGTGCGCAATATGGGCTCGATGGCCGCATTTGAGTTGGTATCGAACAAAGCAGATCACACGCCTAATGCTGAGCTGGCGGCGGCGCTGTGCAAGAAAGCCCGTGAAGAGGGCTTGATCCTGCTCTCATGCGGTATGTACGGCAACACCATCCGTTTCCTGATGCCCGTCACCATTCAAGACGACGTACTTAACGAAGGTTTGGATATCATTGAGTCCTGCCTGGAATCGTTGACCTAAGCATTATCAATATTCAAACATACGCCGCCCAATCGGGCGGCGTTTTTGTCTAGCCAGTTTTTGTCTAGCCAATGAGGCTATCGCCTCATTTAAAAGAACGTCAAACCTGACAACATCACTTGAATAAAGGCGCCAGCTGATTCAATTTTCCAACCTGATAAAGGTCATGCAGATAAGCATCCACTTTAGAGACCAAGTAGTTCAAGAGCACAATAAAAAATATCGCAGACATAATCATCACAGGTTGATTCATCCACTCTAAAACCGACACACTGACTTCATAGTGAATGGTATAGATACTCATGGCCGCCAATAATTGAATCAACCCACCGTTAGCAATGACGGCGACCATAAAAAAGCTTCTCAGGTTGATTGAAGGCAGCCCCGTCTTGAAGAAAAGAGCATGGCGAGCACTTGTACTACCCCTCCCCTTTTTGCTCGACGAATTTAAAACCAAACCCTTTTTACGTCTTAAAAGTGGTACTCCATAAATCTCCCGCCCCTCTTTAGAAAAAGCAATCCGTAATGCTGCCACATTAAAATCATCACCGAATACATCCACAGCCGCTTCATCAAGCAGGGAGGCATCTTGGTTTTCAACTGCTCTCTTTTCGTAGACTCTAAGCTTTTCGAACTGCCTGTTTTTCTTACCCGAAAGTTTGGCGCTATCATATGTATTAATATTGAAATGCATTTGATAGATTTGATACCAAGAAATCGTCACTCCCACCAAAATCATCAAAAAAACAAGCGCTGTTAACATGATGATATCCTCGCCCCATGTCTTATGTAGTTTAATGATAACTTATCTAACCCGCTTACTAACGAATAGGCCCTAAAAAACGCGTCTCGTTGGTGTAGGTAATCGAAGGGTCATCTAAAGCAATGATATGCAGCTCCACGGCATGACTGGGCTGGGTCAGCGCCTCCTCACCGGCATTCAGTGCAAGGCGTAAAGACCGCGTTTCATTAGCTGCCAACTCTAACATGTCGACTCCTTGTAAACTAAGTCCTGGCAACCCAGACGCCGATAATGCGTAGCGATGCTGCTGGCTATCTTGATTACGCAGCGTCACGTTGTAGTAGTTGACAATACGACCCTCTACCGTCTCCTCAAACAATGTCTGACGATCGCGGGCGACTTCTACATCAATTGGCACCCGAGCATTCAAGAAGCCGACCATGAGTACCACCATGGAGAGTAACGCCGCCGTATACGCCAACAATTGAGGGCGCCAAAAACGTGTCTTTTTACCCTCCAGGGCGCGCTCGTTCGTGTAACGAATCAGGCCAAGCGGTTTATCGATCCGCGCCATGACGCTATCGCAAGCATCGATACACGCCGCGCAGCCAATGCACTCATACTGCAGCCCATCACGAATATCGATCCCTGTAGGGCACACCTGAACGCAGAGTTCGCAGTCTATACAGTCCCCTGCAGAAGCTTCCTTAACGTCTTTTGGATGGTGACGACGCGGCTCACCGCGGTCAGTATCGTAGGATACAATCAGCGTATTGCTATCGAACATGGCCGACTGAAAACGTGAATAGGGGCACATGTGCAGGCACACCTGATGGCGCAACCAGCCAGCATTCAAGTAGGTAAACAGTGTGAAAAAACCGATCCAAAAAACCGCCCAAGGATGCGCATCCAGTGTGAGCAACTCCCTGAATAGTCCACCCACTGGCGTAAAATAACCCACGAAGGTGATGCCCGTTCCCAGGGCTATCAGTAGCCAAGCGGTATGTTTGGCACCTTTTCGCCATAACGTATCAAGCGTGTTAGGTGAAGTGTCACGGCGTATCCGGCGGTGCCGTGGCCCCTCCAGGCGGTGTTCAAACCAGATAAATAAAAACGTCCATACACTTTGCGGGCAGCTGTAGCCACACCACACCCGCCCCGCCACGACCGTGATCAAAAACAGACCAAAGGCGCAGATCATCAAAATCCAGGTTAGTAAGATAAAGTCCTGGGGGTAAAACGTTGCTGCAAAGAGGTGGAACTCCTGGGCAGAGAGATCAAACCAAACCATTGGCCGATCCCCCCACTGGAGCCACGGCAAGCCAAAATAGAGCGCCATCAGCAGCCAGTTGGAGCCACGCCGAATGCGCTGAAAAAAGCCCTTTATTTCTCGCACGTAAATATGCCCGAGTTTCGGTTGCTTGCTACTGGGCGGTTTAGACGTAGGCGTGTAGTGTTCAACCGCTGTCTCTGTCGTCAGGTCTTGCAGTGGAATGCGTTGCGTCATACCGATATCCAGAAAAGAGGGAACGGAGGCCTATACGGTCGAGGGGCGCCGCTAACTAGGTGATCATGCCTTTGTCATGGAGCGACTGAGTTAGGCGCCACTATGCCTAGGCAGCGCCAATACAAACAGGCGCAGTTTTAGAGAAATAAGCCGTATCAGATCGTCTCTGCTCCCCCATATCCTGACTTTCTGATACGCTTTTTATGACTGTATTTGAGTCTGTTTTACACTTCCCCAATAAAACACAATGAGGCTTTCTAACAATCGGGAGCCGCGCCGTGCCTGCCAACAATGGGGGCGAGCCAACTGCAGTTCCATTTCATGCACCCACGGTTTATCCAATGAAACGCTACGAACAGTTTGCCGATGAGATAGCCACGTTGATTAGCGAAGGTGTGCTTGGCCCTGGCGAGCGAATCCCTTCGGTGCGCCAAGCTAGCCGCCATCACGGCATTAGCCCTTCGACGGTGTTCCAGGCCTACTATTTACTTGAGAACCGGGGGCTGATTACCGCGCGGGCACGCTCGGGCTACTTTGTTCGTGAACATGCGCGCCGCTTATTGGGGGAACCCCGGGTGACGCTTCAGCCCACCGACCCAGCGGAGGTGGAGGTCAGCGAGCTGGTGTTCTCGGTACTCGACTCTTTGCAGGATGATCGGACAGTGCCCTTTGGCTCGGCCTTTCCTGACCCCGAGCTATTTCCGCTCTCTCGCTTGAGTATCAGTATGACGCGGGGCTTGCGTGCGCTATCGCCCCAGCAGGTGGTGGCCGCGATGACCACCGGGCATACCGACCTGCTCCGGCAAATTGCGCTGCGCTACATGCTGGGCGGCATACACTTGCCGATGGCAGAGCTGGTGATTACCAATGGTGCGATGGAGGGGCTTAATCTAGCCCTACAGTGCGTCACTCAACCGGGCGACTTGGTGGCGATCGAGTCCCCAGCATTTTACGCCAGCCTGCAGGTGTTGGAGCGCCTAAAACTGCGCGCCGTGGAAATTCCGGTACACCCACGGGAAGGGATCGACCTAGAGGTACTGGCAGAGCGACTGGAGACGCTGCCCATCAAAGCCTGCTGGTTTATGAGTCACCTGCAAAATCCAATCGGTGCCAGCCTGAGTAAAGCGCATAAGCAAGCGCTGTATCAGCTGTTAAAACACCATCAAGTGCCCATGCTAGAGGATGACGTGTATGCCGAGCTGTACTTTGGCAGCACGCCACCGGTGCCAGTCAAAGCCTTTGATGATGAGGGGTTGGTGATTCACTGCAGTTCCTTCTCAAAGTGCTTGGCACCTGGCTATCGGGTCGGTTGGGTAGCAGGCGGCCGCTATGCTCAAGCTATTTCGCGGCTGAAGCTAATGACCACTATTTCCCCTTCCGTGCCCGCACAGGCAGCGATTGCCGACTACCTACAACACGGCGGTTATGACCGCCATTTGCGAAAGCTCCGCCACGCTCTGGAAGCCCAGCAGGGCAGCATGCTGGCAGCGGCAGACCGCTACTTCCCTGCCCAAACTCGCATCACCCGCCCAGCTGGGGGCTACTTCCTATGGGTGGAGTTCCCCGAACAAGTGGATTCGCTTCAGCTCTTTAAGACAGCGCTGGACCAGGGCGTTAGCTTGGCGCCAGGGCCGATTTTTTCCGCGACTCAACAGTTTCGCCACTGTGTGCGCTTAAGCTATGGCCATCCCTGGACCCAACGCAGCGAACGCGGTATGGAAACGCTGGGCAAGTTACTGAGCCTGTTTTAACGACATGAAAAATCGCACGCTCAAAGAGGCGTGGCAACGGCTGATCCAACACAGAGGCTCTGTTTCAGTTACCGAGGCCGACGGTCGCCTTCCAAAAAGTTAGCCGTAAATACCGCCTTACCATGGGTCTCAAACGACCACTTCATCACATTACTTAACGCTGCCATTACCTCATCGAACTCGCCAAATACCTGAGTGCTCATGCGGTTCGGGTGCACTTCCAGCCCTGTTGCCTCCAGGCGTTTCACCACCTCTTTGACCACCGGTTTGAAGTCATCGGCCAGTGGGTAATAGCTAAGCTGTACGGAAAGATACATAACGCCTCCTTACGCTGTATGAAAAGCCTGACGGGCGCTGGCGATACGCTGCCAAGCAGCTAATATGGCGGCACGCGTTTCATCCGGCTGCTCCATCGGGAACATATGCGTGCCGGGAACCTCGCTCACCGATACCCCCTTGCGCCTCAAGCGTTTAATGCGCGATGCCGTCAGCAGGTGCGATTCGTTACCGGCCACCAGCTCAATCGGCACGCCCAGCCGCTGCGGCAGGCGCGAAAGGTGATCCGGCAGATGGCGGAAAATCTCCACCTCGATACGCGGGTCAAAGGTCAGCTCAGCGCTGCCGTCATCCAATAAACGTGTTCCTGCTTCAATGTAGTCGTTGAGTGCTTCCGGGGTAAAGCGGCGAAACAAGCCCCGACGACCCAGCGAATTAGCCATTGCCTCGCGGCTTGGCCACACGGTGCGCCGCCCCAGGGTTTTACCCGCAGGTGTTACCCGGTCCACAAAGCCGAACCGTTTGGCGGCTTTCATCGCCCAGGCATCTGTTCCCAGCATCAACGGCGGGTCTAGCATGATCACCCCGCAAAAGCGCTCGGGCTGTTTATCGGCCGCCATGGCCATCAGCGTGCCTCCCAACGAATGCCCCACGCCTAAAAGCGGCGCATCGCTCTGGGGCAGATAGCTCAACAGCTCATCGACCAAGTTGCCCCAGTTGTGATTGACGGGGTAATCCGGATGGTGGCCCAGTCGATCCAGCGGGTGCAGGTCAAACATCTCTGCCAGCGGATTGAGCAGGCTGCGGTAGCTAAGCCCAGGAAAACCATTGGCGTGGGCAAACACTAAACGGGGACGTTGGGCAGCATTAGCAGACATGGCGGGCTCGTGGGTAATCAAACGTGAGATACATACATCAGGCTATCATACGTCTGTTTTATCGCGGGCCTGGAGGAGCGTCAATCCATAAAAGGGTTAACCGGCTAATTAAAACAGCGACAGTTGATGCTCTTGGCTGTTTTCCGCCAGCCGATAGCCCACGCCCAGCAGGCGCACAGGGCGCTCGCCTCTGGCCCAGCCAACGTTCAGAAGCGTCTCGAATTGCTCCAGGTTAGGCGCCGGGTCGGCGTGTTCGACGGTGGTTTGGGCAAAGTCGCTGAACTTCACTTTGACGATCAGCCCGCGCACCGCCAGAGGCGGATCAAGCCTGGCGTAGCGGCGCTCCAGGTCTTCGATCAGCGCGGGCAGCTCTCGGCGGCAGGCGTCGAGGTTAGGCAAATCCTTGGCGTAGGTCTGCTCGGTGCTGACCGATTTTCGCTCGCGGTGAGTCTTCACCGGACGCTCGTCCCGCCCCCAGCTCAGCTCGTGTAGTCGCCGCCCAAAGCGGCCAAAGTGTTCGGCCAAGTCGGTCAGCGTGCGGGTACGTAGGTCAGCGCAGGTATGAATATCCAGCCCCGCCAGTTTCTCGGCCGTGCGCGGGCCGACGCCGTGGATTTTCTTGACCGGTAGCTGTTGCACGAAGCTATCAACCTTATCCGGCGTAATCACGCACAGGCCGTCGGGCTTGTTCCAATCACTGGCGATCTTGGCCAGAAACTTATTGGGTGCAACGCCCGCTGAAACGGTGATCCCCACTTCGCGGCTGACCCGTTCGCGGATCGCTTCAGCCATGAGCGTCGCGCTGCCGTGATGCACCGTGACTTCCGAGACATCCAAAAAGGCCTCATCCAGGGAGAGCGGTTCGATCAGTTCAGTCACATCACGATAAATCGCGAAGACCTGGCGGGCGACCTCTTTGTATTTGGCCATCTCACCGCGAATCACGGTGAGATGCGGGCAACGCTTGAGTGCCTGGGCCATGGGCATGGCCGAGTGAATGCCAAACTCGCGGGCGGGATAGTTACAGGTGGCCACCACCCCACGCTGCTCGACGCTGCCGCCAATCGCAATCGGGATATCCCGCAGCGCGGGGTTATCGCGCATTTCCACTGCTGCATAAAAGCAGTCACAGTCGCAGTGAATGATTTTGCGCACCGGCTACCCTTCTACCTGTAAAAAACCACAGTTTATCACAGGGGATGCGAGATGGATCATAACCTCTATTACACCCTAAATCGGCCGGAACAATCCTACACGGGGGCGCTGTGAACCCCTCCCTGGGCGCTACTTTCGCCATCCATGGCGAAAGACCCCCGCTACGGGTTGATTCCGTCCTCAGCGCAATGGCATTAGCTCGTTATGTTCCACAGAACGTTCTCAACACCTGTTCATTTTCCGTGGCAGGCGCCGCCAAACGGCGCGCTTCAACAGATTCATCGAAGGGCTGTGTTACCACCGCCAGTAGGGTATGAAAAGGCACAAAATCCCCCTCGTAAGCGGCATCAATGACCTCTTGAACCCGATGGTTGCGGGGAATGATCACCGGATTGGCGCTCCGCATGGCGGCCGAGCGCTGGCTGTCTTGACTGGCGACCTGCTCGGCTTGCCAATTCTCCAGCCACGCAGTCAACTCGTTAGGCTGAGTCGTCAGCGCCAGCAGCGCCTCGCGGTGCTCATCACTGGGTGCAAGGGCGTAGTGAGTGAGCGCATCAAAGGTCGCGGTCATATCCATTCGCCCCTGATGCATCTGGCTTTCCAGTGCTTCCATCAATGGCGCGGCTTGGGGGCTTTCCGAGGCCAAGCCGAGTTTATCGGCATGCAGGCGAAGCTGCTCGGCGCTGAACCGTGATTCAAACCGGCGAATGACGTCAGTGGCCTGCTGCACCAGCGCGTCGCCCTCTTCACGCATTAACGGCAGCAGCGTTTCAGCAAAGCGCGCCAGGTTCCACTGGGCAATCGCTGGCTGGTTGGCAAAGGCGTAGCGGCGGCCTTGGTCGATGGAGCTATACACCTTCTGCGGATCGAACTGCTCCATAAAAGCGCAGGGGCCGTAATCAATGGTTTCACCGGCAATGCTGCAGTTATCGGTATTCATCACACCGTGGATAAAGCCGACACTCATCCAGCGGGCGATCAGCACCGCCTGGCGGGCGACCACCGCTTCCAGCAGCGCCATATAGGGGTCTTCCGCGTTGGCGGCTTCAGGATAGTGGCGCGCAATCACATGGTCCGCCAGGGCTTTGAGCAAGGCGTCATCCCGCTGTGCAGCGGCAAACTGAAAGGTGCCCACGCGAATATGGCTGCTCGCCACGCGGGTAAAGACGGCGCCGGGCTCGGCCATTTGCCGCACTACGCGCTCGCCGCTGGTGACGGCCGCAAGGGCACGCGTGGTGGGAATGCCCATCGCCGCCATAAACTCGCTGACCAAGTACTCACGCAGCACCGGGCCTAGCGGTGAACGACCATCGCCACCGCGGGAAAACGGCGTGCGGCCGCTGCCTTTTAGCTGCACATCACGGCGTACGCCGTTCTGGTCGATCACTTCGCCCAGCAGCAACGCGCGGCCATCGCCTAATTGCGGCACAAAGTTACCGAACTGGTGGCCTGCATAACCTAATGCGCCCGGCTGAGAACCCGGCATGGTCTGGTTGCCGCTAAACCACTGAGCCAGCGTCGCAGCTTCTGGCACGTCGTTAGCCCCCAGTTCACGGGCAAGTGGCGCATTAAAAGCGATCAGCTCAGGGTGGGCCACGGGCGTTGCCTGGGTGGCGACCCAGAGGGGTTCAGGCAAGGTGGCATAAATATGTTCAAATGACAGCACGATACACTCCGCTTCAATTGGCTGTGGTTAGCTAATACCCTAGCACTCTACTCAAGTAAACGCCGAGGCGATGATGTTAAAACCGTGCCCAACTTTGCCTAATGTTAAAAGCAGCGCGCTAACGCCCCTCCCCCGCGACTTTTATAATCGCGACACACTCGAAGTGGCGAGATGCCTACTGGGCTGTTGGCTGGTGCGCGAGCATAACGGCGAGCAGATGGCGGCAAGAATTGTCGAAACCGAGGCTTATTGCGGCGCCGAAGACACCGCCTGCCATGCCCACCGGGGCAGATCACCACGCACCGAAGCGATGTTCGGCCCCGCTGGCCACGCCTATGTGTATCTCGTTTACGGCATGCACTGGCTACTAAACGTGGTGACCGAGCCGGAAGGCTCGCCCTGTGCGGTGTTGATTCGTGCGGTAGAGCCCACCGTTAACGAAACCGCCATGCGCGCTATTCGTCAGGCAACGGGCAAACAACTCAGCAATGGCCCCGGCAAGCTCACACGCGCTTTAACGATTGATAAAGCGCTGTATGGCCATGATATGACCCAAGCTGACAAACTGTGGATTAGCGCAGCAACCCACGATGCTTCAATCGTCAGTGGGCCTCGTGTAGGCATCGATTACGCCCAGCCCGAGCACCGCGATGCCCCCTGGCGGCTTTGGTTGGAAGATAATGCGTGGGTATCGAAAGTGCACTAGCAGCAGTCTTTAAGAGGGCTGCAAACAGCGAACGGCCTGCTCAAGCACCGGCGTTAACGGCGCGCGCCACTGGTGGGTCAATAGCGCATCCGCCCTGGTAACGCCGAGCGAAAGCGACGCCAGCGGTATGCCACGCTCGTGGGCGGCGCGGCAGAAACGGTAGCCGGAAAACACCATCAACGAGGTACCGACAGCCAGCACCGCATCCGCCTCGGCCAGCGCGACCTGCGCGGCCAGCCGCCGTTCGGCGGGTACCACATCGCCGTAGAACACCACATCGGGCTTTAAGATACCGCTACAGCGCGGGCAGTCGAAAATGCGGAAGCTGCTGAAGTCAGTCTCTAAATCGGCGTCGCCATCCGGAGCATGCCCTGCCTGCAAATCAGTAAAACTTGGATTCATGCGCGCCATTTCAGCATGCATGGCGTGGCGCATCATTTGGTAGTCGCACACCATGCATTTCACCATGTCCGCCCGGCCATGCAGGTCGATCACCCGGCGAGAACCAGCGCGCTGATGCAGGCGGTCAACGTTTTGAGTGACCAACTGCTGGATATAGCCCTGTGACTCCAGCGCGGCCAGCGCCCTGTGCGCACCACTCGCCTGGGCTTCGCGCAGGGCGCTAAAGCCGATCAGCGCGCGCGCCCAGTAGCGCTGGCGAACGTGGTGAGAACTCATAAAGTCGCCATGCTGCACCGGCGGCGGGCGCTTCCACTGGCCATCCGCATCGCGATAGTCCGGAATGCCGCTGTCGGTACTCACACCGGCACCGGTAATCACCCACAGTTTGGGGTGCTGTTGAATAAACGCTGCCAGTTCCTCACCCGCCTGGGTAACGTTATTTGCTATTTCCACGGCCTGCGTCAATCGTTCACCTCTAGGCAATCTTGCTCAAACTCAACGATACTGTATGACAAGCAACGCCTGCGCAATGCGCAAAAGCACCTCATTTTAAGGAGCATATGATGCAACAGTCTGAGCAACACGACCATGATGTCATCATTGTCGGCGGCGGCATGGTTGGCGCCGCACTGGCGGCGCGCTTGGGCCATACGGGCTTCTCCGTGGGTTTGGTTGAGCAAGGCGATGCCCCCACCCCACCTAGCGGCGATTATGACCTGCGCATCTCATCACTCAATGCGCGCTCGCTGGCATTTATCAAGGCAAGCGGCACCACCCTGCCGGAAGAGCGTTGCTGCCCGTTTCGCCATATCGATGTTTCCAACCAGGATGGCACCGGCCACTCGCTGTTCTCCGCTGAAGATAGCGGCATGAAAGACTTCGGCATCTTTATCGAAAACCGTGCCCTGCAGTATGCGTTATGGCAGCGCATAGAACAGCTGCCCAGCGTTACCTGCTACACCCAGTGTGCGCCGTTAAGCACAGTCTCGGCGACGAACCGCCGCCTACTGGAACTGGATAACGGCAAAACCCTAAGCGCCCGCCTGGTTGTAGGCGCCGATGGGGCTAGTTCGACGCTGCGTTCGCTGGCCGGCATTAGCGTGACCAGCTACGACTATCATCAGCGTGCAATGATCATTAACGTAGAAACCGAACTGCCCCAGCAGGACGTTAGCTGGCAGGTCTTTACCCCCACCGGCCCGCTGGCCATGCTGCCATTGCCCGGCCATAACGCCTCCTTGGTATGGTACGACAGAGAAGAGACCACCAGAGCGCGCGAGCAGTTGGACGACGATGCACTGAAAGCCGCCATCGAAATGGCCTTCCCCAAACGCCTGGGCAACCTCATCCGCATCGTGGCGCGGGCCAGTTTTCCCATCAAGCGTCAGCATGCTCACCGCTATATCAGCAAGCGTTTAGCGCTGATTGGCGATGCCGCCCATGTGGTACACCCACTGGCAGGCCAGGGGTTAAATATCGGCCTTCACGACGCTGACACCCTGGCCGAGATCATCGTTCAGGGCCGCGACCCAGGTGACTATGTCAACCTACTGCGCTTTGAGTGCCAGCGCCGCGCGGCTAACCAAGCGATGATCGCCGCTACCGACACGTTTCATCACCTGTTTACCGGATCCAAACCGCTGCGCCAGCTAGGCGATCTAAGCCTGCAGATTGCCGAGCGTTTCCCGTTCGCCAAACGCATGATGATGCAGCAAGCCAACGGCTTAAATCCGTTCAAAATGCGCTAGAGGCTGATAACCACCTTCTATTCCCGCAAATGGAAAAGCCAAACATGAGGCGGCAGCCATCATGGCCGCCGCCTCAAGGGAGCGTGAGTGTGTTTCAGCCGTTTAAGTTTTCAGGTGTTTATCCAGAAACTCACGCATCACCGGAATAATGACATCGCCATGGGTTTCCAGTGCAAAATGCCCAGTGTCGTAAAAGCGAATATCCGCCTGCGGTAGATCTCGCTTCCAGGCCTCTGCCCCTGGCGGCAGAAAGAACGGATCATGCTTCCCCCACACCGCGAGCAGCGGCGGTTGCTGCTCCCGAAAGTAGGCCTGGAATTCGGGATACTTCTCAACGTTGGTTGCGTAATCCAGCAGTAAGTCGAGCTGAATCTCCGCCATCCCAGGTTGAGAGATCTGAGCCCCTTCCAGCGTATAGGCATCCGGGGCTACGATACTTGTATCGCTTACGCCCTCCACGTACTGCCACTTGATCGACGCCGGTGTCGGAAAGTCGCTCAAAGCCTCACGATTCGCCTGAGAAGGTGTATTCCAATACGTTTGAATGGGCTCCCACCCTTTTGATAGCCCCTCCTTATAGGCATTGCCGTTTTGCGAAATGATAGCGGTGATTTTTGATGGATGGGTCACCGCCAAACGCCAACCAACAGGGGCACCATAGTCGTGAACGGCGATAGCATAACGGTCGAGCTTCAACTGCTCAGTAAACTGATCAATCGTCTTTGTCAGGTTGGCAAAGGTGTACTCATACTCACCGCGTGCCGGTGACTGGGTAAAGCCAAACGCTGGCAAATCCGGTGCCACGACGTGGTAGCTATCGGCAAGCGCCTCAATCACATCCCGCCACATATACGAGGAGGCAGCAAACCCGTGGAGTAGCAGCAGAGTCGGCGCCGCAGGATCCCCCGCTTCACGATAGAAGACCTCCACATCGCCCACTTTCTCGAAGCGATAATGAACCTGCCCAGCTTTCGAGCCAGAGGACTGCACAGTGTTGACCGCCGGTGTCTCCTGGGTAGTCGCAGAGACCGAGGTATTTTCAGATGTCATGGACACTCCTTAGTAACCGTTAATGAACATTTTTGAAGGTTAGTAAGAATAATAGTAACCTGTCAAATACAAAATTAAAGGTTACTAAATATGACATCAAAAGTTACGCCTCTATTTATCGCAAGCAATCTCGCTATCGATTTCATCAACACGCAGTTTGGCGTTGGGGAGGAGCGGCAAGAGTGTCTGGAGGACGACCGCAGTGTCATTGCGTGGCTTCAACAGGCGGGCGTGTTGATGGAGGAGTGTGAAAGCCCCCCATCTGGAATAGTCCACCTTGCGCGGGAACTGCGCGACAACATGCGGGATCTCCTGATCTCGGCCCAGCAAGGGCGGGCCGCGGATCCCGCAGTGGTGAATCACGTACTGGAACGGGGTTATCCCCTAGAGAAAATCGAATGGCAACCAACGGTGTCCGCGTTCCAGAAAAAAACCTATCAGCGCAACATGGAAAGCGAGAGCCTGTTGCAGCCAGTCGCTTCCGCGTTAGTCCAGTTGCTTACCGAGGAAGACCTGCAGCTCGTGAAAGAGTGCGAAGCCTCGGACTGCGTTCTACTGTTCCACGATCAAACAAAATCGCACCGACGCCGCTGGTGTAGCATGGCCTCCTGCGGAAACAGAATGAAAGCGGCAGCCCATCGGGCTAGGAAAAAAACGACCTAGTTGCTTCGACGTTAACTACCCAAGCGCTTCCACTGACTATGCTAAGAGGGATGACCACTGCTGGTGGCCAATAACAAGCACAATTAACCCTCGTATAAGGCAACCCTATGACCTTCACACGACAAACGGTGATTACGGTAACGCTATGTTCCGGCCTTGGCCTGCTCTTGGCCTCTCCTCTTTGGGCTTGGGATGGCGTCGTCGAGAAACAGACCTTCGAAATGGACAGCTTCACTACCCAGAGCGGCGAGACGATTCCCAACGTCACGGTGGGTTGGGAAGCCTACGGCGAGCTCAACGACGCCCGCGATAACGTCATTCTGATTACCCACTTCTTTTCAGGCACTAGCCATGCGGCAGGCCGCTATGAGGCAGATGGGCAGCCGACCGGCTACTGGGATGCGATCATTGGCCCCGGCAAACCACTCGATACCGATAAGTACTACATCATCTCCTCGGATACGCTGGTCAATCTCGGCGCTAATGATCCCAACGTCACCACCACTGGGCCCGCCTCCATCAACCCCGATACTGGCGAGCCCTGGGGCATGGACTTCCCGGTCGTTACCATCCGCGATTTTGTCGAGGTACAGCGCGAGCTACTGGAGAGCCAAGGCATTGAATCGCTGCATGCAGTAATGGGTGCTTCAATGGGCGCACTACAGGCCATCGAGTGGGCCAGCACCTACCCCGAACGAGTCGAACGGCTAATCTCAGTAATTGGCGGCGGCGTTGCCGACCCATGGCTGCTGGCCACCCTAAGCGCCTGGGCAGCGCCGATTCGGTTGGATGCCAACTGGAACGAGGGTAATTACTACGACGCCGAACCGCCCACCGACGGCCTAAAAGAAGCGCTGAAGCTGGTGACGCTCAACGCCAACCACTGGCAGTGGGCCAACGAGACATTTAACCGCGACTGGGCCGATGAAGCGCGCGACCCGGCTGAGGATATCAATGCCCGCTACGCCATCGAGCAAACCCTGGATGACGTTGCCGCCGCCCGTGCCGAGACGTCCGATGCCAATCACTTGCTCTATCTGGTGCGCGCCAACCAAACCTTTATGGCAGGCCACGGCGACTCGTTAGAGGCAGGACTTGCCGCCATCGAAGCACCGACTCTGATGCTGTACAGCGAAAACGATCTCGTCTTCGCGCCCCAAGGCGTGCGCCGCACCGCAGAGCTGATTGAAGCAGACGGCACTGACGTGACGCTTAAAACCTTGGAAGGTAATCGAGGCCACTTGGATGGTGTGCTATCCATTGACCAGGCGAGTGATACGTTGCGGGCGTTTTTGCAGTAAGGGGGGAGCGCTGGCTTTTAGACTAAAGCCAGCGCTATTTAGGCGGCTTCAAAATCCAAAGGGTGAAGATCGTCCAAATTAATTGTGCTGCGAGCCATCCATAAGTCATATGTATCCTGCATTGCCAGCCAGCTCTCCGGGGTACGTCCAAGAACCTTCGACAAACGCAAAGACATTTCGGGGCTAATGCCGCTACCCCCTTTCAGCAACCTTGAAAGCGTAGAGGGTGAAACACCCAAACTGGAAGCAAGCTGGCGGGAGCTAATGCCAAAGGGCGCTAGGTAAACCTCCCGAATAAATTCGCCGGGATGCGGTGGGTTATGCATCGTCATTAGTGGTAATCCTCATAATCAAGAATGTAAGCGTTGCCGTCCCGGAATTCGAACGTCATGCGCCAATTTCCATTGATCCAAATCGACCATCGCTCTTTGTCTTTCCCCTTCAACGGATGCAAACGAAAGCCGGGGATATCCATGTCTTCCACTGAAATAGCCGTATCCAGAGCAGCAAGCTGCATACGCAACTTCTTAGCGTGATCTGCCTGTATGCCAGCAGTGCTGCCACTAGCGTAGAACCGTTTCAGTCCTTTGTGACGAAATGATTTAATCATGAGGATATTGTAGCGCGTTGCGCATCGAGCACCAATAAAAATTTAAGCTCGTAATAAAAGCAAAGTTTTGAAATGAGACTTACCCTATCGAAGCACCAACACTGATGCTGTATAGCGAAAACTATCTTGTCTTCGCGCCCCAAGGCGTGCGCCGCACCGCCGAGTTGATTGAAGCAGACGGCACCGACGTGACGCTGGAAACCCTGGAAGGTAATCGAGGCCACTTGGATGGCGTGCTATCCATTGACCAGGCGAGTGATACGTTGCGGGCGTTTTTGCGTTAAGTGATATTCAGCGCTGGCGTTAGGTAAAAGCCAGCGCTCGATTCTGATGTCGTCTTAACCACTTAGTTCGCCCACTATTGGTTTTGAAAGGCACTTAAAGCTTCTGAAGAGTATTAACAATAATGTAAGCACCCAGAATCAGAAGTGAAATGAAGAATACCTTGCGGAACACCTTCTCGGATAAGCGTTCTCTAATTCGCTGGCCAATAACCATACCAGCGAGCGCGGGCAACACCGCCACTGCCGACATTACGCCCGTTTGGAGTGTCAAGAAATTGGCGTGTTGCAATGCTGCCGCGAGAGCCACCGTGGATACCATAAATAGCATGCCCATCGCTTGAATCAGCATGTTCTTCGGAAGGCCAATGGCCTGAAGAAACATCACGCCCGGCACCGCAAATGACCCCGTCATACCGGTAAGCACCCCATTCGCCGAGCCGATTAACGGCCCTGCCCAAACCTCATGGCGGCTGGGTACAACAATCTTGATCCCGGCCAGGTTCACGACAGCGTAAATAATCAGCAAACTGCCCAGGAGCGCCGTCAGATACGTGAGATTGACGCGAGTCAGTGCGGCCGCACCAATCCAGACAGTAAGAGTCGCCATCGCCAGAAATGGCCAAATGCGAGCCAAGATTGCTCTTGCGTTTCCGCCCACCGTTGACTGCCAAATGTTCGTAACAAATGAGGGAATAAGCATTAGCGCCATGGCCGTTGGCAGATCCAGCGCGACGGTAAGCAGCGCTAGGCTAACTGGCGGGAGTCCAAGGCCAATGACGCCCTTGACGCTTCCCGCAATCAAGAATGTGCCCGCCACTATTAGCAGGGATGCGAAATCAACCATGTCTGCCTCCGATACATTGCCACTAGCAATATATCGGATAGCCCACTCAGTCGCAGCAGATTAAAGGGTATGGGCCGTTAGCGCGCTAGTCGCTGGCATCTTTCTTGAGCATCGCCTCAGCATACTGCTGATGCCTTGTATTCGTGTACTCAACATCTGTCGCTCGCTGCAACTCTCCCGAATCAAATGCGTCCAGAATATCCTGCTCTTCTTTATTTAATCGACTCATTTTGAACGTTCCAAATAGGCTTTGGTTGCTTTCCGGGGTACGCCCGAGAGCCTTCCTACAAGCTCAACCTTAAAATCCCAAAAACAGCATATCCAACGCCGCAGAAATTTCGTCTTGCTGCTCAGCAAGGCTACCCGCCATAAAACGCAATTCGCTTTCAGGAACAGCAGCCATGTACTGAGTCGCCATGACAACCTCTTGGCCCTTAACGTTGAACACCGGGTTTAGCCTCTGAGCAGGAGACGGTGCCGAGGATTTGGGTAGCAGGGGCACGACCACTCGAGTGTTCAAGCCACTGAGAAGATCTGTCTGAACATCCAGCAGATAGCCATCCCCACCCTTGTTTTCAAAGAGATCGAAACGGGCCATTAGAACTGACGGTGCCGTGCAAGAGGCAATCCATTCGCTTCAACGTATGCATTCGAGCTTGCCAGGGCTGTGGCATTATCCTCCAACCACTGCTTCTGCTTATGCAGCTTCACCGCCTCCGCAATCCCTGCCTCTGCTGATCGTGAAACATTGATTCCCAGCGCTTTAGCCTCCTTTAGAAGAGCACTATCTAGCGATAGGTTCGTCGGCTTGCGCATGGATTTGTTTACTTCGGCGGCTTGCATGATTCACTCCTCGCACATAACAATGCACTTACTATATGCGCATACTTATAGCACATCAATTTGCTATTCTAGTGGCTGATGGAAAAGCAAAACTGCCTGGTAGTGAAATCAGGTGAAGGCTATTGCCGCGACTGACCTGCTCGGTGATCATTAAAGAGCGGCGGAACGTTAGCGGCTAGCGTTTTCCTCGGCCACCTGACGAAGCGCATCGACAAGCACGTCGGCAGGCTGGGCGCCCGAGATCAGGTAACGGCCATCTAGAATAAATGCGGGAACGGCGTTTACCCCTGCCTCCATGAATTGCTGTTCTGCCGCTCGAACTTCTTCAGCGTACTGATCAGAGCGGGCAATGGCCTCGACGGTATCACCGTCAAGCCCCACCTCAATGGCCTTCTCGCGAAGCACCGCTGGGTCGGCGGGTTTTTTCGCTTCCCCGAAGTAAGCCTCGAATAGTGCCAACTGCAGAGGCGTCTCTAAGTTTTGTGTTCCGGCCCACGCCAGCACGCGGTGAGCAGAGAAGGTATTGTTCGCCCGACGCTCCAGTGCACCACGGAAATTCAGCCCAAGCTCTTCGGCCACCGCCATAATCTCGCGCTGGGACTGCTCCATGCTGGCAGCATCCTTACCGTACTTGCGGCACAAGTGCTCAAGAATCGGCTCGCCCTCGGGCGGCATATCCCGGCTCAGCTCAAAAGGCTGCCAGAACAGCTCGACGTCGATCTCGCCATCAAGGGTTTCTAGCACTTGCTCAAAGCGCCGCTAGCCGATCGCTCACCACGGGCAGGCGACATTGGTACTAGGTCGACTCTTACCTTTTATGCCTTTTGGGTGGCCGGCGAAGATGTGCAGAAAACGATTCTCGCAAAAGCTGGGGGCAGCCGGGACATGCCTCAGCCTGGGAAGATGAAGCGGTTAATAAACCGGTATATGGCTTTTATCGTAATACATTAGCGACTCTTGAAAGAGCCTGGGTGCGGCCACGCCACAACGGCTACATGGACTTTCAAGCCGAAGGGTCAAGCATTTTGGCCACAGGGCTACAAGCCGGGCATCCCGCAAAGAGAATTATAAAACAGCTTAATGCAGCTTATGCCCAAAACAGGTAAGGCAATCGCAGACACTGGGATGGCGTGCTACCCATCGACCAAGCGAGTGATACGCTGCGGGCGTTTATGCAGAAAGGAAGAAACCCGACTAGAAATTAATAGGTAGCGCTATGTTTACGAAGGGAAAACTACCACGTCATCCCCCTCTTGCCATGGCTGAAACTTGGTCATGGCCTGCAGAAAGAAGGCGTGCTCCAACCAGTCTTCTAACCACCGCTGCAGGTGCGGGTAAGGTAGGCTATAAAAAACATCGCGATCTACATGGGCGAATTGGCGGATAAAAGGCATGATGCCAATATCAGCAATGGTCGCGTTATCCCCCAGAAGATAAGGCTTTTGAGTCAGATGCTCCTCTAAAACCTGTAAAAAAGTCTCACCCCGTTGCCGATATTCTGCCTGAGTCATTTCGAGATGTCGGTCGGCATATTTATAACGATCCAGCCAATGTTTAAATTCATTATCGTTTTGGTCGATCAGGGCATTGGCCTGATCCCTAACCTTCGCATCTAACAGCCCCTGCGGATCTTGTTGCTCAAGCGACCACACCATTATTTCTCGGCTCTCTTCGATCACGGTACCATCAAAAAGCTGTAAAACAGGCACAGTACCTTTCGGGCTAATCGCTAGCATCTGGGCCGGTTTGTTTTTCAATATGACCTCCCGCAGCTCCACCTTTAACTCAGCAAACAACGTGCCGAGACGGGCACGCATGGCATAGGGACAGCGACGAAAAGAGTAAAGGCGATGAAGTGATGTCGTCATGGGCATTTTTCACAGTTGAATTGAAATCAGTAGGCTCGGCGTCTCTGGTTTCAGTGGTTACCTCATTTTACGGTTAATCTCTGTTTAAGATTACCGATCAATGGGTCGGAACATGATCCGGTGTAGAAAGTCTATTTTTGGATCTCAGCAAAAACGAGTCGGCTCGGTGACCACTAAGGCTTGACGTTAGCCGTTCGCGCTTTCCTCAGCCACCTGACGAAGCGCATCGACCAGCACATTGGCGGGCTGGGCGCCAGAAATCAGGTAGCGGCCATCTAGGATTATGGCTGGCACGGCGCTTACCCCTGCGTCCATGAATCGCTGCTCTGCCGCTCGCACTTCGTCCGCGTACTGATCCGATCGGGCGATGGCCTCGGCGGTGTCGCCGTCAAGTCCCACCTTAGTGGCCTTCTCGCGAAGCACTTCTGGGTCGGTCGGGTTTTTCGCTTCACCAAAATAAGCCTCAAACAATGCCAACTGCAGGGCTGTCTCTTGATTTTGCGTTCCAGCCCACGCCAGCACGCGGTGGGCAGCGAAAGTATTGTTCGCCCGACGCTCAAGAGCACCCCTGAAATTCAGCCCAAGCTCTTCGGCGGCGGCCATAATCTCGCGCTGGGACTGCTCCATGGTAGCCGCGTCTTTGCCGTACTTGCGGCACAAATGCTCCAGAATCGGCTCGCCTTCCGGCGGCATATCGCGGTTTAGCTCAAAAGGCTGCCAGACCAGCTCAACGTCGATCTCGCCCTTGAGTGTCTCTAACGCCTGCTCTAAGCGCCGGTAGCCAATGGCGCACCACGGGCAGGCCACGTCGGATACCAGGTCGATTCTTACCTTTTGCATTTGTATATCCCTTTGACATATCCCAAAATTCGATCAAACTAAAGCAAGTATGTTACGCGTATAGATTGAGTAACGGCAGTTCTTAAAGGAGACAGCTATGGAAAAAGCAGCGGTGTTTAAAAGTAACCGTAGCCAAGCGGTGCGTATGCCGAAATCCCTCGCGCTGCCTGAGAACGTTACACGTGTTGATGTTATTGCCTTGGGTCGCGCGCGCTTAATTACCCCTGTAGGTGAAGCGTGGGACAGCTGGTTTGATGGCCAAAGTGTCACTGCAGACTTTATGAGTGAACGTGAGCAGCCAAACGAACAGGAACGAGAGGCGCTTTGATGCTTAAGTACATGCTTGACACCAATATCTGCATTTTCACCATCAAACATAAACCTCCCCATGTTCGTGAGACCTTTAACCAGCATAGCGACCAGCTCTGCATCAGCACCGTGACACTCATGGAGTTGGTGTATGGTGCTGAAAAGTCCGCTTCTCCCGAGAAAAACTTGAGCGTGATAGAAGGGTTTGCAGCTCGGCTGGAAGTGCTCGATTACGACCCCAGCGCCGCCTATCACAGTGGCCAGCTACGTAGCGAGCTGGCCAAAGCGGGCACACCCATCGGCCCATACGATCAGATGATTGCCGGGCATGCTCGTTCAAGAGGCCTGATTCTGGTAACCAATAATCTAGGTGAGTTTAGTCGCGTACCAGGGCTTCGAGTAGAGGATTGGATATAAGACGACTATTTATCCCCAACGGGTATCAATACCGATGATCAAAACAGCGTTAGCGTTAAGCACCCTCTTACTTATCAGCGGATGCGCCCAAAACAGCAACACCGCCGCATCAGGCGTGCCGGGCTCAGGTACGTCAACCGAACAAAGCGAGCCCCACCACCAGATGACCGACCAATGGGTCGGCCGATGGATTGGCGTTGAAGGGTTATTTCTGGACATCAGCAAAGACGAACCTGCAGGCCCCGGCCACTATCTACTTGAAATGCAGTATGGCCTGGATGCTGATCAAAGCGGCACCTTCGAAGGGCAGGCCACCGCCGAGGGCATTCGCTTCAACCGCGAGGGCGGCCCACAGCTGCTTCGCGCGGGCGACGGCGAAGCCACCGGTATGAAATGGCTATTGGAAAAGGAAGACTGCCTAATAGTTAAAACAGGTGAAGGCTATTGCCGCGACTGACCTACGCGAATGACTTGCACGGCATACACTCAAGGAACGGCGGGATGAAAGCAGTTATTCACCCGCCACTTCAGTAAACTGACCCGATTTATCCAGGGTGTATTCGCCAAAATCCCACGCCAGGTAAAGCGAGCCCGAATAGACGCTCTGGGCCTCTTTGCGGATATCTTCAATAGAAGGCGAGGCAAGGGGGTGGAGCTGGTAACGGGGGCTAAAGTGCGTCAGCACCAGATTGGGCAGCTGAACCGATTCGGCAAACGCGGCGACAAGCTTGGCGTAGCTATGCCCAACATCACCTGCTTTCTGGGCCATCTCTTCGGTGTAGGTGGCTTCATGCACCAGCACCTGCGCCCCCACGCAGGCATCCATCAACAAGTCAGGCTGGTCATTGTCCCCCGCGATCACCACTTTTCTCGGCTTGTGCTTGAAGATCAGGTAGTCATGGCTTTTTAACCGCTCACCCGCAAACTCAACATCAAACCCTTGCTTCAACTGCCCCCACAACGGCCCTCTCGGAATCCCCTTTTGCGCTAGCTTATCCACGTCCAAGGCAGCATCGACCTTTGTCTCCGTAAACCCATAAGCATAAGAAGGCGCCCGATGTGAAAGCCTGTGAGTGGTCACCGCAATACTCTCAAACTCAACGCTGGGCAGCTCGTCCGAGTCGACAAACTCCAGGGCAAAGGGCAAGCATAGCTGCGTAGCCTCACAGGTGGCCTCCAACCACGCCTTGATACCTACGGGCGCCACAATGGTAAGCGGCGCTTTCCGGCCACCCATTCCCGCACTCGCCAGTATGCCCGGCAGCCCATAGCAGTGGTCGCCGTGCACATGGGTAATCAAGATGGCTTTCAAAGAATGGAACGACAGCTTCGTGTGTAAGACCTGATGCTGAGTGCCCTCACCACAATCGATCAGGTACCAGCCTTTTCCCTTGCTCTCACGCAAAGCGACCCCGGAGACGTTTCTGCTTTTGGTGGGCACACCGGCTGATGTGCCGAGGAAGAGTAGGTTCATATCCTTTTCGTGTTCTCTTATGTACTCGCTTTGGAAAAAGACGATGAACTGCCAGCTAGCTAAGGTTTAAGGATTAGCGCTCCTAGCTCATAACACCTCAATCCACCGCAGCGTCAGCGATCGGTTGCATTGTTAGGCATTGTTTGGCTTTTATTCGAACCAGAGATCCAGATCTGGCTCGTTGCCTCTCTCATTATTCAGATTCACTAACGAAAGTGACAGGACCTCGTTTAGGTAGTCCTTGAAGAAATCCTCAAGATAGCGATTGAGGTCTGTAAGTCCCAATTGGCACCGAGTAAATACCTGCTGCGCAATGGAGGTAAGTTCATCGAAAATTTCGCCGATAAGGTGTCCGCGTGTGATCATGCTTCTCCATAAATATAACGCTGCCAACAGCGGTCGAGCGAAGCGAGGCCGATCGCCCGTAGGGTGCGATGCTGCTTGGCCTTGTTAAACACTACTTTCGCTGCAAGATAAGCCGTTCATTTTCATACGAAACTTGCTTATATTTTCGCAACTTATTTAGTGCTCCCACTCCACCGGCTGCCACCCCAATTGCAATCGCGGAATAAGTTACAGCGCCGCCCAGAATTGTCGTAGCAGTTGCCGCTGTAAAGCCAGCGGTAGTCGCAGTCACCGGAGCACTAGTTCCACCAGTCCCAACAGTTGCTACAACGCTATAAATAGCAACTCCTATTGCACCAATACATACCGCCCAGGCTACTTTTCCTGTAGCTCGAATTTTGATAGTTTTCTTGGCCAAGTCTCCTTCGATCTCTATCGATTCCTCATTATTCTTTAGCGCCTCGCCAAGTTCGGCCTCGGTTCTTACTTTCTTGACCATAATCAACTCTCTATCCTGTGTTTAACTATGATTATAAGGAAGGCTGCATAGCCTTAATAAACGTGTCGGCGCATTCATTGAGGTTATGTAGCCACCTCGTCCTACCGAAACCACTAATGTTTTTCCAGAAGTAGAGGAAAACTCTACATTTAAGCACCGCTACATTTTCGGAGGAATCATCCTTCAATCTGGCTCTTACTCACCTAGCCGTGCATAATTACCTGATATACATTCAAGCCTTTCAAAAAGTTGAGTTACGATGCTACCACCAACTGCCAAACCATTAAGGTTCATCGACGCCTTTGCTGGCTGCGGCGGCCTATCACTAGGTTTGATGCAAGCTGGGTTGAAAGGATGCTTTGCGATTGAGCGGGACAGATTCGCCTTTGCCACTCTCAGCGAAAATCTACTGGCTGAGCGTTCACCGTATAGTTACGAATGGCCATCCTGGCTTCCTAAAGAGCCGATCGGTATCGTCGAACTCATAAACGACTACCAAGACCAACTCGAAGAAATTTCGGGCAGCATTGATGTTCTAGTAGGTGGGCCACCATGCCAAGGGTTTTCAAGCGCTGGCCGACGGCAGCACGATGATCCGCGCAATCAGTTATTCGCCTCTTATTTAAATTTGGTCGAGATCATCAAACCTAAAGCTGTTTTGATTGAGAACGTCCGAGGATTCACACTCGACTTCAGCGTCGGTGACGAGATCAAAAATTTTTCGCAGCTTCTAAAGGAAGAATTATCTGACTCTTACACAGTACATGAACAACTGCTGAACCTTTCAATTTTCGGTGTACCGCAGGCACGTACACGCTACTTTGTTCTTGCTTTCCGCTCTGAATTAAATGTGCCAGATCCATTCGCACATCTTCAAAACAGTCTTCCTTCTTTTTTGCGCTCGTTGCGCCTAACCGCACCAGTCTCGTCGGGAGCAGCTATTTCCGATCTTGAGGTTGCTCCAAATGGCACGCAACCGTCCAGTGAGAGTAAAGGCTTCAAAGAAACGTGCTACTCAGGCCCACTCACTCACTACCAAAAGCTGATGAATGATGGATGCAAAACTCCTACGGACCTACGCCTAGCTCGGCATGCTGAGCACATC
Organism: Vreelandella indica; assembly: GCF_037070225.1. Taxonomy (NCBI): domain Bacteria; kingdom Pseudomonadati; phylum Pseudomonadota; class Gammaproteobacteria; order Oceanospirillales; family Halomonadaceae; genus Vreelandella; species Vreelandella indica. The sequence goes on from NZ_JBANSO010000005.1 coordinate 135,154, forward strand.
ACTGAGCGTTTCAAAGAGATTATCGCGCTAAGCCATGCCAGTGGTCGTTTAAATATAAGCATTGGAGCGGAGATGCGAGCACGCTTCGGTCTTAAGAAACTGGCTCTACGGGTTCTTGACCCTGATCGTCCATCGCCAACGATCACAAGCATGCCTGACGATCTTTTGCATTACTCAGAGCCACGCACACTGACGGTTCGCGAGAACGCAAGACTGCAAAGTTTTCCTGATTGGTACTCGTTCCACGGGAAGTACACCTCAGGCGGCTATCTTCGAAAACAAGAAGTGCCTCGTTTCACTCAAGTGGCTAACGCGGTACCACCACTTGCCGCACGAGCCATTGGAGAAACGCTGACAGAGCTACTCTGGAGCGAGATTATGACTACGGGGTTGAGCGATCTAGAGGTCGACTCACGTTTGCATGGCATCCAGCAGAGATCGGAAGTCTGCACGTAATCTCAAAATCAATTTGCGAAGCTCTCGCATCTGCTCAATATCAACAACTTTGCCAGCGTCATCAACTACCGTGTTTGGCTTTTCCTTAGGGACCAAGACAACATGCCCGAGAGTATTGCGGTTACGGACAACGCCATCGCGATAGTCTTTAACTGTATCTACACCAGCCGCATGTGCTGCGAACTCGTCCATATCCAGAATACTCGACAGCATTCGCAGCCGATGATCTGACGTAAAAAGCATGTGAGCTTCGAACAAAGCCTCAACGCTAGGCGTGTCTTTTAGCTTTGCTCCCTGTTTAGTGATATTTTGTACCTGCCTGTCCACACGTTTTATCGCTCTCTCCATGAACTCAGCTTTGCCAGCGTCATTGAGCTTGCCATGAGCCAGGGCTAAGCATGTATTGACCATATGATCGATATCACTTGTGGCCCCCATGACGATGCCACGAGTATGATCAAGGTCGAGAACCTTCTTGATCAGCGATTCAAAGACGCCTATAACTTCATCAATAAGATCTGCACGCCCCGCGCAGTAGACTCCTTCAAGTTGTTTCTTATAGACTTTCTCCCGCAATTGTACGACTGTGGCTTGCCCAGAATAGAAGACTACATCTTTGTAATGAACGATTCGACGAATAAGCTCGATTGCATCCTCGCCGTGTTCATCATTCCCAAGATCCCAATCGACAAGGATTAGGTCAATTTCATCCGTGAATACATGCTCCGAGATAGCTTCGCTCATCTGATCAATCGTTGTGCAGTAATGAGGTTTGAATTCGAAGCCTTCAGTAGCCATTTGCATTTTAATGTTCGTACCCTGAGCGGCTACACGGTCGGGCTGGTCATCCACCCACAGCACGTTGAAATCTAATCTCACGCCTTTCTCCCTTTCGCGGCGATCTTGATGATAAAGCCAAGACCCTTTTCTACTTCTTCATCGAGTTCGATACTGCCACCCATTTCACCAAGGGCTTGCCGGATATGATAGAGACCCAGGCCTGAACCCAGCGTTGTCGTGTAGCCCATCTCAAAAATTTGCGAACGGTTAGTACCTGGAACCAGCCCACGTCCATTATCACTCACATGTATCGTAAGGCCGCCTTTATTCTCGTTCTTTAAGACAAATTGAATGCGCGATGCCCTAGCCTTTCTTGCATTGTTAATTAAATTATCAACAATAATAGATGCGTCAATTGGGTTAAAACGTAGTTTCATACCAGGATGAGTATTTTCTGCTGCGATCTGTAACCGGGCACTGCCTGTGGTGCGGGCAATCTGTTCAATGTAGTCATGAATGAAAGCGGCCAGATCGGTCTCAATTTTTTCGGAGTCGAGTTTAAAATTCGCTTTCGCCGCAAATTTTGTCACTGACATCACTTTTCTATTAAGGAAAGCCATCTGCTCTAACGTTTTAAGAACAGTATCACGTGGAATATATGTCTCGTCGGCAGTCTCGTTCAGGAAATTCTCTATCTGTTGCGCAATATCTACGGCATAGATGGTCACCTGATGATGCAGATTTAGTATCGTAGCAGAGTCTACGTTAACAAAAGACTCGATAAAGTGCGCACGCCGCCGCTCTGTCTCTACTTCCGCTTCTGCTGTTTCAGCACGGAGATTTGCAGCTTCGGCTGCCGCCATCGCCGTATCGGCAACACGGCGCGCATCAGCCTCGGACTTCTTCAAGTCATCGAAACGACGTTCGGCAGAGTCGAGTCGAGCCAGCATATCCGCATCGTCTGTTTTCTCGGCAATCGCACGCAAGCTAACCAGCGATGCTTCAAAATCGTGAGACCGCTCATTGATCAGATCAACAAGTCGCTTGCTGTACTCGATTAGCCGCACCTTTTTATTATCGACGAGATTAGCGACCGCTGCTGTTACACGAGCACGTCCAGGATCAGTCAATAGTCTGGAAAGGTCATCGGTGTTTGAATCTGGCTTATCAGCCCAAGACACAGGAACAACGTACTTCTCTAAACGCTTCAGACAGTGCTCCATAACCGCCTTTTGCAGCTGATCCACGGCTGGCGTTTCTATTAACCCCTGGTTGCGACTTGATGCTTCCTGAAAATCTTCATCCGATCCAGAAACATCTACACGCCCGATGATTTCACGGGTGCCCAAAAAGCGCGCATAACCTTGCTGCTTACGACGCCCAAAGCCAAACCAATCATTCCCATCTTCGCCAACCGGATAGACACGAAAATTATTCCTAAAAAGGAAGACAGACCCGAACTGAACCGAAGGTAAACCAACACGCCGAGCAAAAGTGACCTTCGCTGACTGGTTGAGATAGTAAATCTCGCACCTAAAATCAGCTGCCGAGAGATGCTGATATGGATTTGGCTCGACAATTCGATAGATGACCTCACCACGATCCGTAAGCGCTGAGTGTAACTCATCACCATCAATGGTTACCCGAATGAAAGTCGTCTTATCTTGCAACGTAGTGAAGATGAAATTACCGACCTGACCATTGACAAGATCTTTGGGTAGAGGCGCATTCGCTTCATCGCTATGTAAATTAGTAAGCCGCTTATCTTCCGCGGCCTCGGCCGGTGCGGTAATGTGAATGCCAAAGCCGTCAGTTTCTTCACCAAAGGGGTTGATCAACTTCGCAATTGACGCTTTCAAATCAAGGATGCGCTGCCGTGGCCAAGACCGTCTTAGCTGATGAATACTGACCACAGTGCCATTCTTCAAGGTTGACTCGAACTCACTCAACTCTTGTGGTAGCTGAAATGCATTCTGCTCGGCATAGCGAACAGGAATCTTCTCGAAATGCTCTTTGGCATTTTTCTCAAACAGTTCCCAGTCAACGGTTAGCCGATGGACAACCCTAGTCGAATCTTTTGGACAACTTTGTATAACTACTTCCGAGCCCAGTCGATCGGATGAAAAACGACCAATTCCCTTGCTACCAGCATAGTGTCGGCGCTCGGCGGCGATGTTGCGAAAATCATCTTCAGGACGATCGCTGCGCTTGGAGGAATAAGCAACGAACAGCCACTTGTCGGTAAGATCTTCATAGGACATACCCGAACCGTTATCCGCGATAACAATCATGTCGTCGCCGAAATACAGGTACACGCTATCTGCGCCAGCATCAAAAGAATTCTTAACGAGCTCGAAGATCGCGACTTCGTCATCAGTTATGAGTTCCCGGCCAAGTACACGCTTAAGGCCAGTGCTGACGTCAAAATGTAAGTTCCCCTTATCAGACAAGCTCGTCTTCCTCTTATGATTTTGTGCAACGAGGAGATTAACATCCCTCGTTGTTAAAGGCTTTCAGCCATACAGTATCATGAGCACAAACAACCATTCATTAAATTTAATATGTATCTGGATCGCGTACTACTTAGCATAAAAAGACCCTAATTAGATCTTTTAGGGCAGCAACGTGGCAGCGACTTCCAATATAAATAGGAAATATAGCCGACTACTACAGATGCTTTGATAAACGGATTGAATTGCCTCTAACTCAACTCCACACACCCAATCTCCCCACCAAACCACTGCTGCCTGAGCCCCCGCTGCTTTTCCAGTAGCAGCATTAGGTAGTCACGCAATGGATGGGCGGAAGGTAGCGCAGCAAGGTGCTTACGCAGCCTGCGCTGATAAGGAAACTGTTCAGCAGGCACGTGCAGCGGCGTGGCGTTTTGGGTGAGCCATTTGATGGTGGGCAGAAGCAAGTGGGTGGCGTTGCTGTCCAGCGCTAACGAGACGCCTTTTACGTCGAAATCACCGGCGTAGATATGTGGCCTGCGGGTTTTATGCCAAGCATTAGCTAGTAACGCAAAGCCGCCGCCGTAGTGGCTGTCGCCGCGGTAGACGACCAGCGGGTTAGCGTAGCTGTTTAGTGCTGGAAGGTCGGGTGAAAACTCATAGAAGCTGTCCAGGTTTTCGACCTGAATCAAGGCGCTAAACGCGCTCAGCTTTAGCCCCAGCACATCCACATCGCGAACGGCGCGGGGCTCGTTGGCAAGCCCCGTTGTTGGCTGCGGCGGAAAGCTGACGAGTACCCGCCGTGCACGGGGGCTTTCGCGAGTTGCTTTGTCTTCTTCTACGCCCTCTTTTGCCTGGGCGCTGCTGCTCAGGCCGCTGAGTGAGCGGCCTAGCGGTGCTATGCGGGCGCTCTCTAACACGTCATTAATCTGCGCCAGCAAGGCGGCGTCAAAGCGCAGCGCTTTACTGTTGATTCGCGTGGCCAGGTCAATGTCGTGCTGGTGGCACCAGGCCACTACGTCGTCTACCCACTGGCGGCGCGGCTTCTCCACCGCGGGCTGGCGGAGAAGTTCGCGGGCGACGCCGTTAAGGCCATTGCGTGCACGGCTGGGTAGGTTCATACGGCCAGCTGCAGTTCTACATCGTGGATCAGGCGCAGGTGATTGAATTGGCTGGCCTGGCTCTCCTGCTGTTTGAGCCGAAACGCCTTCTGGTCGCTGCGCGGCAGGCCCTGGTATTCGGAAATCACCTGGAAGAGCCATATTTCATCCGGCCATTCCAGCGGGCTTTCACGCAGGTATTCAAGGGCGCTGACCGGCTCCGCCTGAGGCTGGTCGATCACGCTCAAATAGAAGTGCTCCACATCCTGCTTGAGCGCCTGCTGGCGGGCGGCGGCGAGGCTGCTTTCTTGCGCTTGGGCAGGGGCGGCGGCTTCAACGGTTTGGGTGGTGTGGCGCGGCTGGGGGAGCTGGTGCAGCAGGTCGGCGAGCAAGCGGCACTCCAGGTTGCGATCCAGCGCTGGGGCGGCTGCGGCGCTTAGCGGTGCGGCTTGATTGACCATCCCTGGTACCTCGCTGCGCCGTGCGTAGTTGCCCGGCACAAAGCCTGGGTGTTCGCGCATAAAGGCGGCCATGCCGCTGATCAGGCGACTGCGCGCCTGCTGCTTACGAAAGCGCGCCATCAGTTCGATCAAGCGCCGCTGCACTTCGCGCAGGCCGGTGTAGTGATTACTTAACTGCTGTTGAAGCTGGCTGATCAATAGCTTGCGCAGACTGCCGTCGCTGCCTACCAGCTCGATCAACTCGTCGAAGTCGATCAGCGCCAGGCCATCCAGCAGCCTCGCGATCTGCTTCTGGGCGCGGTCGTTTTCGCGGATCTTGTCGTTGAGCTGACTGACGAAACCAAAATCGCTATTCAGCCGCTGCCATAAGCTGTCGATGGCATCGGCGAAGCGTCCATTCAGGTCGTCGACCTCCTGGCGCAGGCGCATTAGCTGCTGTTCCAGCCGCCAGTGCTCGCCGCGGCTACGCGCCTCCCGGTAGCTGTGTACCAGCGCGCGAATCAGCTCCAGGGTTTCCGCTACATCGGCGTTCACATGGCGGCGGGTCTCGTCGGCAAGCATTTCGGCGATCAGTTCGCGCACCTTGGGCGCCAGCTTCACACCGCTCTGCTCATCCGGTCGCCATAGAATGCGCGCCGCCAGCAGCTTGCGCAGCGCGCTGTCGCTGAGCGATTCCAGCGGCACTTCATCGCGGGTGTAGGCTTGCATCAGCACATCGGCGTGCTTGCCCAGCAGCGCCAGCCGTTCACTGCCGGTTTTGAGCAGGCGGCTTTCCAGTGCGTGTTCTCCATTAGACCCCATGCTCACAACAGGGCCTCCTGGGAACCGGAGCCCTCCTCGCTGCCATCTTCGATGGGCAGGTTCTCTTCGTCGCGAATAAAGCGCACCAGATCCACCAGGTAGTCGATCTTGCCGGTAACCACGAATACCTGCCGCTCTGAATGGGGCTGGAGCAGGTAGCCGTGCTCTTTCAGGCGCTTGAAGACCTGCTTTACCTGGGCATCGAGCTGGTCACTTTGCGAGCCGAAAAAGCTGTCGGTGGCAAGGCGTTCCAGGCGTTCCCGCAGGCTTTGGTTGTCTTCGCACTTGGCGCTGAATTCGGCGGGTTTGAGCACGTCGCCGGGGGCGGCCAGGGTATCGCGGCCCAGCGCTTCCTGAACCAGCTGTAGCCACTCCAGCAGCGGCAGCAGACTATTGAGCGTATCGCCGAGCTGACGGGACAGCTGATCCCGAGCGTTGTCATTGAGCTGACGCCAGGCCAAAAAATAGACGCTGCCATCTTCGTTGCTGGCCAAGCGCCGGTTAAGCGGCCGCAGGTAGGTGTCGATCTCTTCCCGGGTCTCTTCATTGGTGAGATGGCGATAGCCGCTCTCATCGCTGATCGGGCAAATAAACTCACCGGCCAGCAGGCGCTCTAGCAGTGGGCCATGTTCGATCATACCGTCACCTCCTGCTGACGTTCCTGAAGCCGTTCGGCCAGGCGGCTTAGCCGTGGCTCGATGCGTTTTAACACCCGCTTGTTGGGGTTGGCCTCATCGCGATCGATCAGATAGCGATTGGCGAACAGCAGCAGCACATCGGATTCGGGGTTGGGAAACGCACCGACGATATGAATGCGGTTGCTGTCGCAGGCGTCGAACAGTTTTTCGACGTTGTGGTACGCCAGGGTGCCGATCTCATCGATGGGCCAGTGGATGGCGATTTCCGCATCGCCGCGCAGCAGGCGGGTAAAGGCGAGCAGGAACTTGCACAGAATCAAATACGCCATGCCGTGGCTGGAGGACTCCAGCAGCTGGCGGTCGTTCCTGATCACCAGGTCGGTGCCGCCTTCGTTGAGGTGCAACTCCAGGCGCAGCAGGCTTTCGAAGCTGTACTGCTGGTCGCTGCGCAGCAGATCGACCACGTCCGCCAGGGCATTGAGGTAGTCGTCGCTGGGTAGCGTCTGGCCGGATTCGCGCCACTCTTTATAGCGCTGGGCGAACAGCTTCAGCGGCTCCCAGAAGCCCAGTTCATCGATGGTGGACTGGATGCGCACTTCGGCCTTGGTGATGCCTTCCAGGCGCAGGTCATCGGCGACTTCTTCAGAGAGCCTACGGCTCTGGGCGCTGATGCGGCGGTTCAAATCGCGGAACACGGTGAAGAACTTATCCAGGTCGTCGCTTAGGTTGCGCCCTTCCTGAATCAGTTGCTGCTGTTGATCTTCGAGCAGTTTGAGCATGTCGCGCAGTAGCGGCAGCTGTAGGCGCGGGTTGTCACTTTGTAGCTTGCTACGCTCGCTCTCCAGCGCTTCGGCGAAGCCACTGCTGGCGTCTTTGATCAGTTGGCTTTCCACTTCCAGGCAGCCACGGCGCAGCTGCTCGATGAGCTGGTGGCGATTGCCCAGCGCTTGGCGGGCGCGCTCGATGCGCTCGTCCACATCGCCCAGCGGCGCACCGGGCGTTTGGCCGTCGGGCTCGATGGCTAGGCTTTCCAGTTGGGTAAGTAGCGGCTTCAAGGCTTCCAGGCAGGCGTACTCACTCTCCCGCTGGGTTTTCAGCGTGCTGACCGTGCTTTGGTAGGTTTTGCGCGCCGCCTGGAAGTCGTTCTTCAGGTGCTCTTTATCCCGCTGCAGCTTTTGTTCGGCTTGCTCCAGCTCTGCCTCCTGGGCGACCAGCTGCGGCTTATGCTGGCCCCATTCGACGCGCATAAAGCGGGTGTATTCGGTGAGTTCATCCTGACGGGCGGCGGTGACGCGGATGCGTTCATCCTGGCTGGCCAGCCGCTCCTTGGTATCTTTTAGCTTGGCGGGGTCGACGCCCTGCTCGGCCAGTTCCTGGCTAAAGGCTTCTTCCAGTTCCCCACGCTGACGCTGGTGCTCGCTGTTGGCGTCGCTCAACTGCTGTTTATACTGGCGCAGTTGGGCATCCAGGCTATCTACCTGGCTCTGGCCGTCGGCTTTTAGTTCCAGCAGTTGGCTTTGGTGAGTCTCGCTAAGGGCGGCGAGCGCCTGCTGCTTCTCTTCGCGCAGCTCTTTTTGCGTCTGCTCCTGGGTGGCTAACGCGGTTTGATGGGCGGCGCGGCGCTCCTGCTGGCGCTTGGTATGGCGCTCCTGCTGCTGGCGGCGGGCCTCTATCGCAAACTCGACTTCCTGCTCGGCGCGCTTGTGGGCCATGCGGCCCTGGTCTTGGGCTTCATCGGCCTGCTGCACCCGCTCGTTATGCTGCTTGAGCGATTTCTCGGCGGCTTGGCTCTCGGTTTGCACCCGGCGTTTGGCGGTGTCCGCTTCTTCAATGGCGGCAAGCAGGCTGGCTTCATCCTGGGCGTAATCCGGCAGGGCAATGGCGGAAAGGTCCAGCGCCAGCCCGAACAGGTCATCGCTAGCGCCTTCTGCTAGCTGTGGGGCGAGATCACGCCGCTCCAGCAGCTCCGGCGCAATCACCTTGCCCAGCTGCTGCTCCCAGCCGGGGCGATGGTAGCGCAGGAAGTGGCGCAGGCTGCCCTGCTCCGGGTCGCGCTGCTGATAGAGCGCGAAGCATCGCTGCTCGGCGCGCTCCAACTGCTGGCGAAGTTGCACCAACTGCTGTTCGGCACTGTCGCGTTCGCGTTTGCGGCTTTCAAACTCCCGGCGTAGGCCATCCAGAGTAGCGGCCGATGCATTGCGCTCCTGCTGGGCCTGATCCAGGCGTGCCTGGGCAAGCTCCGCCTCGGAAGCCTCTTCAGCAGTCTGGGTCGAGAGCGAGAGCTGTGCTTTTAGCTCGGCGAGCTGTTCGACACCGAGCTCCAGCTGCGCCTGGTACTCGCCCTCAAGGCGTTGGCGCTCCTGCTGGTAGCGCTCGTTGAGCTGCTGTTCGGACTCCCACTGCTGCTCCCGGCGCAGGGCTTTCTCTTCGACCAGGGCGTCGATCAGTTCCTGGGATTCACGGGTTTGGCGGGCCAGTGCTTCGGAAAGCTCGCGCAGCCGCCCGTCCAGACGCGCCTGGCTCTCTTTTACCGCGTCCTGCATCACGTTCAAGTGAGTGCGCAGCTGGTCGCGCTGCTCCCGCCACTGGGGCAGCGCGTTGATGTCACGCTCCAGGGCGGGCATATCCGCATCAGCGTATTGCTCGTACTGGGTTTGCAGGTCGTTGAGGCGGCGCTGGGTCTGCTGCAAATCGCTGACCACTTCGCTGTGGCGGTCGTTCAGCTTATCCCGCGCTTCTGCGTAGTCGCTCTCACGCTGCTGGAATTCGCGCTGGTGGCGGGCAAGCTCAGCATCCACATCGGCCATACGGCGCTCTGCTTTCTGGCGGTCGTCTTCTAGCTGTGGTTTCAGTTGCCACAGCGTGGCATCCAGGTCGGCGAGTTCACGGTCGATACCGGCAAGTCGGGCCAGCGAGGCCTGCAGCGGTTCCAGGCGCATGGATTGGCGCATCTGGGCGATCCACTCCCGCGCCTTGGTGTTGCGAATCCGGGTCACCGGGAGTTCAACGCCATCCTCTTCGAAAATCGCCGCCAGCATGGTTTTGAGGGTGTCCATCTTGCCCTCTTTGGCATGCACCGCAGAAACCAGCTTTTCGATATGGCGGATGCGCCGCTCGGGTTTGACCAGGCTGAACTGCGACGCGATCTGGCGCAGCTTGAGGCCATCGCGGCTGTTGCCGTGCAGTTGGGTAAAGTCGTTCTGGATCACCGAGCGGAATTCAGAGGTGGCGCCCAGCTTGGGCGACACCGGCGTGCCGTTGCGCCGCAGGCCGCTGGCCCACTGGGTGTAGTCCAGCGCCGCCACGCCCGCGTCGCTCTCCACCAAATAATCCTCCGGCTGGTAGGGCGCGCCGACAAAGCGGTATTCCACCCCGCCCTCGGCCTTGCGGGTCAGCACCGCTTGGCAGATGTTGCCCGCTTCGCGGCGGTATTCGTACACCAGGTAGCTGTTGCGGTGGGGCAAATAAAACGCGTCGAACTTCATGCGCGTCTTGGGCACGACCTTGTTGGGTAATTCGCCATAGAACACCGGCACCAGGCGTTGTAGCGTGGTTTTACCGGAGGCGTTGGTGCCGCAAATATTGGTGTGGCCGTCCACACTCAGTTCCACCACCCCTTCCAGGTGGCCGTGAATCATCACGATGCGTAGCAGGTGGGCCATGCCGTGTCCTTGATCGATAGAGATTCGAAAACGACTATCTTGCCAGACACTTTGATGGCTTGTCTTACTGATTACGCCTTACCCACCAACCCCTCAAAAAAACTCACTGCATTTGCTTCCAACCCTTCCAGGTAGTAGCCGCCCTCCTGCACCACCAGCGTGGGTACGTTCAGGCCCGCTACCCTGCGGCCAAGCTCAGCAAACCCGGCGGTGGAGACGGCAACCTTGGCTTGGGGGTCAAGTTCGTAGATATCGAACCCCAGCGCCAGCACGATGGCGTCAGGCTCGAATAGGCGAATGGCTTGGCAGGCTTGCTCCAGGCGGTCAAAGAATACCGCTTCATCTGAGCCATGGGGCATTGGCAGGTTGAGGTTATAGCCCAGCCCTGCGCCTTGCCCGCGCTCATCTTCAAAGCCGGTTACTGCGGGATAGAAGTTGGTGGTATCGCCGTGGATCGAGATATACATCACATCATCGCGCTGGTAGAAAATCTCCTGAATGCCCTGGCCGTGATGCATATCGGGGTCTAATACGACGATGCGGGGGTAGCGCGAGGTGAGGTGCTGCGCGGCAATGGCGGCATTATTGAGAAAGCAGAAGCCACCGGCGGAATCGATGCCCGCGTGATGTCCCGGCGGGCGTGATAGCGCATAAGCAAAATGCTCACCGGCTAATAAAGCCTCAGCCCCGGCGACCGCACTTTGCGCGGACCAATAAGCAGACTGCCAAGTGTACTGGCCCACCGGGGCGCTACCGTCGGCCAGATAACGCCCAGCTTCTGCCAAGATGCCGCGCAGGGCGTTGGGTGAACGCACGAAGATATTGGAGATCACCTCTTCACCCCAGTCCTCCCCAAGGGCATGCCAGCGCCGGTGGGCACTTTCGAGAAAGCGCAGATAGGGCAGCGAATGAACCGCTCTTAGCGGCGCTACGCCATGATCCGCAGGTGCTTGAATATCAAACCCTAGCTGATTGGCCGCTGCCAGCAGGTGCGTGGCGCGCTCCGGCACTTCCTGGGGCGTGCGCATCTTGCCGCGGGAGAAGTAGGTTTGCGGCTGATGAAGCAATTGATCATCGTGAAAGAACGTCTTCATCGGCACTCTATTCATCAGAACTATCTTCATCAGAACTATCTCCGGTTTCGCCCACACCCTTCACCACAAATTTGCGAGCAACGCCTATGTGGTAATCAATCGCCTCACGGCAGGCGGCTGGGCTGCCACTATCCAGCGCGTCGAGCAGCTTATAGTGGCTGGTAGCGATCGTGTCGGGGGCTTCATGGGTTTTGGTAATTAGCGTGATGCAGAGGCGCAGTTCATGAGTGAGGTCGTCGAAGGCACGTAGCAGCCGCTCATTGCCTGCGTAGTGCAACAGTAGGCGATGAAACTGCAAATCTTCCTCAATACGGCGGGTGCCATCGTCCCCCGCTGCCGCCTCACAAAGTACGTCTACCTGCTGTTTTAAAGCACGTTGGGCTTCTGGGTTATAGCTCTCGACCAGACGCTGAATAGCGTGACGTTCCAGGCACAGTCGCAAATCAAAGACATCTTCGAGTTCAACGGCATTCAACGCGCGGACAAAGAAGCCGCGGCGAGGTTTGGAGATCAATAAGCCACGGCTTTCCAGCAAGCGCGCGGCCTCACGAACCGGTGCGCGGCTAACGCCCAAGTCACGGGAAAGCTGTACTTCCGAAAGCCGTTCGCCGGGTAAAAAGTGTTGCTGAATAATCGCTTGGGTCAAATAGTCAGCCACCTGCTCGACAAGGTTCTGCTGCTGGATAAAGGGCCTGGGAGCCGCCGTTGATAAGGCCATAAAATTTACTCGTGGGGTGTGGCGCGTTTCCTTAAGTATGACGAAAAATAACCACTTGTCGACGAACGATTGCCGACTGTCGACAGTTTTGCCACATGCTGCTAAGTTCAAAGTGCAAGGTTCAAAAAGGCCCCCAACAACCCACACAACTGGGCCTAACACGCCACGCCTCGCTCGCCTAACGACTACGTAAACCCATTACGTGCTAATAACCGAGGAGCAGGAAACATGAAAAAACCTTTAGCTTTGGCTATTTCCGCTGCAGCACTTGCTTTCACCTCCGCCGCCCTGGCCGATGACCCCAAAGAGGGCGGTGTGGTTAACACCATTATCCAGCCGGAGCCGCCCGGCCTAGTGCTAGGCATGGTTCAGAACGCCCCTACACGCACCGTCTCGGGCAACATCTACGAAGGCCTGTTGCGCTACTCCACCGACCTTGAACCCATGCCGCAACTGGCGGAGTCGTGGGAGGTCAGTGACGATGGCCGCACCTACACCTTTCACCTGCGTGAAGGCGTTACCTGGCACGATGGTGAAGCCTTTACCGCCGATGACGTGGTGTTCTCCGCCGATGTCTTCCACCGCGAGTTGAACCCCAGCGCCCGCGCCGTGCTACAGCACGTGGAAAGCATCGAAGCTACTGACGATCACACCGTGGTGTTTACCCTGACCCAGCCTTTTGGCCCTTTCCTGCTCTCGTTTGAAGCAGGCACCTTTACCATGGTGCCCGAACACCTTTACGCGGGTACCGATTTCCGCAATAACGAACATAACGACCACCCCATTGGCACCGGCCCGTTCAAATTCGACAACTGGGAACGCGGCACCGTTATCGAGCTGGTCAAGAACGAAGAGTATTACGAAGACGGCCTCCCCTATCTAGATGGCGTGAACTGGCACGTTATTCCTGATGGCGCTTCCCGTGCAGTGGCGTTCGAGAACGAGACCATTGATGTACTGCCCAGCGGCACCGTCGAGAACTTCGATATTCCTCGCCTGGCCGAAATGGATAACGTGTGCATGACCGAAGAGGGCCACGAATACTTCAGCCCCTTTGCCATGCTGTGGATGAACAATCGCGAAGGCCCCACCGCGGATAAACGCTTCCGCCAGGCGGTGATGTACGCCATGGATCGCGAGTTCGCCAAAAATGTGCTGTGGAACGGCCTGGGCAATGTCCCGCTCTCCGCCTTTGGTTCCAATGCGCGCTTCCAGAACGATGACCTGGAACCCTACGACTACAACCCAGACCGCGCCCGCGAGTTGCTGGATGAAATGGGCTACGACGGCGAAGAGATCACCATCCTGCCCCTGCCCTACGGCGAAACCTGGACCCGCTGGGCCGAAGCCGTGCAGCAGAACCTGCGCGAAGTGGGTATTAACGTTGAAACCCAAGCCACCGACGTAGGGGGCTGGAACCAGCGCCTGGGCGATTGGGATTACGATCTGGCCTTTACCTATCTCTACCAGTACGGCGATCCGGCGCTGGGTATTTCACGCACCTACCTTTCCGACAATATTGCCAAGGGCTCGCCCTGGAATAACGTGGAAGGCTATGAAAACGAGCGTGTGGACGAGCTCTTCAACGAGGCCGCCACGGCTTATCCTGACGAAGAGCGCGAAAAACTTTACCGCGAAGTACAGGAAATCCTGCACGAAGACGTGCCGGTTGGCTGGTTGATGGAGCTGGGCTTCCCGACCCTGTACCGCTGTGATGTTCAAAACCTAGTCACCTCCGGCGTGGGTGTTAACGACGGCTTTAAAGATGCTTGGCTAGACCGCTAAACCCAAGCCACCCAGGTAGCGCGAGCTACCTGGGTTTTCCAGCCATGTCTTGAAGGTATTAGCCAGGAAACGACTTATGGTTTACGCGCGCCTCATCTTAATGCGGCTGTTAAAAGCCGTCATTGTGCTGTTTTTAATCGTTATTTTTAACTTTCTGCTGATTCAGCTGGCCCCCGGTGACCCGGCTGCCATTCTGGCCGGTGAAGCGGGTGCCGCGGATCAGGAGTTTCTCAACCAGTTGCGCGAGCGCTTTGGGCTCGATCAGCCGATGTACGTGCAGCTGTGGCGCTATATATCAGGTATCGCCGTACTCGATTTTGGCTACTCCTATCGATTGGGCGTTCCTGTCTTTGATCTGATTATGGATCGCTTGCCCGCCACCCTGCTGCTCACCGGCACCGCTTTCGTGCTCTCACTGGTACTGGGCATTGTGGCAGGCTCCATGGCGGCCGCGCGGGTCAAAAAGCCTTCCGGCTCGCTGATCATGGCATTAGCGCTTGTGTTCTACGCCACGCCGCTGTTCTGGGTCGCGCTGATGTCGGTGGTGGTGTTTTCCGTCTACCTGGGCTGGCTGCCCGCTTACGGGCTGTACACCGTGGGGGCAGGCCATACGGGGTTGGCGTTGGTGCTCGATGTCGCCCAGCACTTAGTGCTCCCGGCGACCACCCTGGCTCTATTTTTCATGGCGATTTACACCCGCATGACACGCACATCGATGCTCGATGCCGCGCAGCAGGATTACGTCAAAACCGCACGCGCCAAGGGCTTGAAGCCAGGCATTATTCAGCGTCGCCATGTGTTGCGTAACGCCCTGCTGCCGATCATCACCTTAGCGGGCTTACAGGCGGGGCAAATGGTCGGCGGGGCGATCCTTACTGAAACCGTGTTTGCCTGGCCCGGCATTGGTCGGTTGATGTTCGAAGCGCTGCAGCAGCGCGACTACAACCTGCTGCTGGGCATTTTCTTCTTCTCGGCAGCCTTGGTTATCGTCTTCAATATCATCACCGATTTGGTGTACAGCCTCGCTGATCCACGCATCAAGAAGGGGGCCGCATGAGCTTTTTCGCACGCTTCGCGCAAAACCGTGGCGCCCTTGTCGGGCTGATCATCCTGCTGCTGATTATCGCCATGGCGATACTGGCGCCGCTGCTGTTTCCTGAATCTCCCTGGCGCATGGTGCAACGGCCCTTTTTGCCGCCGCTCTCGCAAGATGGCTTTCCCCTGGGCACCGACACCATGGGCCGCAACGTGGCCTCAGGCCTGATGCATGGCGCCTGGGTATCGCTGCTGATTGGCTTGGTCTCCACCTGCGTGGCGCTCTTGATCGGCGTGCCGCTGGGCGCCATTGCCGGTTACTACGGCGGCTTGGTGGACGACATCCTGATGCGCTTTACCGAGTTCTTCCAGACCATTCCCAACTTCGCCCTGGCGATCGTGCTGGTGGCCATTATGCAGCCGAGCATCACCTCGATTGTGCTGGCGATTGCAATTGTCAGTTGGCCACCGGTAGCGCGTTTAGTGCGCGCCGAGTTTATGTCGCTGCGCAACCGGGAATACGTGGAAGCGGCGCGCCTGGTCGGCCAGTCCAACACCACGATTATTCTGCGTCAGATCCTACCCAATACCCTCTCGCCGATTATCGTGCTGGCATCGCTCATGGTGGCCACCGCGATTTTGCTGGAGTCGGCGCTGTCGTTTCTGGGTTTGGGCGATCCTAACGTGATGTCCTGGGGCTATATGATCGGCGCGGCGCGCACGGTGATTCGTCAGGCGTGGTGGCTGAGCTTTTTCCCTGGCGTGGCGATTTTGCTCACCGTACTGGCGTTAAACCTGGTGGGTGAAGGGTTAGACGACGCACTGAACCCCAAACTATCACGCGAGCGCTAAGGACTTTATATGCCTATTACAGAGAATCCATCGGCTGACACCGTCCTCAGCATTCGCGATCTGAACATTGCGCTCCCCAAAGGGGCGGATCGCGCCCTGGCGGTGGAGGACGTGAGCTACGAGGTGAAGCGCGGCGAAATCATGTGCGTGGTGGGCGAGTCCGGTTCCGGTAAATCAATGGCCGCCAACGCCGTGATGGGGCTGCTGCCCAAGGGCGTGAACGCCACCCATGGCGAGATACTGTTCGAGGGGCAGGACCTGCTCGCCCTGACGGAAAAGCAGCACCGCGCCCTGCGCGGGCTAAAAATTGGCATGATCTTCCAGGAGCCAATGACCGCCCTTAACCCCCTGATGCGGGTAGGCGCGCAAATTGCCGAGGTGTTCGAAGCTCACGGTCAGTTCACTCCCAAAGAGCGCCAGGCCCGCGCGCTGGAGCTGTTGATCGAAGTGGGCATTCCCCAGCCTGAAAAGGCCATTCGTGCCTACCCCTTCGAGCTTTCCGGCGGTCAGCGCCAGCGGGTCATGATCGCCATGGCCCTGGCGCTGGAGCCCATTCTACTGATTGCCGATGAGCCCACTACCGCGTTGGATGTCACCACCCAGGCGCAGATTCTGGAGCTGATTCGCGACCTTCAGCAGCGGCGCGGCATGTCGGTGATGTTTATCACCCACGACTTTGGCGTGGTGGCCGAAATCGCCAATCGCGTCTGCGTTATGCGCCACGGCAAGATCGTCGAGCTGGGTGACGCCAAGTCGGTACTTGAGAAACCACAAGACGCCTACACTCAAGCGCTGATTGCAGCGATTCCCAGCAATGCGGTGCCGCCCCACCGTGAAACCAGCCAAGTTGCCCCACTGCTGGAGATCAAGCAGCTCAATAAAGTCTTTCGCTCCCGGGGCGGCTGGTTTAAACCTTCCCGCGAAGTGCATGCGCTTAACGATGTTTCGCTCACGCTGGCCCGGGGTGAAACGGTGGGGATTGTCGGTGAGTCTGGTTCGGGCAAATCCACCCTTGGGCGCTGTGTGGTGCGTTTGGAGCACCCCGACAGCGGTGAACTGCTGCTCGATGGGGTGAACCTTTCCCAACTCAAAGGCGATGCGCTGCGCCGGGAACGCCACCGGGTGCAGATGATCTTCCAAGACCCTTACGCCTCGCTCAACCCACGCACCAAAGTGGGTATGGCGATCGCCCAGGGGCCAATTGCCAACGGCACGCCCAAAGCCGCGGCGCTCAAGCAGGCAGGCGAGCTGCTCGATATGGTCGGTTTGGGCGCCAGCGCCGTGGAGCGCTTTCCCCACGAGTTTTCCGGCGGCCAGCGCCAGCGGATCGGCATTGCCAGGGCGTTAGCGCTTAACCCCGAACTGATCGTCGCAGACGAAGCCGTCTCGGCGTTAGATGTGTCGATTCAGGCCCAGGTACTGGAGCTACTGGAGGAGTTAAAGCAGCGCCTTTCACTCTCGCTGCTATTCATTACCCACGACCTGCGCGTCGCCGCGCATATTTGCGACCGCATTGTGGTGATGCAGCACGGCCGCATTGTCGAACAAGGCAGCGCCGAGCAGATCTTCCTCGCCCCAAAAGAGGCGTATACCCAGGATCTGCTCAAGGCGATTCCCGGCCGCGAAGCGCCGGTGGCGGCGACAGCATGATTTACCGAACGGACAAGATAGGCTAAGGAAAACACATGCAAATAACCCTGGAAGCGCTGCGCGCCATTGTAGGCCCGGCCCACGTATTGACCGGCGACGATGTGCATAGCCGCCGCGTGGACTGGATGACCGGCGCGCCCTGCCAGGCCGGTGCGATTGTTCGCCCGGCGGATACCGAACAAGTCGCTGCCGTGATGCGTGCCTGCCATGAGGTGCAGCAGCCGGTAGTGACGCACGGCGGCCTCACCGGTCTGGTTCATGGTGCAGAAGCGAGCCCGGATGAGCTGGTGATTTCCCTGGAACGCATGACCGCAATCGAAGAGATCGACCAAGTAGGCGGCACCCTCACCGTGCAGGCCGGGGCACCGCTGCAGCGGGTTCAAGAGGCGGCTAAAGAGGTTGGCCTGCAGTTCCCTCTGGACCTGGGTGCCCGGGGTAGTTGCACCATTGGTGGCAATATCGCCACCAACGCCGGTGGCGTGCGGGTAATTCGCTACGGCATGATGCGCCAGCAGATACTTGGCCTGGAGGCCGTGATGGCGGATGGCCGGGTGGTCAGTTCCCTGAACCGCATGCTGAAAAACAACGCCGGTTTCGATTTAAAACAGCTGTTTATCGGCAGCGAAGGCACCCTGGGCATTGTGACCCGCGCGGTACTGCGCCTGCAGCCGCCGACACCCAGTGAGCAAACGGCGATGGTAGCCTGCCCTTCGTTTGAGGCACTCACCGGGCTACTCAGCCATATGGGCAAAGCGCTCGGCGGCAGCCTGGGTGCTTTTGAGGTGATGTGGCAAAACCACTACCGGCTACTCACCGAAATCCTGGGCCGCCACACCCCACCGATTGCCACCGAGCACCCATTTTATGTGATCATTGACTCTCTGGGCAGCGATGCCGAGCGCAATGCCACTCAGTTCAGCGAAGCATTAGAAAGTGCATTAGAGAACGAGCTGATTGTCGATGCGGTGATTGCGCAGTCGACTACCCAACGCGATGGGCTATGGGCCATTCGTGAAGATATTGAGGGGCTGATCAAGGGGCTCGCACCAGTGCTTACTTTCGATGTCAGCCTGCCGATTGCCGATATGCAGCGCTACACCGATGCCTTGGAAGCGCAGCTAACCCAGCGCTGGCCCGAGGCGCGCCTGGTAGTGTTTGGCCATCTGGGCGATGGCAATCTGCATATTTCCGTTAGCGTCGGAAGTGCTGAGATGTCGGTGCGCCGTGAAGTGGAAGCGATGGTCTATCAACCACTGGCAGCACTGGGTGGTTCAGTCTCTGCCGAGCACGGCATTGGCCTGGAGAAACGCCCCTGGCTGAGCACCTGTCGCTCCAGCGCCGAGATCGCGCTGATGCAGTCGCTCAAGCAGGCGCTCGATCCGCTTAATCTGTTAAATCCCGGTAAAGTACTTTAAATAAGTGTGTTTTAAATAAAAGTGCTTTAAATAAACGCGCTACGTTGATCGTTACTACTGATTTGAAAATCGTTTTTAGGAATCGTTATGCCTTCTCAAAGCACGCCCCCTTATCCCAACCACTTACTGAGTGAAGGCCCCGTTAATCCGTTTCCGGGCATCAAGGTGCTGGAGCGTCGACTTGGCCGGGAAATACCCCATCGGCTGGGCTCTAACGAAGGCCTGGACATGCCCCACCACGCCCTGCGCGACCACTTTGGCGATGCCCTGGCCGAACACGTTTACTGCTACGGCGATTCCGAAGCGCTGGGGGTGCGCCAACGCTTGAGCGCGCAGCAGGGGATTGCGCTGGAAACGATGCTGGTAGACGCCGGTGCCGATAGTTTAATCGCCCTGGCCCTGCGAACCACCTGCGAACCGGGCGACACCGTGGTGAGCACCGCCGGCACCTACCCCACCTTGGGCTATTTCGCCAAAGGCCAGGGCTGCCGCCTGATTGAGCCCAGCTATTTTGAGGCACCCGGCGTGCTGGCTCCCGATCTGGAAGCGCTGATCGCAGCGGCGCATCAGGAAAATGCGCGGCTGGTGTACCTGGCCAACCCGGATAACCCCAGCGGCCACTTACATAGCGACAGCGCCATCCTTAAGCTGCGCGAGGCGCTGCCCGACACCTGCTGGCTATTGTTAGACGAAGCCTATGGGGATTTTCGCGATGACGCGGGTAGCGAGTTTGCTGCCAAAGCCATACCGGGAGTGATTCGCCTGCGCACGCTCTCCAAGGCTCACGGCCTGGCGGGTCTGCGCATTGGCTACGCCATCGCCGACCCTGAAGTGCTGGCGATGATGATGAAGGTGCGCATTCACTACGCGGTATCGTCATTGACCCTGGCCGCCGCCGAAGTAGTGCTCGACCACCCTGACGAGGTGAACCAACATGTTACCGATGTAAAAGCCCGCCGTGAGCAGTTGGCTGAGCACTTTCGCACACTGGGTGCCGACGTGCTTCCCAGCGCCACAAACTTTATCGGCATTCGCCTACCCAGCGCCGAACTCGCCGCCGAGGTACATAAGCAGCTGCTCGACGAAGGCGTATTAGTCACGCGCCTAACGCACCCAGAGCTTGCCAATGTGATCCGTATTACGGCGGTACAAGCAGCGCTGGAGCCGGGAAGGTTGGCGGCGCTAGAACAGGCGATTAAGGCTTAAGCCTGCGTTAACCAATGCCTGAAATCGTCCAACTCGCCGCGCACCGCCTGGCGATATAGACCCTGCAGTTGAGCCGTCACGCTATCTGGGCTGATGGGTTCGTTGACGGGTGGTGCGCCCGCGCGACCGCCAATGCGGCGGCCATCCAGCTCGCGAAGCGGCAATATTTCGGCGGCGGTGCCGGTTAAGAACGCCTCATCGGCGGTGTAGAGCTCATCACGAGTGATCCGCCGCTCGCGCACTTCAATACCCAGCACCTTTTGCGCTAGCTGAATCACGCTGTCCCGGGTGATGCCTTGCAGGCACGAGGTCACTTCTGGGGTGTGCAGCACGCCATCGCGCAGTAAGAAGATGTTAGCCGCCGAGGCTTCAGCCACATAGCCCTCCGGGTCGAGCATGATGGTTTCATCGAACCCGGCCTTGATCGCTGTATTCAGTGCCAGTATCGAGTTGACGTAGTGGCCATTGGTTTTCGCCCGGCAGAGGCTGATATTGACGTGGTGGCGCGCCCAGGAAGAGGTCAGCGCTCGCAAACCGTGGGTAGCGGCCTGGGGCGAAATGTAGGGGCCTAGATCCCAGGCGGCGACCATCACATGGGTCGTTAGCCCCTGAGCGCGCAGCCCCAAGCCTTCCGCACCAAAAAACACGGTAGGCTTCAGGTAGGCATTGCTCAGGCCGTTTTTGGTCAGGCACTCGCGCTGGGCATTGATCAACTCCGCTTCACTAAATGGCAGCGGCATATCCAGCGAATGAGCACTTTCTGCCAAGCGACGGGTATGTTCAGCAGCACGAAATAGATGCGTGCCCGAAGGGCCAGCGTAAGCGCGTACGCCCTCAAAACAGCCCATGCCGTAGTGCAGCGTGTGGGTGAAGACATGCACCTTGGCCTCGCGCCACTCCAGCCATTCGCCATCGTGCCAAATCCAGCCATCGCGATCATAAAGCGGTGTCATTGTTTGCGTTGCTCCCACTGTTGGCACCAGTCATCAATCAGCGTCTGCTGGTGCGGTTGCAGGGCCTGATAGCCCCAAGCGGCAATTTCATCGTTCTGTGGGTCGGGCACGGCAATCTGACTACCTGCCAGCGTCTGGATCACTGCGTGGCCGCAGAGCGGTACATAGCCTTCTGAATAACCGCCTTCATGGACGAACACCAGCTTGCCCTCGCAGCAGCGCTCGGCCAGGGCTTTTAGCTGGGCGGTCATGGTGGAGAACGCTTGGCTGTTGAGCAACATCTTGCCTAAGGGATCTTTGGCGCAGGCATCGTAACCGCAGGCCACCACGATCAAATCAGGTTTGAACGCCTCAAGCGCGGGGAGCACCAGTTTTTCCATGGCGTACACGTAGGCACCCAGACCGCAGCCGGGCGGTAGCGGCAGGTTGAGATTGGCACCCAGGCCTGCGCCTTCGCCCTGCTCGTCAAATCCACCGGTTTCCAGCGGGTAGTTGGCCGCTTGATGCATAGAAACGGTCAACACATCAGGCTCATTATAAAACGCTGCCTGCTGACCGTTGCCGTGGTGAACATCCCAATCAAGTATCGCCACGCGGTTAGCCTGCCCCAAGGCCCGGGCGCGCATGACCGCCACCGGGATGTTGCCCAGCAGGCAGAACCCGCGGCCTTGATCGGCTTCAGCATGATGCCCCGGCGGGCGGCACAGGGCATAAGCATTGCTCACCTCGCCCAACGCCACGGCTTCGACTGCGGCGACGGCAAGCCCTGCGGACTGCGTGGCGGCTGCCCAACTGCCGGGCATGTAAGGGGCGCAGTCGCCACCATTGCCACCCCGCGCTTTATCTCCCGCCTGCAGCTCATCCAGGTAACGCGGCGTGTGAAAACGCAGCAGGTCAGTAAGTGAAGCGGCGGCTGGCTTCACCACGTGAAGCTCATCGATCAGCCCGCTGACTTCGAGAATGTTTTTCAGACGTCGTTTGCTTTCTGGGCTTTCCGAAGCGGCCTGGGGCTGTAGGAATTCGCCCGGTGCGGAGAACACCCCAATTGCACCCTGGTCGTGCCAAAAGCAGCGCTCGTGCCAGTAGAAACCAGTTTTGCTCATGCCGTAAAACCCTGCATAAAGGCGGTCAGGTTGGCGCTTAGGTGTTCAGTGGGGTAACCGCCTTCTTGGACAATCACCATGGGCAGCGAAAGCGCCGCCAGGCGTTTACCTACTTCAATGAACGCCTCGGTTTCCACCTTGAGACCCGCCAACGGATCATCCTTATGGGCATCCAGCCCTAACGCCACCACCACGGCACCCGGCTCATAACGTTGCAGGTGATCAATCAGGATCGCCAGGGCATCGAGATAAACGTCGCCATCACTGCCCACCGGCAGGGGCAGATTGACATTGGTTCCAACGCCTTCATCGCTGCCCTCTTCCTCTGCACCACCCCAGAAAAACGGATAAAAGTCGCTAGGATCAGCATGCAGTGAGCCGGTCCACACATCGCTACGATAATAAAAAATATCCTGGGTGCCGTTGCCGTGATGCAGATCCACATCGATGATCGCAACTTTGCCGTAGCGCTCACGCAAGACGGTGGCCACCAGCGCAGAATTGTTCAGCAGGCAAAAACCGCCGGCGCGTTCCGGCCCGGCATGGTGACCCGGCGGGCGACACAGCGCGTAGGCTGTAGGGGCGCCATTAAGCACTTCTTCTGCGGCCGCTTCCGCCGTTGCCGCCGAGGCCAGCGCGCCTTGAAAGCTCGTCGCACTCAGCGGGCAGGCCATATCGTGCAAATGCCAGCCCGCTTGCCCAATGGGGTGGCGCGGGTAGTGGTAGCCACCGCCGCAGGGGTGAATATTGGGCGCCACAAACTCCGACGCGTTGGGCAACGCCTGCCAGCGAGCGTAAATAGTGTCCAGGAACGTTAGGTAGCGCGGCGTATGTATCTGTTCCAGGCGCTTACGCAGCGTAGGCGAATCGGCCTTGCTAGGCGCGGTCAAGGTAAGTCCTGCACTCGCCAAGCCTTGAGTAAGCAATTCAGCGCGCACCGGGCCCTCCGGCGAGGGCACGGGCTGACCGCGCAGCAGGAAGGTCGGCGGCGCGTGGTACGCTTGGTCGGGATGGTAAAAGCATTTCATGGGACGCATTCCTTAGCGAAGCTATGATGCAGTAGATTCAGGCAATGACTCCCACACTTCAATGGCAGCGGCCAGATCTTCAAGCGAAGCGCCTACCGATTTGAAGAGCGTGATGGCCTCCGGCCCAGAGCGCCCCGATTTCGTCCCTGCTAGCACCTCTGCAAGCTCCGCCTGAATCTGGTCGAACTGAAATTCTCCCTCTTCAATGGCTTGCAGAATATCGCCCGCTTCGCCTTTGGCTCCGGCGTAGGTATCCACAAATACCTCTGAGCGGCGCAGGCACAGCGCATCGGTTTCGCGCATCTGTGGCCGAAACGCGCCGATCAAATCCAGGTGAGTGCCAGGCGTTAGCCACTCGCCCTTGATCAGCGGCTGGGTAGAGAGCGTCACGCAACTGACGATATCCGCGTCTGCCACGGCAACCGCCAAGTCTTCCACCACGTGGGTCTCAAAGCGTTCGGCGTATTCATCGGCGATGGCGGCTGCTTTACCGGGATTGCGCCCCCAGATCAGCACGCGCTTGATGGGGCGCACACTGGCGTGAGCCTCGATCACCATGGGCGCCAACTTACCGGTACCCACCACTAGCAGCGTTTCCGCGTCATCCTTCGCCAACGCCTGGGCGGCCAGCGCGGAGGCCGCCGCGGTGCGGCGCCGGGTTAACTCGCTGCCATCGATACAGGCCAACGGCTGACCGTGCTTACCTTCGCTGAGCAGATAAAGCCCGGAGATCGCCGGGATACCGTGGTCGGCGTTTTGCGGAAACACGTTGACCATTTTCACGCCGATGTAACCCGCCGCTTCCCAGGCGGGCATGAGCAGCATGGTGGCTTCGCCATCTGGTCGGTGCATCGCATGGTGATGGCGAGGAGGAGACTCTACGCCGTTCACGAACGTTGTGTGTAGCCGCTTGATCAAACCATCCCACGTTAGGTGGCGAGTGACCTCTTCGGCAGTAACAACCCGCATATCAGGCCTCCGGCAGCGCGGCTACCACCATGATCTCAACTTTCCACTCAGGCTTGGCTAGCTGGGCTTCAAGCGCTGCACGCACCGGCGGGCGACCGGGCACGACCCAGGCATCCCAGGCAGCGTTCATTTGATCGAATTCCGCCATGCTGGTGACCCAGATTTGCGCTGAAATCAGTTGCTCTTTCGAGGTACCCGCTTGGGCTAGCAGTTGATCGATACGTGCCAGCACCTGCTCGGTTTGGCCGCGCATATCCGCTGTGGCATCAGGTGGAACCTGGCCTGCGAGGTAAACGGTGCCGTTGTGAATCGCCACTTGGCTCATACGTGCATTGCTGTCTTGATAGGTAACGCCCATGGTGTTGCTCCTTGAAAACGGTCTGCTGATATAAAGGGTGCTGATATAAAGGGTGCTGATATAAATGGATTACTCAAAGACTAAAGCGCTAGCAGGCAAATTACTTGCCCGAAGCTGAGGTAGTTTTGCCCGCAAGTCATGCAGGCAAAATCTTATCACTAACGGTCAGACGTGGGACTAGCGATCTGAAGAAGGGGAAAGCTCGAAATAACGCCGATAGGCGCGGGAAAAACTGCCTTGATCGCGAAAGCCGACCAGCATGGCGATATGCCCCAAGCTGAGCGTGCTATGGCGAACCAAAGTGCGGGCATGCTCTAAGCGTCTGCGCTGCACATAGGCCAGCGGCGTTACGCCGGTCAGCTCGCGAAAGCAGCTGTGAAAATGCCCGGGGCTCAACGCACACAAAGCAGCTAACTGCTCCACACGGATCTCATCGGCAAGATGCTGATCCAACCAGGCATCCAAACGAGCAAGATCCAGGCGTTCGCTAATACAGTGTTGGCCCAACTGCCCAACCGCTGTAGGAGAGGCATCATGCAGGTACATGGTCAGCGCCCGTAACAGCAGAATCGCGATTTCATTCTGCAGTGCGGGGCACTGCTCAAGCTGATTCGCCAGGGCGTGGGTCAGTTGGTTTAGCGCGGGAGGTACGCTGAAAAAGCGTGGCTTATCAAACAGGCGCTCAATCTCACTGCCCTTTTCAAGCGACGCCAACTGCGCAACGGGAATATCCAACACCAAGGTGCGGTTACTGCCATCGCCCTGGTACTCGTGATGGCGCGACGAGGGAATCAAACACCCGCGGCGAGCGGTAACCCGCTCGCCCTGGCCTTCCATCGAAAGCTCTGTCACGCCACAAGTGGCCAGAATCAGTTGATGGAAGTCGTGAGTATGGGCCACCTGCTCATGGGCTAAGTTGCGGCTATGTAGCTCAAAAAGGGCCATGGAGGGGTACCGTCTGTACGTCGAATGCTATTTCAGCACTATAAAACGGCCCAGCAACAAAAAGCGAGGAAGCGGCCAACTGTGCGTTAACGCTCTTCCGGAAAGGTGGACAGGCAGGTGCTAAGGCGCTGGCTGTCATCCGCCAGTCATGGACTCAAGATAGCGTGTTCGTAAGCTGCTATAAGAGTCTAAACAACATGTCACAGCGCAGACGCTATCCTCTTAACGAATCAGAAATCGCGGCGCTCACACAGCTAGCCCACGGCAACGCCATAACCCAGCAGCGCGAAGCAGAGCGTGAAGCGCGACTGGCATCAGCATTAACGCTGTTCCACTCAATGGCATCCGCAACTGCGATGCCGCTGGGAGGCATGAAAGTGCTCATGATTTCGGATGTTTACTTTCCTCGCGTCAACGGCGTGTCCACTTCCATCGCCAGTTTTCGCGGTGCACTTGAGCGTTTGGGCCACTCGGTCACGCTGATCTGCCCCGACTACCCGGTGGGCCAAGTGGATGAGCCTGGTGTGCTGCGTATCCCGTCACGCGGCGTACCCGGCGACCCTGAAGACCGCATGATGCGCTACCGTGATCTGCTCGCCCTAGCACCTTCGCTGGCAGGTGAGGCCTTTGATCTGATTCATGTGCATACGCCTTTTACCGCCCACTATGCTGGTGTAGCGCTGGGGCATCGGCTTAGGCTACCGGTGGTGGCGACCTATCACACGCTTTTTGAGGAGTATATTCACCATTATATTCGCTGGCTTCCGCGGCGATGGCTGCGCTTTGCTGCACGCCGGCTTTCGGTGCACCAGTGCCAGCAGCTCGACGCCTTGGTAGCTCCTTCACGGGCAATGCAGCAGGCACTCACCCACTACGGCGTGACGACGCCCATCACGGTCATAGCCACAGGTTTAGCGCTTGAAGCGTTTTGCCACCCCCAAGGAGCCCAGGATGCCAGCGACTTTCGTGCTCACTACGACCTGCCGCAAGAAGCGCGGCTGCTGCTCTATGTCGGCCGCGCCGCCTTTGAGAAGAACATCGATTTCCTGATCGATATGCTGCCCCAGGTATTAGCCGAACATCCAACCACCCGGCTCATCATTACCGGCGAAGGCCCGGCCCACGAAACACTCGTCAAACGCGCCCAAGAAGTGGGCGTGGCAGACGCCGTACTGTTCCTCGGCTATCTCGACCGCAACGGCCCACTGCAAGCCGCCTACCGCGCCGCCGACATATTCGTGTTTGCATCACGCACGGAAACCCAGGGGCTGGTCCTGCTGGAAGCGATGGCAATCGGCACGCCGGTGGTTTCCACCGCCATGATGGGCACGCTGGATGTATTAAAAGAGGGAGAAGGCTGCCTGATCGCCGAGGATACCCATGACGACTTCGCCGCCAAGGTTAACCACCTGCTAAGCGATAACACCCTGCGCCAACAGCTCGCCGAACGCGCTCCAGTTTACGCCGCTAGCTGGCACGAGGATGCCAAGAGCGCGGAGCTGGTGAGTCTTTATCGAAAGCTTGTAGCGGAGCGTTTGGTGATGGCGAGAAAGTAAGCGCCGAACTCTCCGTTGACACTTTGTGGACACATTCAGTCATTTATGGGGAAGAAAAACACAAATCACAGGCACAAAAAAAGGCACCTAAGTGCCTGATTTTAAATGTGGTGCCGGTAGCCAGACTCGAACTGGCACACCCGTAAAGGCGGCGGATTTTGAATCCGCTTTTCGACAATTCGAGGCCGCGCTTGCTACGGGCTTTTGTCGATAAATCAACAGCTTGAGGTTTTACATTGGTTACACACAACACATGGATTCGCTACGATCTGCGACCAAATTGCGACCACATCGCGACATCCTACGCTGCGGGCGAGCATCCGCTGCAACTTTGGCAGCCGGTGGCCTTGTGAGCTTTCTCTCATTTGCCTGCCAGCAAAGTTAGTGATGAGAGACGGGGCCTCACATTGGAGCCGGATCTAGGCTAACGGGCAAGAATAGGGCACGCCGTCACCGAGATGGTCTGTTGGGCGTCCAAGTGCAGCGCCCTTCCTCCAGCAGTAACGATTTGGGCTCACGCATGGGCTCGGTTCGGAGAAAAAGCGTCAACTTGGTCGTTATCGTCGTCTTTTGTATGATCACTCGTGTCGCTGTGATCACTAGAATGATTATCTGTAATATCGGTAAAAACTGGCCAAAATATGAAGAGCATAGCGTATTCAGCGGTCGAGCCTTTCAGGAATTCGATAAGATGTATCTAATATTGAGCGAAGAAAATAAAATAAAATAAATAAAAACAGCGCCTTATTAAACATTAATAGAAGATTAAATTATTCTACTACCCAATCTACTCCCCACATTGCCAAAACATAAATCTCAAGATGAAGCAGGCTGCCCTACATCAAACCTTCGCATTTCCGGCAATGACGGCTTGAAAACCAGCCTTGGTGATCGGCTGTTGCGCCGCATCCACCACGGTGCCGCCCAGGCGTGCCAACTTTTTTGATAGTGACACTAGCTTGGCAAGCTGGAGTTTGCTGGGAGCAAGCATCTGGTTGCTTTTGGTAATTTTAATGCTCACACCTTTAATAGGGGGAAGTTCGTTGCTGCTTTCGGTTAAAGATGGCAGCTGCCCCGAAGAATTAACATTCTCAATTTGAATCGGTGTACGGGAGGAGTCGCCCGCTACCTTATACGCCTTCGCGCTAGGCTCATAAACCGCATCCAAAGAAGCAAGCGCCAGGCTCAAGCGTTCATTCAAAGCAGGCGAAGGGCTCTTGAATAACACTGTCACTTCCCAGGAAGCATGTTCGTTATTGAATAAGATAGGCGCTTCTGGCGTTGTCGCGGTAGCTCTCTTGGGGGTAGTGGCACCACTTGGGGCAAACGTCCATCCTTGCCTGCTCAACAATAAATAGATAGCAATACAACCGCAGGTAATGCACATCCAGAGTGCGCATATCGCAGCGACTAGAAAGAGAGTGGGGGTGTCCATATCCTTATCTCATGGTTATGAGCAATTTACGTAACTGCTCGACACACGGAAATATTGGCTGAACCGCACAAGCTTTGCAAGCTAACAAAAAGTGGCAGCTAGCGAGATAGTAACCCCTGGGTATGCTCCCGCTGCTGCTTATTGGCACCATCCAAAATATCCAGCAGCTTTTCGTAATCCCCCGGCATTTGCTCATCCATGCTGGTGGTTTCAAAACGCCTGAGCGTTTGCTGGGTGTCGTCAATCAACGCCTGTAGTTCGTCTATAACGCGCTGGTGCTCATTAGTGGTCATATAACCCTTGGGTTTGTAATGCCTGTACTCGCTGGTAAAGCACTCTAGCGCTATCAACGGCCACGCTTTCGTGTTGGTTTAGGGTGAGCAGTACATCATGTCGCGGATCGTTCATCGCTGCTTCCAGCTCGGTATGGTAGCGTTTCAGCAAATGTTCCAAATTCATACGAATCATCGCAAGTTCTAGCTGAAACTCCGCTTGTAACTTAGTGTAGCGTTCTATGGGTACAGCGGTTGGGCTGCTTTCCAGCACGGTACAGATCGTCAGCTCAATCTGTTTTTCAACAACGTTAAGCTGAGGGACAAGTTCGGTAACAACTTCCAGAGCAGGGATGGTGGCGTTGTGCGGCTTCACGGTGCTCCTAAATAGCGCTGGGTCATGGGCTTGAATACTAAGGCTACCACCACCGCTTACAGGGCTAAGGGTTAATTAACCCTATTGAGTAACTGTATATTGCCATCTGTATGGCCTCATGATTTTGCCCACGATGAGTGCTTGAAAGGCCGCAATAGAAACTGGCTAACACATAATAGGTAAAATAAGTTCAGGCCACACTTCTAGTAGTGTGCTGCGTCAAATAACGGCTTCTAGCCCCTTACGCTGCTACACCGCATCATTACCGCTTGGTATAGGTCGGTCTCATAAAAGAAATGCTCCCGAATCGGAAGCATGTTGTTGTGGGTGGAGCCGAAGCCCAACCTTACTGCATTTACTACTACATTCGAACACGGCGTAAGATTAATAGGATGCATACAGATGGCTAACACAGACCCCGCATACCACTCGACCAATGTCAGCACACTTTTTTCTAGCCTGCTCTTCATTTAGACAAGCAAATTTATTTTCTGAGCTATCTTTTTTATTCATTTTTTGACAGATAGATTTATTTTGGGGCATGCACTTTCTTTCTGGCTGATCTTGAGTTAATTCAGCTTGAAAAAGGTGATACTCTTCCGAATCTCCATGCTTTTTAAGAGTATAAACAGTTTTGCTCACTTAAATGCTCCCATTATAAAAACGGGGCCTTTCGGCCCCGTTATATCTATCAATTAGCTTTAGAGCTAACCAATTAACCCAGCAGAGAAAGAACGTTCTGCGGAATCTGGTTGGCCTGGGCTAGTACAGAAGTACCCGCCTGCTGCAGAATCTGTGCACGCGTCATGCTGGCTACTTCAGTTGCGTAGTCGGCATCTTCAATACGTGAACGAGCAGAAGACAGGTTAGTTTCGTTGGTCTGCAGGTTAGTGATGGCAGACTCGAAACGGTTCTGAATGGCACCAAGGTCAGAGCGCAGAGTGTCCACCATACTTAGAGCTGAATCAAGTTTGTCCATCGGATTACGCGATGCTTCTACTGCATCGGTCTGGGAGATGAGCCCTTGGCTAGCCTGCCCTGCATCTTTGATGTAAACGACATCGCCTGCGGCAATGTCATCTCCAGCAACACCATCAAGGTTGTAGGCCGCATCAGCAGTGACTTGGCCACCGGTATCAACACTATAGGCATTGCCGTCAACTTCTATAGAAGCACCGTCGTAGGTAGCGCCTGCGCTCTCCAGATCAGTTTGACGAGCATCTTCATTGGTGCCATAGGTAGTGAAATTGGTGCCGGCGCCGAAAGTGCTACCAGTAACAAGGGTACTGGCATCAAGGTTCAGAGAGCCTGAGTCTACAGTCAAGGTACCGCCTGTACCACCAGTGGCGCCTGACAAGGTCACTGTCACCTCCTGACCCTCGATGGTCGCCGAGTAAGTACCATTACCGTCGGTTGCTGTCGCAGCTGTATCGCGGGTCCAGGAAACGCCACCTACTGTAGCACTATCGCCCTGAGCGGAAGTAGTAAGCGCAACACCGAAAGCATCTGCGACATCGGCGGTAACGCCTGCATCAGTTGCAGCTACGTTAGCACCTTGATCGGTAATTGCCCCAGTTGTTTGACTTACATATAGCTGGGCGTCAGCGGCGTCAGTGACTTTTCCACTTAGAAGATCAACTTTAACAGCAGTAGCCGGGGCTGCACCATTATTATCAGCGACATTTACAGTGTAATCTGAATTACCCGAAGCGCCGAAGTCGCTCATCAATGTTTGCAGATCGGCGGCTTTATCACCGCTAACGGTGAAGTTGTTTAGGCCAAGTGATGTAGCATCGATTTTTTGTAAATCAATACTAATTGTTTCGTTGTCGTTGGCCCCTACCTGAATTTTTAGAGCTCCATCTTGTTGTAGGACTTTAGTCCCGTTGAAATCAGTCTGCTCAGAAATACGGTTAATCTCATTAAGACGCTGATCAATTTCATTTTGAATGGAGGTCAAGTCATTCTGAGAGTTGGTGCCATTTTGCGCCTGTACAGATAGCTCACGCACACGCTGTAAGTTATCGTTAACTTGATTCAAGGCACCTTCAGCCGTCTGGGCAACCGAGATACCATCGTTAGCGTTACGCTGTGCAGTCGACAGACCGGTGATCTGTGAAGACATGCGGTTGGCGATGGCCTGACCGGCCGCATCATCCTTGGCACTGTTGATACGCAGGCCAGAGGACAGCCTTTCCATGCTTGTGGTTAAGTCGTTTTGGGACTTGCTCAGGTTTTGCTGGCCGATCATTGATGTGATGTTGGTATTGATCACTGACATGGTGTGATTCTCCTTGCTTTGGACACTGGCCCTGAGGCCTGCTTTCGGCCACTGTTTGTGCCGTTATATTGATTAACGGCACCGCGAGGAGAATCTTTAGCTTTACCACCAAAAAATAATGTAAAAATTAGTAAAGATGAAGTGGCTGCTGACTATTTTGAGCATACCTGCGTGTGTTGCAGGCAGTATATTGTGACGAGTGCGCTCCGAAATTAGCCGTTTACAGAAGCTTATAAAAGTGCGGCGAGTGCTTGAGCGGTGGTTGGAGCAGCAGCAGCTTCTTGCCCACTAGGTTCCTCAGCTAGTTGGTAAGCTGAATAAAAACGTGCGGGTATGGCACCTAGTAACACCTGTTGTGTGTACACCCCTTGGCAGGCAGGCGCACCGGAAGGGCGGGGGATGCGCGGTTCCAATAAGGTTATCAAAACATCATCATCTGGATGACGAATCGCCCGCCCCAGCCCTTGACGCAGCTTATGTAGCGTACGCACGGTGCTTTTACGCATAAGCGTGCCCTTAGCAATATGGGTGGCTTCCGAGTGACTGACATTGCGGTTTATTAACATCTGCTCGACAAGGTGCTGTTCCACTTGGCTGACCATCGGGCGGGGATTACGCAATACCACCACATGCTGCCAGTACGCTTGGTTCCCTTCACGGTTTGGCGATAACCCCTCCCACCCGGCGGGGGTGAGCAAAATCGAATCGTTTTCTAGGCGGGCAACCAGCTCGTTTAACCCTGTACCTGCATAGTGGGCAACCAGCCTGTGTGAATGAGCAGCCGGCCCTGCAGCCACTAGCGCGGCGACATCTGCATAACTAGCGCATAGCACCAAGGTGCGCCCTGGCTGGTCAGTTAGATAAGGAAGCACCTGCTGGCAATACTGTGGGGCAAGCTGGTAACGGTCATCCGCTTGTTGCAACAGCGGATGTGGCAACCAACGCGGTAAACGAAACCGTAAGGTGCCAAACTGCTGGGCCTGAAAGCTACGCTGTAGTCCGCTGCGTGGATGAGTGACCGGCAGCTGTAAGCGGCTACGCATATAGCGAAAATGCGGTATTTCGCCTGGCGCATGGTTCAAGTCTGACAGCGTCGCGGAGGTCATCAACGTGACCCGATTATTAGCACCGGCTTTTAAACTAGAAGCGGCGCTAGGGGCGTGGGCAACCACCCCTGGCAATCCACGCACCGGGGAATAATCCAACACTAAGTAGCGGCTAGCTTCGCGTAAGCGAAGGGCAATGCTCTCCACGCTCTGGCGTAAATGCTGCCACTCCTGCCATAGTGCTGGCGTATGGCTTGGCTCGCGCAAGCGCAGTTTTAATAACGCTTTCACAGCGCTTTGCAGAGCCTCGCCTTGGTAAGGCGTTAAACTGTGGGCGCGTCCCGCCCGCCCACGGTCGGTCATGTTATCCAGCAAGGTTTGCCACTGTTTAGCCACGCGATGCTGCTTTAGCTGATTAAGTAGATAAGTGGTGGATTGCAGCGATACGCGGTCACTTAGCAGTTCTTCAGCGATTTCCGGGTAGTGCTCCGCTTCATCCAGTAATAATACATAGGGCGCTTCTGCATGAGTGATTTTCCCTTGGGTAACCAGGTCTACCGCTAACAGTGCGTGATTAATAATGAGCACATCGCTTTGTTGGGCGGCCTGCTGTTGTGCCTCTAGATTTTCCGATAAGGGGTCGTTGGGCCGCAGGGCAATATCGGCTAACTGCCAGCCATCAGGTAACAGCGCAGCATCCAGATCAAGCAGGCAGCCATCGCTTTTCAGCCCCCAACGCGCTAAACGGCGGTGCGTGTCGGGTAATCGAGTGCTTTCCGCTGCGGCATCTAAACTCGGCACACCCAAAAGTAGCGCTAACCGTTCGGGATTCAGGTAATTATCCCGGCCCATGCGCAGCGCAAAACTAAGTTGCGGCAACTGGGCATGTGTTAAGTAGTCACGCACGATCGCGAGGTTATCTGGCTGGAGCAGCTGCCGCTGCAATGCCCTGGAATGGGTAGAGATCAATGCTCGGCGCGCTGCCTGCTTACCGCCCATTAGCTTGCCTTTGGCAACCCAATCGGCCAGGGCTAACTGGTAAGCGAGTGACTTCCCGATCCCGGTATCACCCTCTACAAAGTGCAGCTTTCCTTTCTGAGCTAGGCCATCCAAAAGGGCTTCGGCATACGCAATTTGCACCGGGTTACGCTGAAAGCCTGGGCGTTTAGGCAGTATGTCGCTGAGGTAATGGAGTACCGGGTGCATAGGGGCATTATCTAGGTAGGAGAGCGAATGCCCCAGCAAAACTGGGGCACTGTTTCCGCAAAGGGAATTCCCGCAAAGGCGAGAGGTTCAAACGTTCCATCGAAGTCTGCAATTCATTGCAAACACTTCCGCTGAGGCGGAACGGCGTAATGATAGCAATAATTGTGAGCGACAACCTAACAGGGGCAAAGCATGCCCATGCCGTAAGTACGTAGGCGAGACACCCCTTGAAACCATGCGGTGGCCGCCAGTGGCGTGTCAATGACGGTTGCTTCAGCGCAAACCCTTACCACCGGGTGTTGCACCGATATTTTATGCTGCTGAGGCCAACGCCCCAGTGGATAAAAGCTAACGCTACCAACATTTATTGCCCACCCTTGGCGCTGCATACGCTCAATAATAAGACTAGCCCACCGTTCACGCGGTGCCGGTATATGCTGGCTACGGGGCAGCCTTTCGCCGCTGGACGATAACCGCGTGGCGACGGTAGGCACCCAGTGCCACTCCAGCTGCAGCGTGGTTCCTTCGTTAAGCGTCAGTACACGCTTTTCTGCATGGGGGAAATCACGCGCTGAGCGCACGCTAAACAAGTGTTGCTCTTGGGTTAACCACTGGGCACGAAAAATAAACGGTCGCTCGCGCTGGGGGGAGTGGGTATCACCTGAAAAGAGGTGCCACGCAGTGCAGTGGTAATCATCGAGTGTGACTGGGTGCCCTGACGTGTTCCCAGGGTGGCATAGCGCGCTGGCTTCGTAGTAATGCACCTGCATAGCGTGGGATTTATCCCCTCTCGTCTTTCGGGTTAAAACAGGTTGCCCTGTTCAGGCTCAACTTGCGCGCCTTCATTCGATGGCTTGGATGCCACCGGCGGTTGTGTTGATGACTGAGCTGATAAAAACGTAGCTGGTGAAGACTGGATCTTTGTTTGGCAGTAAGGCAACAACTTGTCCAAGTGTGGCATTACCCATCCCAATACGGCAGGTAGTCTTAAGCGGTCGTAGGGATCTGTTGGAATCGCCTGCAAAAGCGCGGCGGGGTCTGGCACGTTCTCCAACCACTGGGCAAACGCTTTGTCATCACGCTGCCCTTTGGCTGCATCAAGAATCGGTTTCCAGAAAGCAAAGCGGCCTGCTTGGCTGTCCAACCCCTGATCACGCATCACTTGGGCTGTGGTGATTATCGCGTGTAAGTCCAATACGCTGGCACCGTTCTCACTGTTACACCAGAGTTCATGCAGCGATGTGGTGGGCATCAGTTGGCGCATTAGGCCATCCACTTTACGCCCCCAGTTTTCGATGTAAACAAAGCCGTCTTCAATCGGGTCAAGCGTCCCCTGTATTAATAGACTTATCAAGCGCACAAAAGGCTTTTCAATGCTTAAGCGTCCTTGCTGGCCCCACTCGCCATCTCGGTATTTTTCAAACAATTTGGGCGGCAGGGTCAGGTATAGCTCTGCTTCTGGCGTAATAATGCCGCCCGACCCCACCAGCATGCCCAACTTGCCGTAAATAGGGGTTTGGGTCTTCCCTGTAACATTCATGCGTTCTAAGCCGAGTATGTCCTGGCTGGGTATGCGCGGGGTGTAGCAGGTTAAACAGACGTATTCTGCCTCACCACACTTACCATAGTGGTATTCAACGGCTTTAAAAGGTGCTTCGACCTCTGCCCATCTTCGATCACAACATGCGCAGTTGAGAGTGGTAGGCGTCAGCGTTGCTGCAAAGCTCCCACGCCTTAACGCGCTCGTAGCTTGGTAAAGAAGTTGGTAGCCCATGTGCTGAGGCCGCACTGGGGCAGGTGCAGCGCCGTATACTGTCATTGCATTACCTCACGCAGAATGCGCGGTGGCCGATAAACCGGCTCATCGCTGCCCGCTGGCGTCAGGCGTAGGCAGTCTGTCAGGGGTGTATAAGGCATACCGGTATGCATTTCGGGTACACGCCAGCTACGTTGCCGCCACCGTTCTTCATGATCTGGAACGGTGCTCATAATACTGACCGCCCCCTGCCCACGTGCATAAGCAATGCCGATATGTGGTATCTCACTCAACAGGTCAGTACAGGCGCTTGGATCACCCTCTGCATAAAATATTAAGTACGGGCATAGCCGCCCTTTGTGGAGGGTGAGTTTCGGTGCCCAATCACCACCATCAAAGCGCAGCGGTGCCCGCACGTTGCGCGCCGCTAATAAAGGCAGCTTATATAGGTGGGCCACCATGCCTACCTCATGCGCCTCCAGACCAAACTGCGGCGTTACCCCAAAGATCAGCTGCGAGGCGCGAAAAGCGCCCTGCTCATGGTCATAAGTAAGCGGCAGCGAAGGGGGGTGTCCCCAGTCTAAGGCGCGGCGGCAAGCCGCTTCGTGTAATAAGGTGTCTAAACGCGGCACTACTCGTGGCAGTATCAGCGGCGTATGTAATTGTAGGATGAGCTTAAAGGGCTGCATTAAAGCTGGGTCGCCCCCTTGCGATGGCACTGCCATGGCTAGCGCTGTTTCCAACGTTGACGGGCTTCTTGGCGGCTGAATAGAGTGAAGTCGTAGCTAGGCAGCGTCACTTTAAAGGCCTGCCACGCCTGTTCCAATGGCTCCCCTTCTAATGTCATTCCCATGTCGTCTATCCTCACCATGCCTATCGCCTCTGCTTGACGCTCACCCGGCGAACGCTGCATTACTTGCCACTCAGCGCTAATGGCTCCGAAACCATTAGCTAAGTGGCCCCCTAGGCGGGGATGGTGAGAAAATTCAGCAAGGCAATGCAGCAAGAGACCCAGTATTTCCGGCGTCCCCTCTATGAGTTTTAAGCGGCTTTGCAGCTGGCTACCCGGCGCAATAGCTTCATAACCTGGCAACGGGTGCTTAATCGATTCTTCAGAACCTTCACGCTGTTTGCGGATCGCTTTCTCTTGGGCTTCCAGTTCTCGGGTCTGCTTTGCAAAGGCTTGCCTAGCCGCCACATCATCAGTTTTACGCGCGTCGACTTTGATGAGGCGAATTTGTTCTCGCACCTCTTCAATTTCCGCCATGCTTTCTTGGGTACTTCGCATTTGGTCCATCAACGCCGCTTGCTCGTCAGCGCTCAAGTAGGTCACCAAGCGTGGATCATGCTCAAATTGATCATGACGCACCCCTTGACCTGCCGTTATAAGGTTGCTCGTACTGGTGAGCAGTGGGCCTACTTCTAAATAGCCTGCCAGCTTCCAGCGGCCAAATAGGCTCATGAAGGGGTTCGTTTGACGCAAAAACGCTTCCGCACGTGGGTCGTAATTGCGCCCCATCGCTTCGTTATTAACATCTCGCGAGACATCAATGCCTTCGCCCAGCATATACATTTGCGCTCGATTGAAAACGAGGTCTAACGGCTGGTCTTTAAGGCTGGCAAGTTCGCGTATTAGCATATTCAGGCCTGCTTTACGCAGCGGCCCTCGTAACGTGCCGCCGTTAAGAAACACTTGGCCGTGGGGAGTGCGGGGCAGCCGTTCGTCCATCCCGAAGTAGCTGACGTTGAGCGGAGCTTCAGCCGTAATATGGCCGGAAAGCTGATAGGCCAGCGGGGTCGTGTTCATTAACAATCCTGTGCTTATCTGAAAGCGTGGCCACTATGATGGCATATCGTTCGGCTGGGTAATAACGCGAAGTACGTACAAAAAATAAAACGTTTCCAGCAAATTGAAGCCATCCCAGCAAGGGACAGCTTCATTTCTAGGTTGAGAACGATACAGCTACAAATACCCCATCTCCGCAAACGACCTACACCCATCACTTCCCACCACGACGTGATCAATCACTCGAATGTCCATCAGCCCGAGGGCCTCTTTAAGCTGCTCGGTTATGCGCCGATCTGCGTCACTTGGTTCTGGATCACCGCTGGGGTGGTTATGTACCAGAATTACAGCAGCAGCGTTGTAGGCGAGTGCTGCTTTCAGCACTTCACGGGGATACACGCTAGCCGCGTCGATGGTGCCGCGAAAAAGTTCTTCAAAGCGGATCACGCGGTGCTGACTATCGAGGAATAGCACGCTGAATACTTCATGTTCGTAGTCCTGAAGCAGTAGTTGCAGATGCTCGAATGCCTGCGAGGGCTGCGTTATCTTGCGGCCTTTTGCGATTTTACGCCGCGCAAAGCGCTTGGCCATGGTGATGATGTCAGTTTCGGTAACGGGCGATGTAACGAGGTAAGTACCCGCCTCTTCCCCGGCTTTTAGTTTTGAGTGCGTCATGGTTGCCTCCAAAAAATAAAAAAACGCCGGGGTGGTGGCCCCGGCGTCTATGTCGTTACTTGGTCTACGGTACGTTGGTGATGAGCTTGGCTCACGCGACCATCACTTGGCTGATGCGTCGCTCCATCTCTTCATGAAATGCTTCAACCCGTTCAGCAATGGTGCGAATCATGATGTCGTCACGGTAGGCGCGTTTGATAAACAGCGGCATCCCGGGCCAATAGCTCACAAAGTCGATCCATTCCCGTTCGCTTACCCATAAGCCACCCTGGCATTGGGGAATGTGCTCATCGGGTATTTCTCCATTCAACAGCACTTCGATTTGGAACTTGGGCAGTTTGGTTTTGATTTCTAGCAGACCGTTAGCGTTTACCAGGCTGTCTGGCGAGTAGCCCACCTCATGATTAAGGATCAGGCCCACTTCCTGGGGCTGGGGTTCGCCAGTGGCATCGCAGTAAAGCGCACGGGCCACGCCTTCCAGCTCATGGCCACGACGGGTATTCGCGTTACCTTGAAACGGCTCGGCCAGTTCCCCGGTAATCCGCTCGCCGATCAACTGGTGCATGTAGGTAATCGCCCCGGTGCCCAACCCACCAGGGCCTTTACCCTTAACCAGCAATGACTTTAGCTCCGACATGGTGACGCGCCCTAAGCGCGCCGCCAGCCATTCAGGGGAGCCTTGCGGCATAGTGAGTATCTGCATGGATGCCTCCTTTACTCAGATAGGGTTGGTACGCCGTTTAGTTAACGGCTCGCTTAGAAAGGGATGCCCGGAGCTTGTCGAAGTCGCTATACGGTACTTGCACGGCTGAGCCGTACTTGCCGCTAAACCACTCCTGAGTCGTCGCGGGGCATTGGCTGATCAGGCGTTGGATTTGGCCTGCCTGGAACGGGGTTATCGTCTTGATACCCGCCTTGGTACTGGCGTTACCGTTATCATCCTGGCCGCGTGTGGTGATGTTGAGCAGTGCGGAAAGCACATAGCGCTTGCCGTAGCTGGTAGAGGAACCAAACGCCTGCACGGCGTTTTTGTTACCACTCATATCCGCAGGCAATAGCATACTGGTCTCTTCACGGTGGCCATCCTTGTGCATCAGTACACCGGTTACCTGGATGCCGCGCTCCTGTGTCTGAATACGAAAGCTCACCGCAAAGCCATG
Organism: Vreelandella indica; assembly: GCF_037070225.1. Taxonomy (NCBI): domain Bacteria; kingdom Pseudomonadati; phylum Pseudomonadota; class Gammaproteobacteria; order Oceanospirillales; family Halomonadaceae; genus Vreelandella; species Vreelandella indica. The sequence continues at coordinate 174,162 of NZ_JBANSO010000005.1, forward strand.
CTTCTGCATGATCGGGCGCACGGTATCGACAATATCCTCCAGCGTGGCGTAGAAGCCGTTGTTGGTTTGCCCGCGCTCTTCAATGCTGGGGAGTTCGGTCTGCATGGCGGCCATGGCAGCGCTATAAGCCATCATGGCCTGACGGTCCATGACGCGTTCCTGCATTTGTAGGAGACGCTCCATTTTGTCGATATCGACGTCGGGATTGAGGGCAGCGCGTTCAATTACCTGGATGATCGCGGTGCTTTCTGCTGTTGAGGTCGACTCAACGGGGGATGCAGGGACAGCCGTGACGGCGGCGGCGTTGGCTTTGGTTGGGGGACTTACCAGGCGGGAAGAAGAATTTACCACATTAGAGGATCGTGCCATGGGGCACCTCCATTAAAACAAAGAATGGTGGTGATGCCGTGTCGCCAGGCATCGTTATGAAGTGATGGCGGTATTACTCCGCTAAATGCTGGGCTAGCTCGTTAGCTTTAATAGGCACTAGCCGTACCTCTGCTCGATAAAACGTGCCTTGAGCGCAGACCACGGTGTCAGCGCGGTGGGCATGGTTGGCTATTAGCTCTTCAGTCAGACGCGTTAAAGCAACTTCAATGGCATGGGAAATAAACGTCATGGCAGTACCTCGCGGCATAAGCCCCACAGCAAAACGCCCAGCCTTTGTGGGGCTGGGCGTCTATGCCGGGGAGATGGTGAATATCATTGGTTTGGAAAATCGCAGTAAGGGGTAGAACGACGCCCTACCGATAGGTTGGTTAAGACACTAGCGCTAACGCGGCATCCAGTGCTTCCTGCTTGAGTTGGGCGCCTTGGCCGAACCACGCTGAATCCATACGGGTGTCGTTGCTACGTGCCCGTTTGTCGTGATCCACGTACTCGGTCACGGCATTAAGCAAGCCCCAGGCGGTGTCTTTAGCGGTGATTAGGTGTGAACCCCGGCCTTCGCCGTGGTAGAGCTTCTGCACTTTGTTCAGGGCCCGGTAGTTGGGCAGTTTGGAGGGATCATCCAGTGGCTTCTCTGCCCCGCAAATCACTGACTGGAAATAGTGCTGTGCTTCATGGTGATCAATCTTGCGTTCTGCCAAGGCCTTCATGCGATACATGAAGTCGTTCCACTGCGAGACGGAAATCCCCAGCTGGCTCTTCACCGCTCGGGGATCAAACTCCGAGCGATGGGGTACTTTCACGGCTTGTGAGGTGCCATCCACTGCAATCTGCAGCGTGTTATTACACACCACCCTTACCGTGGTAGGTGTGGCCATCGTCGCCAAGGTGCCGTCACACGAGGTTGCCAGTAGTAAGTAGTCGTTGACCTCATCCTGGCCTTTAAGCGAGGTACTTAAGCCACTACGTGCCAAAGCCCAGAACTTACGACCGCCTTTTAATACCCCAGCGGTTTCCAGCTCATAGCCAGCGTACTCGGTGAGGTCTCGATAGAATTCCAATATTTCTTCGGGTTGCACCACCTTATAGCGCTGGGACACCACCGATAGCGGTACCTTCGTATCGGAGCGATAGAGCACCTTCTGTTCGGGAAATGAGTGAATGCTGCCCAGGTGGCTTGCGCCTTCGGCAATAAAGCGGACCGGGGCTTCTTCAATGTGCCAGTTCATACCGGCCTGTTGCTGCCAGACTTCCAGCGGTTGATGACGAGAAAGTTGCTGCCTCAGGCCATGCCAAGGGGTATCGCCAACGTAAGCCATTTGTTCAACAAGATGAGCCATTACAAACTCCTTGAGGGTTTTCAAAGTTAATGAGCGCGCACGGCATAGCGGCCCGCCCTGAGTAAGGCGGGCAAGCGAATGCGTGTAGAGGTAGTCGTCGTATTAAGCGGCAGAGAGGCCCGCTGCAAGGGGGTTACTCAGCGTGGGGACGAAAGGTGCAATCACAAGCACAGCAGGCGTAGTTATCGAGCATTTTCTGATCAAGCTCATGGCCCAGCTTGGCACCGGCAACACCAAAGGTCGTGCCGCCTAACAATCCACCAAATACAGCACCGGACAGGCTGCCAATGGTAATGCCTGCCGGGCCTATCATTGCACCGACCAGCGCCCCCGCCTTGGCACCACTAAGGGCTCCGGCAGCCCCAGACGCAGCACCGGCAGCGGCCCCAGTGGCACCGCCGACCTTTCTTCCTAGATTGCGAGATATAACATTTGGGGAACCACACTTTGGACAGTGGGGTGTCATGAGAATCTTCCTCCATTAGCAGTAAATTGGATGCAGGTTAAGCCATCCTTGATAGCTTCATGGAGGTAGTATATGGCTGAGATTTTTTTGAATTAAATCGATAAGTTGTGTTTGCGTATTCCGCCCTATCGTGACCGCCCATTCCGTTTGAACGTGACCGTCTGTTCTGGATGATGGTGACCGCGCATTCCGTTTTATCGTGACCGATTTTGGGCAGTTTTCCGGAATCGCCG
>NZ_JBANSO010000060.1:0-4742 GCF_037070225.1 Vreelandella indica
GGAGCCGATTGGCCATATCCCACCAGCAGAGCGAGAAGCCATGTATTATGAGCAACAGAGTCAGGCAAATAAGGCTGCTTGACTCAAACTAACGGGTCTCCGAGAAAGCCGGTACGGTTCAGAGCATCAAAATAGGAATCAAAGGGGCTATTCGTGTAGCTGCTGACATTCAATTGGCTCCAAAAATTAATTACTTACTCACTTTACCAGTCCATAGGAGAGCGGTGAACTCTGGAGATAGCTGGGCGACGATCACATAGCTGTCGCGCTGGTTGACGAAGTATTCAATACGAGGCCGAGTCGCTGTTGAGATTTCCTCACGGTGAGGAGATTCGATTGCGTCCACGGATTCTAGGTAGTTGATGGTGCGCTTAACGTTGTCATGGCGCTTCTCCACCACTTCAGCGATCTCAAGGCTGGACATGGTGAGTTAATCGGAAAGTAATCTCACTCCCACGATTGGAGGAAGTCAAAGTACAACCTACTCAAGGAGAAAAACAATGACCACAGTGAAAAAGCGAGGCCCGAAGCCTAGGGTTAATCATCAAGACGTAATCCAGTGGCGTCTTCAGAATAAGGCTTCCAAGCGAAAGACTGCTGAACACTTCGGACTTAGTGCCGCCTATGTCCAAGAACTCTGGCGTAAAGCCGGTATGTCCTATAAGTCACCTGTGCCGTCTGGTGGTGCCTCCTTCAAGAAAAACTGGAAGGCTATCGCTGACTATCGAAAAGAGAACCGGGTTAGCGTCACGGAAACCTGTCGTGTCTTCGGCGTCTCCAAGACTACCGTTACTCGGGCATGTCAGGAACATGGGGTTAACTTGGAAGCCCATCATGCTGAACTGTTGCTCAAAGCGAAGGCGAAGCAGTAGTGAGATATACCGCTGTTGAAGAGGTGAGAGACTAAGAAGCGAGAGAGGCGCTATGACAATCGAAGTACAATCCGTCCACAGTTTGAAGGGTAAAACCCCAATGACGAAACTACAGCATCTTCACAAGACCGTCTGTAGAGGGAACCTTCCTATCCATCTTGTCAAAAATGACTTGCTGATCACACCAGCGGTTATAGATGAGTTGATGCGGTTTGATGCCCAAACGTTTGACCAATGGAAGGACTGCCCTGACCGAAGGGCTATGCTCCAGCTAAGGAAATCCCATGTGAATGGCCCATGCAGAAGCTCCGTTGGTGACTCCTTCAAAAAGGAGACCAAGGCACTGGAGACGGCCATAATCTTGTTCTTTCTGTTAGTCCGTGGCGAAGCCGTGGATACCAATGACCCTGGCTTCCTTGCGGTTTAACTACCGGAGAACGTAAGGGAATCGGACTATTTCACCACAAAAATATGAGCGGGTATTGATAGATATAGAGGCGTTTGAGCTTCCCCGTAGGCCCGCCTATCTAGCGCGTATGGCCTATAAGAAAACGGTTTTTTGATACCCATAGGGATGAGCGAAACGAACAGACACCCATCCCCATCGATGAATGTTAGAACTTAGGTATTGGGTCTTTCTTCACATCCTCCCACCGATCAAAGGACAGGCTATGATGATTCCATGCCACAACACCGACCAGCGGTATACGGATGAAGACATCACCTAAAACCAGCCTGATGATAAGACCGCTGACACCTACGTCAATTCCCCAGCGTTCTATCTTGATCCACATTGGCTCGACTCCTTATAGCTATCTAATCGTATTGGTTACGCGCCTTTAATGAGCGCCAACAACAAAGACGCTACAAGACATTAAATCACCAGTAAACCCTTTATAATCAGAAACTTATATCCTTTTATTAATAAGTCCTGCAAGCGGATAGATACTGTTTGGCTCTAGCGCCCTACTCCTGACGGTAACCAAGCCAATAGCAGGTACATCAAAAAGAAAAAAGACAGAGCCATGGCAAGCCCTGTCCTTCGTGTGTGCTGGAACATCGTTCCTTTCTCTAGCCTAGTCAGCGGATGCTCTCTTTTCGGCACGTTGAACGGTACTGATACCACAACCGATGATGTCCGCTGTTTTACGAACGCTGAAGCCTTGCTCTCTAAGTTCGTTGATTCGTCTATGCTTATCGTGGTCTACCGGACGGCCCTTATAGCGTCCGTGCTCCTTCGCCTTGGTGATGCCTTCAGCCTGACGCCTTCTCCTGTCCTCGTAGTCTTTCCGAGCGACAGCCGCCAGCATATCTAGCAGCATGGCGTTTACAGCATCAATCATCCGACCAGTGAAGTCGTCGTTGGCATCGACCGTCAGCGCTGTATGGCTGGTGGGCAGGTCTAGCGAAACTACTCTTAGGCCAGCGCTCTGGATTGCTCCCTTGAGACGATCCCAATCGGCTTTTGTTAGCCGCGTCAGACGGTCAACCTGTTCAACAAGGAGAATGTCTCCAGGCTGTGAGTCGTCTATTAGACGCGCCAGCTCTGTTCGGTCGGCTTTGGTGCCGCTGGCGTTTTCGATATACCACGATGCGACCTTAGCGCCTTTCTCTTGTGTGAAGATGTTCAGCGCTTCACGGGCGCGGCTCGCGTTCTGGTCATCTGTGGATGCTCGGAGGTAAGCACGGATGAAAGACATTCCAACGACTCCCTTATGATCGCCATGTGTTCACTTGAGTGTATTCACAATAGATGTATTCGTTTGGGTTGTCAATCCATGCATATGAATACGAAAAATCAGCCTTCAGAAATGTGTTCTTAGAGGTGTACCCAAATGGCAACATTTACTTCAATCAGCAGGGTTGACGTTACGACAAAAAAGGCGTATAGGTATTCATATCTACAGAACATTGGCTTGAAGAAGTGAATCCGGTTTATTTAAATGATATGATCCTTCGCCACGCGAGAACTTGATTTTTGGGGCGGAGAGCATATATACATGGATCAGGCACAAGAGCTATATTTGAAGGTACTTGAAGTAGCAAACATGTTCCTTCGGAACGCTCAGCAGTTCGAAATATCTGTACTGCAAGGACATAATCCTAGCTATGCTGAACTAGCAAAAATCATGCGCCAAGTTTCTGGGCTTGTACACAATTTGGTGGACGACATAGACCCCATGATGGCTCACCAAGCTATTGAATATACAAGCATTATGGAAAAAATGGCACTCGCCATTAATGAGGGCGAACAACAAACATTGGATCTTTTGGTGGAACAACTTGACCAAAAACCGTTCCTATGATTAATGCAAGACACTAGAAGCAGTACTTACCACGAAGCAGTACTTACCATATAAGGGAGTAGAATCATGTCCCGCACAGACTATTCGCAAGCAATCCGGCTCCTCGACCAAGCCGCGCGCATTTTAGAAGAGGCATACGATGCCCATTGTCGCGACACCCAACGCAAGGTGGCCTGACTTGGCTTATAAAGAGCTTGTAAAGTAGCTCTTGGTTCCTTGAAAACCCTCGGGAGAAATCTCGGGGGTTTTTACGTTAAGGGGGCATAATAAAAATCCAAATCCTTACACCCTTTCTAAATCAGCAGCGCTATGCCTTGATAAGATAGGTTGCTAAACAGTCAGGCAAAGAGCAATTCGAAATCAATAACTACTATCACAATATGTATTTTTATAACTTTAATTTATGGCCTTCCTGTGAGGTGAGGTGATTTTTTCAAACGTTCTACGCATTGCTTAGCCAAAGACGAAATGATTTTATCGTGCTTCAAGAGTAGCAATTAGGAAGGCTGCCATTGTCCCAGCAAGATTGACGGCTAATTCAGCATGTCGAGGTTTCGGTTTGATTGGCCGTGAGCCTTGGCCGTGGGCGTCTCCAACCTTGTTACGCAACTCTCCAAGACCAGTCACGATATTAGAGCAACCACCAAGGATACGCTTGAAGGTTTCTTCCATGTGTTGTTCTGGCGACAGGTTAAGTGCAAGGGATGCTTTTCGGTACAAGGCGGGAAGATCATCGCTTTTACCCGTGTACTCCTGGCCCTCAACTTGCTCAATGACGTGCTTGCAGACACTCTCAACTAAGGTTTTTGCCATGGTGATAGCGCCTTCAGGGTCCGAAGTTCTTCGATCCAAAGTTTTTTGCCACGCAGCATGAACATGGGCGGAATCGAACTTCTCCAGGGTTTCCCTGATAGCTGAATCTGATGGTGACCCAACCTCTTCTAACTTGTCTAGAAGCGGCCTAAATTCACTCCAGATGTATTGTCTTCGCGGTTCATACTGTTTGGTTTTTTTGATGAAGCCCCAGAACTGACTCGGTGACCGACAGGTCTTAACCATCTGTGGCACAAGCTGCGCTATACCAGCATCAGACAATAAATTTGTTCGAACCTTGCCAAAGTCTAAATCAGAGATAGTCCCGCCTGTTGCGCAGTCCACCATCATGTTCTGCATTGATTCAGCTTGTTCTAACAAAAACTGCCTATCCATATAATTGCCCTTCAAAACCTCTGTGTTCATCTCTCTAAACCTGAAGGCCAAATAGCCCCAAGCTTGGGCAAGCAAAAAAAGTAGATGGGTTTTACAGCTAGCCAGCCCCAGCCGCAAGACCTGTCAAGGCTGGGATAAAAGGCGCAATGATCGTCATGATGTCCGCACTCTTACTGATGAACTGGCCCAGTTTCTCACTCAAGCCTTTGCTGTCATGCTGAGAGGCTTGCATATTGCGTATTCCGGCGAACGTGACCGGTCATTCCGGTGATCGTGACCGATTTGCACACAGCCTTCACGCTGGAGAGAGTTTTGTACGCTGAGCGGTCACGATGGGTCAACCGATTCCGTTTTT
>NZ_JBANSO010000061.1:0-4725 GCF_037070225.1 Vreelandella indica
GCCATCGATATCGTCGGCCAGCACGGGCTCTTCGAGCCACCGAGGCTCAAAGCGTTCCAGCTTGGGTAACATGCGCTTAGCGTATTCCAGGTTCCAGCCCATATAGCATTCGAGCATTAGGTCAATATCGTCGCCAATAACTTCTCGAACCGCTGCGACACTATTCAGGTTTTCGCGCATGCCAGCCGGGCCGTCTTTGGGGCCGTACCCAAAGCGCATTTTCATCGCGGAAAAACCTTGGTCGAGATAAGACTGGGCTTCGTCTTGCATACTTTTAAGATCAGTGCGGTAGAGTTTCGATGCGTAGCAGGGAATTTTCTCCTTGGTACGTCCGCCGAGCAGTTTAAAGACCGGTTTATTTACCGCCTTACCCATAATGTCCCAGATGGCGATATCGACGCCCGAGATTGCCGCCATGCCAATCCCTTTACGCCCCCAGGCGTGGGTGGCGCGGTACATGCGTTGCCATAGGTATTCGTAATCGAAAGGATCTTGACCGATCACAAGTGGAGCAAGGTACTGGTCGATGATTGCCTTAGCGATGGAAGGGGCAAGCGCCACGTTGCCTAGGCCGACCAAGCCTGTATCGGTTTCAATTTCCACGGCGGTCCAGCCATGAAAGCGGAAAGTACCCATTGAATCGCTCTTATCCCACAGCTCATCCATAGCATTAGAGCAGAAATGGGCTTGGGCTGGGACGGTGTGTCCTTTCCACTCGAAGATACGGGCTCTGACCTTGATAATTTTCATTGGTAGGATTTCCTTTGTATTTATGAAGGTATTAGGCGCTTGTGAAGGCTGGTGTACCACCGATAGCGAAGACAATCTTGCTCGACTGAGCATGCATGCTGGCGATAGTCAGTGAGAAGAAATAAAGCCTCAGCAGCTTCCTGAGCATAGTGCACTCCTTAATTGTAATTGGTAGTGATAAACTGGTCTTCTGGTACGGCCAGCATACCACTAACTTAGAAACCTAAACACGCTGTAACACTATGTCAATAAATAATTAATAAAAATATAGCTTTGTTTTAATCTGCCTGCGCAACATATATAGTTTTTGATTATCTGGTCTATTATATATACCAGTCATGAGAGGAGTGTAGCTATGCACAATTCAGCATTCGCCTTCGAAAAGACGCTTATGAATCGGACCAAGAAAGAAATATTGGCTGATAAGCTGACCGACATGATTCTTACCGGCCTATTACGGGATGGAGACGAATTACCTAGTGAGCGTGAGTTGGCTCAACTATTTGGCGTCAGCCGAGAGACCGTGCGCGGGGGGCTTTCCCAGCTCACCGCTCACGGCCTAATAAGCGTCTCTCATGGCAGCAAGACGCGCATCTGTGCTAACGATGAAGCCTTGGCGAGATTCCACGCAACCCATTCTGACGCCAAAGTGCCTGTGATGAATTGCTTCGACGTGGACAGTGTTTTCGAGAGTCGCATCGTGGTAGAGGCCGCCATTGCTAGGCGCGCAGCCATCCATATTGATGCTCAGGGTATCGACGTTTTAAAACGAATGCTTGAGGAGCAGGAAAAATTGTTTAACTCTCCCGTACATTTTCAGCTCTCCGATCAAAACTTCCATAAACTTATATCAAAGTACGCCGACAATGAGATTCTATTGCGCTATGCCGAAGAACTTTACACCTTTGGACTCAACATCCGGCGCCAGGTAATGCTGGAGCCAGGAGCTATAGAGCGCAGTTACCTAGAACATCAGCACATCGTTGATGCCCTCATGCGCGGCGACCCTAATGCCTCTGAGCGCGCTATGCTTACCCACCTAGATAGTGTTTTCCGAACCACCAGGGCTAAATTGAAAACAAGCCATAGCTAAGATTGATTCAAAAAACGAACCGAGGATCGCAAGTGCCTGCTAAGCAGCATGGATACAAATTCAACATGAGCAGGAAGGGGAAATTTTTAGAATACGCCTTCGGAGTACTTCTTCCACACGTTGACGTGGGAATAGACTTAAGGAAGCTGAGTAAGCTTCCCTTGAGTCTAACGAAGTGCTTTTTTAACAGGACACAGGGCGGTCTCAATGCCCAAGTGCAACATCTACCAATTAGGCATGGTGTTTCCATGACTCACTGTTATAGCCCTCTTTCTGCTGAAGACCGAGCCGCCATTATGCTGATGCGGATTAATCACTAGATTCGTGCCATCGCTCGTCAGTTGGGGCACGCACCGAGTAACGTTTCACGAGAACTAGCACGCCACACGTTCAGGCCTGACATGGCGTATGACGCCAATTTTGCTGGTTACCGAGCTCGACTGGCCCGCTGTCGGCCTCAACGTAGCCCGAAGCTGCATCTGGATGGGTGAACTATTCGAATAGGTGTTCTACCTGCTGCGTAAGTACTGGTCTCCAGAGCAAATAGCCAGCACACTCAAGCGTATGTTACCTGATAACACTGACCACCAAGACTCACACGAAGCCATCTACAACGCGCTCTACTTCATGCCGCGCGGCTCGCTCAAGAAAGAGCTGGCTGCCTGTTTAGGTAAACGGTGTCCTCGCAGCCAGGGCAAGGCAACAGATTCCAGACCTAGCCAGCATCCACCTGCGATCTACTGAGCTCGAAGACCGCCTAATGCCTGGCCATTGGGAGGGGATCTCATCTTTGGCGTTAACAATCGCTTTGCTGTCGGTACACCGGTGGAAAGCATTACGCGCTTAGTGATTCGCGCAAAGGTGGATGGCACCATGGCTACGGCGGCGGCCATCGGCTTCAGCGACAAGCTTAATGAATTGCCGCGTTCCCTGCGCTTATCTATAATTTATGGTCAGGGCAGAGAGATGGTGAAGCATGCCGAGATCACTCAGAATACTGGTACAGCGATTTAATGTGCTGCCCCGCATAGCCCGTGGGAGCAGAGTTCCAATGAGAACACGAACGGGCTGCTGAAACAGTACCTGCCGAAGGGTACGGATATGTCTCGGTCTACAGCCAAGAATAGCTTGACGAAATAGCCGACTCATTGAATACACGACCACGAAAGACACTGGACTGTCGAATGCCGCTGGAAGTCTACGCCGAGGTGCTCAAGAAATCCGTTGTTGGACCGAGCACCCTTCAATGGCGTTGCGCTTGTAACTTGAGGCAGCCACTTGAAGCGCCAAAATATAGTAATATCCGTGTAGACGCTCCACGATTATAGCAATACTTATATCCTCGACTTTGAAATCAAACGGTATAGAAAAGCATTTCATTTAATTAATAAAAAACACCGCCCCTTCGACTGATTTTACATAAAAAAGGCCTTCTCCATGGTTCCAACATTAAAGTTAATTACTTCACGTTTACGACTGAAGCACATGCAACTTTTAATCGCACTGGATGATTACGGCTCCCTTCATAAAGCTGCGCAAGTCATATCTATATCTCAGCCCGGGGCAACCAAATCACTACATGAAATTGAAGATGTTCTAGACATGCAGCTTTTTGAACGCAACCCCAAAGGAATTGAACCAAATGAAGTTGGCAGATGTGTGATTCGTTATGCAAGGTTAGTTTATAGTGACTTAGCTCATATGAGAGAAGAAATTGTAGGAATAATGCAAGGCCACGGAGGGCATATAGCTATCGGAACAACAATGGGAGCTGTCCCTTCATTGACAAAAGCAATCCGTAATTTACGATTGGCACAGCCAGCCCTTTCGATTGAAATTTTTGAGGACACTAGCGCCAATCTATTGAAACTACTAGATAAAGGACGAATAGATTTAGCCATATGCAGATCACATGTAGGACAGAAGTCAGCAGCTTATGACAGTCTTGAACTCAGTGACGAACCCCTGGCTGTCGTTGCTAATAAGAAAAACCCTCTTGCAAACACTAACCATTTAAAATTAAAAGATCTAATTGACTACTCATGGATAGTATACCCTTCTAACATGCCAATGCGTCAGTCCTTAGAATATGAAATTAACAGAGCGGGCTTAGAGGTAATTCAGTATCCGATAGAAACCTCGTCAACTTTCACCACTCTAATGTTACTACAGCAAGACCCAACCTTGGTTGCAGTTATCCCTGAAGAAGTAGCCAAATTCTGTGTTAGCACTAATATTCTTTCACAGCTAGACGTGCGCATCCCATCTTTGATGGGGCCATACGGTGTCGTTAGACGCACCGGGGCTCATTTACCTTCAGGAGCTCATTTGATTATTAGAGAACTATTTAAAATAGCTGGTAAAAACCATACCGTTATGCACTGGGATGACTGATCGACACCTAAACTAGGCCTGAATAATTGCAGATTTTCATCAAATACCGAAGTTATGCTAATGGATTTAGCATAACCAAAACTTGGTTATTGCGCCTAAAGAGGTGCTCCACCTTAGCACGGATACTGGCTTTGTTTTTTTTTCAACTTTCAGTTGGTAAGCATCCAGATTATTGCGGGCGCCAGGCCGTTTGGTAATATACCAAGATCCGCTGTTGCTGTGCTTGTGCTCATCCGGCTTTTCTATGCCAAGATAACCGCTATCACCACAGTCGCGTCGCTCTTGACTGTGAAGCAGCTTACCTGCGGAGACAGTGTCGATGGCATTGACAGCGGTGATATCGATGACGCCAATTAACTGAAGCTTATCCCCCTCTGTCAGCCTAGTTGTCCGGTTGGCGATATCGCCTAAATCTAATCCAGAGGGAGCGGCATGGAGCCCTTGTGCCACGTTATTCTGCAGAGCGTAAAGCAGCCGTCCTGAAGAAG
>NZ_JBANSO010000062.1:0-4407 GCF_037070225.1 Vreelandella indica
CCTGCAGGAGTGATGTGCTGATGAGTCCACTTAGCAACGCTCTTGGCTGTAGCTCGAACCTCGCTATCCGATAATGGCGCTTCAAAGTCGTTATAGGCACGTGCGCGAGTCAGTACAGCTTCATGCCATCGCTCGTACTCTGGCCACCCCTGCCGTATCGCTCTATAAGCCCATGTGCGGAGTTTTTCGAAGAGGGTACAGTTACGCCCTAGTCCGTAGTCTGGAAGCCGTTTACGGCGGTCGTTGAAGGCACTGAGGTCTAACCAGCTGGCTAGGTCGCCCAGCTCATACAAGCGAGGTTCCCATTCAGTGACGCGCCAGTGGCTGTGTAAGGGATTTTTGCAGATAAGGCCCGCATAACCCGCGTCAGCGTCCAAAACAGCGCGTAGGGCGCAATCTACGGCGGCTGCGTAGCGTAATGGGCCTGGTTTGCCGTCTGGGGCTGTTCTAACGGGTACATCAAGGCCGTAAATCAGGTGGGCGTGGCCATTGGCGGGGTTTTGCGCCACGATCGTCGGCGGTGGTGCGCCGCGGTCATACCAATCGAGCACGGCACCACTACGGTCAACGTCATAGACCAGCCAATAGCGGTGCGTGGGGCCGTTGGGTTGGATATAGCGCGCTTGGAGCGCTTTTTGAACGTCGCGGATGCGTAGCCCCATACCGAAATCGTCGGTGTGGTAGGGCTTACGGGGAAGCCGTTTACCAAATAGGGTCAAATTTGTTGGGGGTAAGCCTTGGCAATCCCGTGCGGCCTGGGTCACAATATCCTCACGTTATACGTGCGCCCTCATCCCGTTTCTCCGCCAAGATTCCCGGGTTGGGGGCGTTCTCTTTTAAAGCCCGAAACCTTTGTCGTGATCACGGTATCGGGTACGCCTATCATGCTGTTTTACCGCTTCTTGCCCTCTGGCGTCCAGCGCGAAACACTCTCGCTTAAGTCGTTGACCTGCTTGCTCAAGTTCATCACCTGGCGTTTTAAGGCCTGGTTGTCGCGCTGTGTGTCCTCGAACATGGTCTGCAAACTCTCGTAACCGCGTTGCCATTCCTGCTGCTGTTTCTCGTAGCTGGCCTGTAAATCTTCGAAAGCGCGCAATAGCTCCCGCTCTAATTCCGTCATCTAGTACCCCTCCAGTATCCGGTACCCGCCCTGGTAAGTCTGGGCGCTCTCGTCGATCTTCGCGCACAGCCTCCGGTTGTCGCCGCAGTAAGTCAGCTGGATCTCCGCTCCTTCCTCGGCTAGACGCTCCAAAGTCGCCCTGTGGTTCAATATCTGCTCGACCTGGCTGTTCATGTACCAACTCATTGCCCAAATGGCTCCGGCGCTCAACGCTAGCGTCACGATTACGGGAATGGCCACGGCCATCCAGCTCGATAGCGCGGTGCGTTTCAAGCGCTGGCTCTGGGCGCGGATAGCGTCGCTGGTTGTCTTCTCGCTTTCGCTCAATGCCAACAGCAAGGCGTGTTCGTGCTTCTTCAACGCGCTCTTGACGGCCTGCTCGGTATTCTCGGCTTGCTCTTTCGATCTCTGCTCGAAGGCCGTCGCCATTTTGGAAATCTCGCTCATACAGCTTTCCTCGTAGCCGTAATGGCTTGCCACCGGAAGGGTCGGCAATGCTTAGGCTGGTTTTCGTTTGGCGTGTCACGTCGAAGCCTGCGCCTTCCAGCGCCGCTACCACGTCAGTCCGGTTGGTAATCTCGCCACGCTCGGCAAGCTGCAGTAGGCCATCCGTGAGCTTCCGCTGGGCCTGTACGCGGTCACGGGGCAGGTTAGCGGGGTACGTTAACGCTCGCTGGTTAGCGGGGTCGTTGGGGTCGTGCAACCCATAGGTGTCGTTGGTCAACGTCTTCCAGGCATCGATGCGCGGGCGGTCGGCTTTGTCATAGTAGGGCTGTAGGCGCCGTCCAGAAGTCAGCTCGACATTCGGTACCACGAAATTCAGCTCTAAACGGCCCTTATCGCGGTGCTCAACCCATAAGCAGTCGTACTGGTCAGCATCCAAGCCTGGCAGCAGCGCTTGCTCGAACGTTTCCATGATGGTCGCCTTGGTGGCGGCATCCAGGTCGGGCTCTTGAAAGGATAAAACGCCAGAGGTGTAGCGTTTGGCGTAGTTACTGGAGTCTATGAGCGCCTCGGTCTGATCAGGATCGCCACGCAATAGCTCGGCACCTTCACGGTCGCGATCACGCCCGAGGAGGTAGCCAACAGGCCCAGAACCACGGCCTGTACCACGCGGCGTGAACTTAACGATCATGGTGTTCAGGCTTGAGCGCGGCTAGTTCACGCTCTACGGCGGCTAGGGCGGTCATGACGTGCACACGCTCCAACGGCCCCCATTGGCCGCTGTTAACGCGTCGCGCTATCTGGTTAAGGTTATTACCAATGCCGGCTAACTGGCGAAGCAAAGCAGGATCGGCGCTGCTGCGAGGCTGAGAGCGTGATTTTCGCTGGCCATTGGTATCCAGACAGGTCTCACGCATCCATTCGGCCAGACGCGGCTTAGCACTACGCTGTTTCAATGCGACGTACTCTTCGTCTGTTACCCGCACTTTAATAACCTTTTCTCGGTAGATATCCGCCATATCAGTCCTTTTCGTACTTAGAACGAATCGCTTCTTGCTCACGGCGATAGCCTTCATAGCGCACCTGAAGCGCGTCGCAAAGCTCGCCTAGAATCGACATCGCTTCCTGATAGCTACGACAGGCAACGCGGCCTGTCAGCCACACACCAGGCTGAGCATCACTCCAAAGAGTACGAACGCCTGGTTCCAATAAGCCATCACGTTCAACGACCGTTAGGCCCGTGAGAAACGAGCCATCTTCAACGTCCCATCGATTCATTAAATCGAGGCAGGTCTCCCAGTCAGCACCGTGTATCTGATCCATCGTTGTCTCCGTTCATAGCCGCCTGGCAATGGCGACCAGCAGCATGGTCGGCGTTGCCAGGTGGCAACGGGGGTGTCGGGGGCGGTAGCCCCTGACCCAGCTCACAGAGTGCCAGACGAGCGAAGCGAGTCAAAGGCACCTCTGTGTATGCTGGCTTATTGCTAAAAAACCGTCAAATAATAATCGCTACCCTATAAGAGAGAAACAGCTAGTTGTGCCAGCTCAGCCACACAACGGTGATCCGAAGCTAGCTGAAATCAAACAGGAGATACTTGGATAACCCGCACTATAGAAGGCACCAAAAGCAACAAAATCGAAGCTTTTTTAAGCAAGACACTAAATAGATCAGAACCAACAAAAGGAGGTGAATATGGAATTGCTAATCATAGTGCTCGTCCTCATCGCACACATACTGAAGTGATAAAGCTACCCGATGACTCAAGCTAGGTTGTCGGGAGCTAGTCTACAGTTGTAGAAAGCCCAGAATAATAATGAACAGAAAATGTTGAACCGTTGATAATCAGTAGCTTAGGGAAAATATAAAGGTATTTTTTCTCTAAACATTGCTAAAATATTAGCCTGTGTACGATGATTAGTAACGCGCTCCACCGAGAAGAGCCCTAAAAGCAGAGGAAAATAAGATGTTTGGATTTGGCATTCACGCAGCAGTGACAAAAGAAATGTTTAAAAATGCGCCAAGGAGGGATCAAGATCAAATAATGCAGGGGCTATACGACACTGGGTATTCAGCAAAAGAGATCGCTAACTTTTTAGAGATCGGAACCCAGGCCGTATATAACCGAATTAACGCACACAGGGGTAGAGGCCCAAACTGCACAGCGTAAAATGCAAAACACGAAAAGCGGCTATTATCTGATATGGCTTTGACTCACTTCGGTGTCAAATCATGTCTACTACCAGCCTGACCACACCAAGTACTTCAGGAGTACGGATGTACGCAATTGCTTTTGACCTTGATACAGCCTCGCTCCAACAGGCTTATCCTACGCCTTCTCATACCAACGCTTACGGTGATATTCGAAAAGTGCTCGAGCCTCTCGGATTTACGTGGCAACAGGGCAGTGTATATTTCGGTGATCAAAACATTAATGCTGTGAAATGCGTGATGGCCGCGCAGGAGCTTTCAAAAAAGCTCCCTTGGTTTACAGCCTCTGTTAGAGATATTCGAATGCTTCGCATCGAAGAAATGAACGACCTGATGCCAGCCCTTTAAGTATCTCTTAACCACCGGCTTACTGTTTTTTGTGGTATCCCGGTGGTTCTTGCTATTTCTCGCTGAGAAAACCCCTGACTAGCCATGATTTGAACACTAGGTCCGAATTCATCCCGCCGCTTTGCCCCCTTCTTACATCCTCTCTGAGCTTGTACTGCAGAAAAACCTGCAGGAGTGATGTGCTGATGAGTCCACTTAGCAACGCTCTTGGCTGTAGCTCGAACCTCGCTATCCGATAATGGCGCTTCAAAGTCGTTATAGGCACGTGCGCGAGTCAGTACAGCTT
>NZ_JBANSO010000063.1:0-4339 GCF_037070225.1 Vreelandella indica
ACGCCCCTAAAATAGGAGCGACACGGTTAGCCAACGCTTTGTGAGGCTGCATAGCCTTCAGGTTATAGCCATCCAGCAACCAGTTAAGTTCTTGACCCGTTAGCGTCACGGTCTCGTCCTTTAGGTGCGTTGGCCATTTAAACCGCTCACGCTCCAAGCGCTTGTACCACACCACAAAGCCGTTACGTTCCCAGAACAGCAGCTTCACTTTATCGCGCTGGCGATTACCGAACACGAACAACGCTTGATCAAACGGGTTCAAGGCCATGGCTTCCTGAACCAGCAGTGCTAATCCATCAATTTGCTTGCGCATATCGACGGGTTCTCGGCACAGGTACACCCTCAGATCAGTGCTTGGGCGTATCATGCGACGACCTCCACCGCGACAAACCGCGCGGGACGACAACGTGGTGGCACGGGAACCCCCTGCACAATTAACCGATTTTCCCACGCCATCAGGTCGGCTAACGTCACGGCTTGCGCTTCAGCATACGCGCTTAACGGCATCTGTAACGCGGCGGCATAAGACAGGTGCCCTAACCAAAATGCTTGAGTGGAATTGAGGTCGCGACTCATGATGATCTCCAATGCTAAAGAGACCACCAGTGTGATCAGCCAAAGTTAAGGTGGGTAGATGGGTTTTATGGCGCGCTTACGTATTTTCGGTGCGCGCAGTAAGTCACATACCCTAATAGAGGCTTGGCAAGCATGAAAGTAGCCGACCATTGTTTTGCTCGCGAGCGCGTTGACCATCGCATTACCCGACTGTGGGAACCTCACGTCGCTCGCGTGTTTCAGTGCAATATCTGGCATGTGCGTGGCCGCGACAGGGATCTGCTGATCGATGGTGGCATGGGTCTTAGCAGCTTAAAGCGGGCCATCGCCAGCCTGATCGACAAACCCTATGCTCGCCGTGGCCACCCATAGCCATCTGGACCACATGGGTAGCCTGCACGAATTCTCCCATCGACTGGCTCACCCTATGGAAATTAAGGGTTTGGAGCAACCCGAGGACTTCCCGCTACTGTGCAGTCATCATTGGCCACTGGGACTGCGGACGGACCTCCAACAAGCGGGCTACGAGGTGCCCGAGTGTTTGATTGACGCCCTCCCTGAGCCGGGCTTCGACCCACTGACTTTCCGCACTCCCCCGACGACTGCCACGCGATTGCTCAACGAGGGCGACATCATTGACCTGGGGGACATCGCTTTTGAAGTATTGCATCTGCCAGGCCACTCGCCCGGTAGTATTGGTCTCTGGGAGCCCAACACCGGCACCCTGTTTTCCGGGGATGCTATCTACAATGGCCCGCTGCTAGACAACTTCCCCGATTCGGACATCGACGACTATATCCATACCATGCGGCGGTTGATAACCCTACCGGTGAACATCGTCCATGCGGGCCACGATCCGAGCTTTGACGCCAACCGTCTGCGAATACTGGCGAAAACTTATCTCAACCGGCACTAGCCAGGTGTTGTCAATTTGCTCTTCCTATTTCAGGTCTTAGCGGGCATCACTTTCATGACATCACCACAATCAACTCGCAGGATTTTATATTTCAGTATTTTCAAGTTTAGGTCGTCGTAAGCGCCAATCGGTAGCCTGCTCATAGGCATACCCTGCACGGAAAAGATTAGCTTCGTCGAAGTAGTGACCGATTAGTTGCAGCGATAGCGGCAAACCTGCCTGACTATAACCACAGCACAACGACAAAGCGGGATGGCCTGTGGCATTAAATGGCGCGGTCACAGGCGGCTGACTGCGGAACGGAACCACTTCTACATCCTCTATGCGCGATGCAGGCGCTAGCACCGAAGCGCAAGCTATAATGTCGACGTCTTTAAACACAGCGTCTACTGCAGCAGTCAATTGTCGCCTCACCCGCTGGGCGTTAATCACATCTTCCCCTGTTACGAAGCATCCCATGCCCATGCGCTCAAAACTATTGCGACAATATTGTTCTGGGCGTTCCCGCAAATGCTGCGCGTGAATACTAAATGCTTCGGCCGAGAGAATAGTCTGCTGTACAGCCTGGAAAAGTCGCATGGAAGGCAGGGTTACTTCAGACACTTCTGCCCCCAACTCTACGAGATTCTCAATGGCAGCATCCATTCCGGCAACCATCTCAGGATCAGCGCCCTCGTCATGGAACTGGCGTAAATAACCTATTTTCAGACCACGTATATCGCCCGTCATCTGAACCTGATAATTTGGCACATCCTGGTCTGCTGAGCCAGGGTCGCTGGCATCGTATCCGGCTAAGACTTGTAACGCCAACGCACAGTCTTCTACACGCCAGGCCAGAGGCCCTATATGGTCGAGCGAGAAAGAGAGTGGTGCCACACCCCGGCGGCTCACTCGGCCATAGGTTGGCTTTATACCTGCGATGCCACAATAAGCCGCTGGCAGGCGGATCGAGCCGCCAGTATCGGTGCCTAGAGCCAATGGCATGAACCCCGCAGCTACAGCAGCACCGGAACCACTCGACGAACCGCCAGTGAAATGATCTTTATTCCAAGGATTGCGAGCTGGTGGGAAAGGAAGATCGAACGATGGTCCACCGATAGCAAACTCGTGGGTCGTCATCTTACCTAGTAATACACCACCACCCTCATGGAGTCGCCGTGCCACTTCAGCATCTTGACTAGGCACGTTATCTAAAAGAAGGCGAGACTGGCAGGTAGTACGGATTCCCTTACTGTTAATAATATCCTTGAGGCCATAAGGAATGCCATGCATAGGGCCACGATCTTGCCCACGAGCTAGCTCACTTTCGGCACGGCGAGCATCTTCTAGAGCTCGCTCCTCAGTTAATAGAACAACCGAATGTAGTGATGCGTCATAACGCTTGATTCGTTCAAGATAACTTTGGGTAAGCTCTACCGGTGATAAATGCCCGCTACGCAGTTCGCGCCCAACTTCCGCAATCGTTAAATTTTCCAGTTCATTATTTTTCATTTCTAAATACCTCGTTGCTGTGTCTACCAGGTGCGAAGATATATGCTGGCTCCAGCGTCGACTCAAGTTCACTAGGCATTTCGGCAAGCAGGGCACGGAAATCGACGAAAGCCTGAAACATTACCTCTCTGCGCCCAACCGGAATAGAAATGCCATGGCGCGCTAGACAAGCTTCGAATTCTTTTTCCAAGGAGACGGTATCCGTCAACATAAAAAACTCCTAAATATCAGTATTCAGAAAAAATACGTAAGATGTCATCGGTTTCACGGGTTACGCTCAACGCTAAAGCAAGTAACAATCTTGCTTTTTGCGGATTAAGGTTATCAGCTACTAGTAAGCCCGCCTCTCTCAAACGCTTACCGCGATATACATTGCCACTTCCAGCACGGGTCGATTGGACTATTACGACACCGTGCATAGCAGCATTATTAAGCGCCAGAGTTTCGGCTGGCGTGGTGATACCAGGCGCGAAGCCTGCCGAAATAATGCCTCTTGCTCCAGCGCTGACAAAAGCATCTACCGCCTTACCATCGGAACCGGCATAGGCATAAGAGATATCAACCCTCGGTAGTGTTTCCAACTCTTCTATATAAAATTCGGTATTGGGTGCAACCCGCCTCAAAGGTCGCCTATATATGTTTACGTTTTCTCCATCAACATGTCCCAAAGGCCCAGTAACAGGCGATTGAAACGTCTGTAGACGAGTAGTGCTGGTCTTAGTCACTTCGCGTGCAGCATGTAACTCGTCATTGAGCAACACCATCACACCACAGCCATGCGCTACAGGGCTGATTGCGACACTCACAGCATTGACTAGGTTCATACCGACATCGCTGGAGAGCGCGTTAATAGGTCTCTGCGAGCCGGTTAAGATGACAGGTAAGTCAATTTTAAGGGTTAGATTGAGGAACCAAGCAGTTTCTTCAAGCGAAGACGTGCCGTGACCAATAACAATGCCAGCCAGATCGGGGATATCATTGGCAAGCTGATGACATTGCATCACCAGATCCTGCCACTCAGGAAAGTAAACTTGACTACTAATGATATTGTTGTAATTGACAGTGATCAGTTCAGCTATATTTTTCAGTTCAGGGATGCGTTCTACGATCTGACTTGCATGTAACCGCGAATCATTGGCACTGTAGTCAAGTATATCTAGACTGTCTTTACCCAGCGATGACATCGTACCGCCAGTACCGATAAAAACTACCTTTGGAAGAGTCATTCTCGGTTATCCTTATTTTTAATGCACAATCGGTGATTTTCAACCCAGTTGTCCAAATGGCTGAGCTTAAGCAGCCTTTTTATTACGCTCGATTTCCTTCACTTTTCCTGGGTTAAGCGACACTGAACCAGTGACCCCCCAGTTTCGGGTG
>NZ_JBANSO010000064.1:0-3636 GCF_037070225.1 Vreelandella indica
TCGGTGGCGCCATGGGCAACCTGATTGACCGGGTCTTTCGCGGCTATGTTGTGGATTCCTTTGATTTCTATTGGCGAGACTGGCATTGGCCGGCCTTCAACCTGGCTGATATTGCAATTGTACTCGGTGCCTTACTTTTCGTTTCCAGCAGCTTGTTGGGTAAAAAAGCAAACACCAATGCCGAGCCGGATGGATCTGACTGACACCTACGCCTATACAACACCATGACCGAACTTCCCGACAACATCCTTCACCTGCCGCAATACCAAGTACTGGGCTGCAAATCAACCGACGACGAAATGCACTTCCAGGTGGACGTGCCCGATCCCATCGCCTGCGAGGAATGCGGCGTGCAGGGTGAGTTCGTACGGTTCGGCAAGCGTGACGTTCCCTATCGTGATCTGCCCATCCACGGCAAGCGGGTCACTCTCTGGGTGGTCCGCCGCCGATACACCTGCCGGGCCTGCAAGACAACATTCAGGCCCCAGCTACCGGAGATGGTGGACGGATTCCGTATGACACTGCGGCTGCATGAGTACGTGGAGAAGGAATCCTTCAACCACCCCTACACCTTTGTGGCGGCACAGACCGGCCTGGACGAGAAGACGGTGCGCGACATCTTCAACGCCCGCGCCGAGTTCCTGGGGCGCTGGCACCGCTTCGAGACGCCCCGCATCCTGGGCATTGACGAGCTATACCTGAACAAGCGCTACCGCTGCATTCTGACCAACATTGAGGAGCGAACCCTGCTCGACCTGCTGGCCACCCGCCGCCAGGACGTGGTGACCAACTACCTGATGAAGCTGAAAGACCGGCAGAAGGTCGAGATCGTCAGCATGGACATGTGGAACCCCTACCGGGCAGCGGTCAAGGCTGTGCTGCCCCAGGCCCGTATCGTGGTCGATAAGTTCCATGTGGTGCGCATGGCCAACGATGCCCTAGAGAGAGTGCGCAAGGGCCTCAGAAAGGAGCTGAAACCGTCCCAGAGCCGGACTCTCAAGGGAGACCGGAAAATCCTGCTGAAACGCGCTCACGAAGTCTCAGACCGGGAGCGCCTCATCATGGAGACCTGGACAGGCGCGTTCCCGCAATTGCTGGCCGCCTACGAGCACAAGGAGCGCTTCTACGGCATCTGGGACGCCACCACACGGCTCCAGGCAGAAGCCGCCCTGGACGAGTGGATAGCCACCATTCCGAAAGGCCAGAAGGAAGTCTGGAGCGATCTGGTCAGGGCTGTGGGCAACTGGCGCGAAGAGATCATGACCTACTTCGAGACGGACATGCCCGTCACCAACGCTTACACGGAGTCGATCAACCGACTGGCCAAAGACAAGAACCGTGAAGGGCGTGGTTACTCCTTCGAGGTGATGCGGGCACGAATGCTCTACACCACGAAGCACAAAAAGAAGGCACCCACTGCGAAGGTCTCTCCGTTCTACAAGAAAACCATCGGTTACGGACTACCGGACTTCGCAGAGGAGCTCAACTACGGGGTCGATCTATCAACCATCTGAGGGTGGTATCAGATTGATGGGGTGAAGGTGCCCCATCAACCATTAAATCCGTATACCCCCAATAAAAAACAGCCCTTCCCCAATAAAGGAAGGACTGCGTACTTGTTACAGTATAAGCGGTTTACAAGACAAAGACGATCAGGTGACGCCTTGTTCAATCATGGCATCAGCTACTTTTCTGAAGCCTGCAATGTTGGCTCCTAGTACTAGATTCGTCGCTTCACCAAACTCCTCGGCAGTCTCTGCGCACTGCCGGTGAATATTAGCCATAATCTGTTTTAGCTTTTGGTCTACTTTTTCCAGTGGCCACTGTTCCATACTGCTATTTTGTGCCATTTCTAACTGGCTGGTAGCGACGCCACCTGCGTTAGCGGCCTTACCAGGCCCATAGGCAATTTTAGCGTTTAGAAAGAGATCGATGGCCTCTTTTGTGGAAGGCATGTTGGCCCCTTCACTAATACACGTAATGCCATTGGCGAGCATGATTTCCGCATCGCTTTCGGTCAGTTCATTCTGGGTTGCGCAGGGGAACGCAGCATCGGCTTGGATACGCCATACGGCATGCCCATCCTGGGGGTTGTCAAGAGCAGAAATGTAGTGGGCGTCAGGGTGCTCGTGTAAGTAAGCTTCTAAAGAAGTGCGCTGCACTTCTTTGAGCTGCTTGAGTAAACCTAAATCAATACCATTTTTATCGTGGATAGTCCCACGTGAGTCACTACAGGTAATCGGTTTAGCACCCAGTTCGTATAGCTTCTCAATGGTATAAATGGCGACATTACCTGCGCCGGAAACCAAGCAGGTTTTGTCGCGAAGTTCTTTTCCTCGTGCTGCTAGCATGTTCTGCGCGAAGTAAACCGCTCCATAGCCAGTTGCTTCTTTGCGGCCAAGCGATCCTCCCCAGTTAAGCCCTTTACCTGTTAGCACGCCTTCATAACAACCGGTTAACCTCTTATATTGGCCAAAGAGATAGCCAATTTCACGCGTACCTACCCCGATATCACCTGCAGGGACATCACATTGGGGGCCAATATGTCGGTAGAGCTCTGTCATGTAAGCCTGACAAAAGCGCATGATCTCATTATCTGACTTACCTTTTGGATCAAAATCGGCACCGCCTTTACCACCACCGATCGGCAACCCAGTTAAGGCATTTTTGAAGATTTGTTCAAAACCGAGAAATTTGATGGTGCCCGATGTAACGCTTGGGTGAAACCTTAAGCCACCTTTGTAAGGGCCAAGGGCAGAGTTGAACTGTACGCGATAGCCTTTATTAACGTTGACTCTCCCGCCATCATCTACCCAGCTTATCCGGAACATAATTTGCCGTTCAGGCTCAACTATCCGCTCAATAATGCTGTGTTGGTGATAATGGGAGGTCTTTTCTAATAGCGGACGTAAACATTCAAGCACTTCTTCGATGGCTTGATAAAACTCGGATTGTGCAGGGCTGCTTTTCTGAAGTCGTGTCAGCGTATCGTGGACGTAGGGCATATGAACATACCATCGCAGTATTTAATAAGTATTGGCTGGCCAGAGCGTTAGAATATTTAACTGGCAGCATGCTCTTTTGCATAGCCTATGCATGTTCGGTATACGTAAAAGTTTAGATTAGCAAGACTAAAGTATAGTCTCATTAAGTTTTATTCAGGCATTTCATGAAAATTAATAAACGAATATTAAACGTTTCTGTTGGTTTAAATTTTATTGATGAAATACTTAACGAAACATTACTTTTCATTATTGGGCGGCGGTTGCGCATGCCGACTCCGAGCTTGCTGACACCACTTCTTTTCGCAAGCCTGGTTTCAAGCTTATATTTAGCCAGTTTAAATTAAAAATTTGAGAACTTAATATTATTATTTTAGTGCTTGTGATATCTCCGTTGATGCCCGGCGCAATGGGCTAACATTTTGCTACCTTAGGCCGATTTGAAATGTTAACAGCACCTAGCCCCTTCATTATCTAACGGGTTACTACAACCAGCAGTACCCACTCTTTTTCAGGCTCTTCGACGTTGGGTGTGGAATTCGCCCCCTGAGCTGGGCCAGAATATGACCTCCACAGCGGCAGGAGGTATGACATGGACGGCACCCAGATTCTAACACTCGGCCTGGGCTTGGAA
>NZ_JBANSO010000065.1:0-3535 GCF_037070225.1 Vreelandella indica
CTTGCTGTTCAATAACTAAACGAACAGCTCGCTCCCGCACTTCCGGGGAATATCGTTTTGGTGAGTTCATAACTCCATCCTCTCAAGATATGGAGTCTCCGGTAAAGACGGGGCGGTTCAACTTGATGCGCCCTGCCCATCTTCATACGCTCAGCGGGGATCTTCCAGATTCCGTCTTGTAGGTCGAATTCTTTCCACTCAGCCATGCGCAGCTCACCAGGGCGCACAGCCGTCAGCAGCAATAGCTTCAAGCCAATACGCACCATAGGGCTCTTATCGTAGCCCTCAATATCACGTACAAGTTCGGGCAGTTCTTCCTGAGAAATATGGTGAAAGCTTCCACGCTTATAGGGTTTAAGCGCTGTATTGAGGTCGGTGAGGGGGTTAAAGCTAGCCCGGCCCGTTATGATGGCGTAGCGATAGATATCCCTGCAGAAGGCGTGTAGCCGGCGTCTCTGCTCAAATTTTCCCAAGTCTTCTAGCGCGCGTAGTATCTCAAGCCACTCTAAGGGCAGAATGCTCTCAATGGCGCGATTACCCACCTTTGGGAAAACGTACATTTCCAGCACACGCTTACTATCGTTGGCTCGCTTAGAGGTCTCTTTCCAACGCGGCACCATGCTCGCGTGCCACTCCATGGCCAGCACCTCAAATGTGTTTTGTGCAGCGTACTGTTGCTGCCGCTTATCGTTTTGCTTTTGCTCAACTGGATCGGTGCCTTGAGATATTAAACGCCTTATGTCCGCCCGCTTCTCCCTCGCTTCGGCAAGGCTCACTTCTGGATATTTCCCAAGGCTAATCATGTTGCGCTTGCCATTAGGGCGTGTGTAGCGCAAACGCCACCCACGACGACCATCGGGCCAGATCCTAAGTTCTAATCCTTGGCCATCGTTGAGGGCTAAAATTTTCGTGCTAGGTTTGGTTGAGTTTATCTGTCGAACGGTTAGTGCCATGGCGGTATACCGAGCATCTTCGAATGGGGGCATATACCATTCTGTATACCACTTTGCAGCCGGTTTTGAAAGGAATGCTGGGGAACAATGAGGGCTAAAAAATAATGTCTTTCAGAGTGTTACACATCATTTTTGGCTTTGTCAGGACTTCTCAAGATAGCCCGTTGGCGTCCCTGGCAGGATTCGAACCTGCGACCTGCCGCTTAGGAGAACTACGACTTCATGTATCAATGCATCTCAGCCAACTGTATAAACAATAAAATATTGGCTTATTATCAACTATTTATACTAACACCATGTCGCATTCTGTATCAATAAGCTCTATCCTTTCTCGTGCTAGCTAGGGGTACCACTAGGGGTTCTTTTTTTCGTACCCCTAATGAACAACCAAGGGCGAGAATATGCCAATCAATAGTGATAAATCAGTTAAAGCGCTTGTACCTGGTGATGGTCAGCGCAAAGTCAGAAAATCAGTACTTCACAAAGGGCTTGAAGGCCTAGTACTTGAGGCTAGAGTTAATCGATCATCGAAAGGATGGATATATAGGTTTTCGTTGTCAGGTCGCCAACAGGAAATGCGACTTGGTTCATATCCAAAAATGACGCTTGCAGAGGCTCGAACAGAGCACGCTAAAGTTGCCAAATTGGTTGCCAAAGGACTGGATCCAAGAGTTCATAGGTCTGCAGAGAAAGCGGCGAATCAGTCAGCGTGGACAATGAACCAAGCTTTTGAAAAGTGGATTGACTTCTACGCTCAGGCACCTGGCAAGAGTGGATATTTACCAAAAGAGAAGACCGTAACTCAACACAGACGCCGCTGGAGGCTTTATCTTGAGAAGCCGCTCGGGAAAATGTATGTTCGCGACCTTAGTCGTCGGGATGCTATCGAAGCTCTCCAGAAGGTCGCAGCTGGGAATGTAAAACCTGCCGCCTCTGGCCGGGGGCAAGGTGGCCGTACAGAGGCAAGACATACGTTGGGTGTGCTTAGAATGATGATGGCGTATGCAGTAGATTATGAACAGGTCGAGGAAAGCCCTGTTAGTAGCCTCACTCCGGCCAAAGTCGGCACAGGTTCAAGCGTACCCCGCGAGCGTCACTTAATCTTGCATGAATTGCGTCAACTTTGGTCAGCTCTCGATCAGAAGTTAACGGAAGGACGAGGGTTGTCGCCTTCAGTGGCAAATGCGATTCGATTGCTTGTATTAACTGGTTGTCGGCGAGCAGAGGTATCAGGAATGCGCTGGTCCGAGGTGCATGGCAATATTTGGACGCTTCCTGCTCCCAGAACTAAATCTCAACGCAAACATAAAGTATTCCTTGCCACTCTTGTTATGCATATTTTGGATGAGCAGAAGTCAATATCGAATAGTGATTATGTGTTTCCCTCACCGCGGCTGCAAGGGCGACCGATTCACGAAGACAGCATCAGTACGGCTGTCACTCGTCTACAAGGTCGCGCACTTAAAATGCAAGACTCAGATGCTCCATTACATAGTCTGGAACCTTTCGTTGCGCACGACCTCCGACGAACTGCGGCTACCGCTTGGACTGATTTTCTAAAGGCAGAACCGATGCTTGTAGAACAAATGCTAGATCATGCCCCGCCGAAGCTGGTAGCGACATATAACAAAGCAGGACGATGGGAAGAGCAGGTGGATGTCTGGAGCCGTTGGGCACAATTTGTCGCTGACCAAATTGCTACCGCACCAGGGGAAAAAGCAATCACGTGAAGGATGTTGTCATCTAATATAATAGTTGCAGATTTTATACTGCTACTAAGGCTATTAGTTAGATATTCTTAATACTTTCACCTCAGGCGGCTCCCTATATTCTCATTCACATGATTCTGGTGGTTAAATCTGGCTAATTTATAAATTGGCTCAATTAGACCGCCCTGCTCAGCTGGTCATGCTCGTACTATGAGACTACCGAAAACAAGGAGAGTCAGTATGTATCTTTCAGACCATCAAGTTGCAAAGCGTTACGGCGTATCAAGGCCTACTGTTTGGCGGTGGGCTTCGGAAGGTAGGTTACCTCATCCCATCCGATTAAGCCCTGGATGCACACGCTGGCAGTTGCCAATGCTTGAGGAATTCGAAGCTGATATTCAAAAAGCTATGAACACCGCAAAAAACAAAACGTAATGAAGTTCGGTCCTGAAACCACTTCCCCCTTCTAAGGCATGGTACTCTTAACGAAAAGCGTCTCTTAGCATCGACCTCAAAATTCAGCCGCCCCTCCATCAGAGTGGGCGGTGTTTTCTAGTGAATCTGCATAAATTATGCGCGTATAAAGAATAAAGACCAATCAGAGTGGAACACAGAACTATGTCTCGGCGCGTAGGTAATCCCCAATTTTTAGAGGGGTTTAAAAGTAGAGTTCAGACCACAGCGGCCAGTTTCTATTAAGGGGCACTCCCTACTCCTTCATTAAAGTTTAATTTATGCTTTTTATAGCACGGTTGCGTATTCCGGCGAACGTGACCGGTCATTCCGGTGATCGTGACCGATTTGCACACAGCCTTCACGCTGGAGAGAGTTTTGTACGCTGAGCGGTCACGATGGGTCAACCGATTCCGTTTT
>NZ_JBANSO010000066.1:0-3521 GCF_037070225.1 Vreelandella indica
CCGTAATTATCCTCGGCTCTCAGTTATGGAAGGGTGTGGTCTTTGAGTGCTCTGAAAGATGGTCAGGATAGATGCTGATTTGCTCGGCAGTTGATGCACTTAGCAGCATCTACCCTGTGTTGCTTGAATGTTGGTGGTCCCTATAAATCCTGCATAATTAGAGACTCTGTAAAAACGCCAACACGCTGTCCGATGGCTGGTACCGCGGCAATGCCTGGGAAGGCGCCTGGATGCTTTTCAATGCCCGATCCTTCATCGCCAGATCTGCTTCGACATATTTGTGAGTGGTCTCCGGGCTTTCATGCCCGAGCCATAGCGCAATGACGGTGATATCAACACCGGCTTGCAACATATGCATGGCAATGGAATGTCGAATCAGATGCGGAAATACTCGTCGTTTGGCCAGTTCGGGATATTGCGCAGCGACTGCTCTGACCGCAAGCTTCAAGCGTTCAGTCACACCTATGCGCGTCAGAGTGGTGCCTGATCGACTTGGAAACAGCGGTTGATCAGGCTGGCGAGGATAGGCTCTTAACCAGCGTTTAAGCTGCGCGGCCGTCTCAGGCCACAAGGGTGTCGACCGTTCCTTGCGTCCTTTGCCGCGAATACGCACGGAAGCGCTGGGGCCAAGCACCAGATCTTCTAGCCGCATTCCGATCAGTTCGGAGACGCGAGCGCCGGTATTGTAAAGTGTTGCTAACATCACCCGATCCCGCTGTCCCGTCCAGGTATTGCGATCCGGTGCGTCAAGAATCGCTGCCATGTGTTCACGCGAAAGGAACCCAATCAGTTGCTGTTCAAAACGCTTCATGGGGATGGCGAGCACGGACTGCGCGGTGGCAAGGGCCGAAGGCTCCTGAAAGGACACGTACTCCATGAACGACCGGATCGCCGCAAATCGTGCGTTACGGCTGCGAACCGAGTTGTGGCGCTCCTCTTCGAGGTAGTGAAGGAAATCCAGAACGAGCGTGGCGTTCAGATCGTCCATCGTAAGTTCGCTGGGATGTTTTCCAAGACGCCGATGGGCAAATGTCAGCAGCAACCGAAAGGTATCTCGATAGGCTGATACGGTATTCGGACTGGCCTGGCGCTGCTGCATCAAGCGCTGCACAAAAAACTGCTGTAGCAAGCACGGAAAAGTTACCGGCACCGAGGTACTCATAAGCCACCTCCTTGAAATTGTTCCAGGCGTTGAGCTGCCCGGGCCAGCAACTCGGGCGTTGCGGTGAGATACCAGTAAGTGTCGGTGATCTTGGCATGACCGAGGTAGGTAGATAGCGCCAGGATATGGCAGTCGATGTCGAGGCCCTGCGCATACCAGCGCTCAAGGTTACGGCAGGCAAAGGTGTGGCGAAGATCATAAATACGCGGTGCCGGGTGACCGCCTCGGGAGCGCCAATGCAACCATTGTCGCAATAGTTTGAATGCATATTCCAGGCCCTGCGTGGTCGCGGGTCGGCCGTAGTCAAAGAGGAAGAAAGCCTCGGTAGTAGCCGCAAAAGGATCTCGATCTCGTTGCTGTACGTAGCGCTGCAAAGCCTGTGTCGTGGTGGAGTGCAGCGGTACCCAACGTGACTTGCCGAACTTGGTGTTCTGGATATGCAGCAAACTGCGATCGAGATCGACATCTGGGCGTTGCAAGCCGGTGGCCTCCGATGTCCGCAGTCCCGTCGAAGCAATCAGTCCAAAGAGCGTGGCGCAACAGATCCCCCGCAAGCCGCCGGGCGGGTGTAGATCGGCACAGGCCACGAGCAGCGCACGGATCTCGGCGTCAGTAAAAACATGTGGCGTCAGACGACGGTGAGCGGGTCCAAAGCGCCCACGGGGCGGAATCTCAGTGGCCGGATCGAACTGTTGGCAATAGCGGGCGAAGGGGCGCAAGAGTTCCATTCGGCGGGCAGCGGTGAGCGGACCTGGTCGGCCTGAGGCGCAAGCCCACTGTTCAGCCAGCTGCATGGTCAGAGCTCCCCCAGGCGAGATATGATCAGCGAACCGCGCGAACCGCGCCAGTTGTTCGCCCTCGATCTTTAATGCAAAGCCGGCCTGTCGGCGGTAATCCAGATAGGCGTCGACCCGAGCGGTAAATGTCACAGGAGTGCTCATGACAACCTCCCCGGCCACGGTAGAGCCACCTGAGCCAACGCCTCAAGATCGACTTTGGCATAGATTGTGGTGGTATCCAGACTGCGATGGCGCAGCAGGTCGGCGATCTCCTTGAACCGGGCGCCGCCCTGCACCAGTCGACCGGCCAGGGTATGCCGCAGAATGTGAGTCCCGCGAATACAGTGTTCGAGTCCACAGCGCTTCGCCGCATAACGAATGGCGTTGCGCACGATATCCGGATCAGCTGCCGCATTGAGGGGTGGCCGGTGCCGAACGAACAGCTCTCGGCGCGTGGTTTTCGGTCGACCATCCAGCAAGTACTCGGCGATAGCATGCCCAGTGACATCGGGCAGAGGCAACACATCGGTGCGTTTGCCCTTACTGCGAATGATCAGTGTTCCGGTCCGCCAATCCACATCGTCCAAGCACAGACGAGCCACTTCTGTTCGACGCAAGCCCAGATCGAGCAGGCAACGCGCGATTGCGTAATCGCGCTTGCCAGTGGCCTGGTAGCGATCGAAGGCACCGAGTAGCTGATCTATCTCTGCGTTGGACAGAACCTGCGGCAGTCCAGCCAGCCGCCACTGCGCGATCCGAGGCAGAGCGGCGATCAACGCGGAGGTCTGCTCGCCCTGACTGGCCCGGAACGCGAAGTAACAGCGCAACGAAGTGGTGGCGGTAAGTATCGACGCCGGAGCCCAGTCCGCCGTGTAATGGGCGATAAAACGGATTACATCCGACAGTCCGAGCCGCTTCAGGTGCACCGGCCCGGAGCTAAAACAGTAGATGAGAAAATCGCGCAAATGACGTAACCGGACTGAACGCGTGGTTGGTGCCAGTCCTCGTACCTCAGTAAGATGGCGGTCGAAATCCTCAAGTTCTGTTGCGATAGGAGCGGAAACCGGGGAACTATCCGCCTGGATACCATGCCCCTTAGCACAGAGCATCGCAAACAGATGCCCAAGCGCAGCGTGCATCTCGCGAGGTGCGCGTCGGCACCGGACGGCACATCGACAAACCGGCAGGTGCTCATCCATAAAGCGGTTAACCAGCGCTTCATCGATATCGCCAAGACCGACTTGTTGCGTCCTGCACCAATGGGCGAAATGCGCGACGCTGCTGAAATATCCCTGGATCGTACCAACCGCGTAACCGCGCTC
This sequence comes from Vreelandella indica, assembly GCF_037070225.1. Classification (NCBI taxonomy): domain Bacteria; kingdom Pseudomonadati; phylum Pseudomonadota; class Gammaproteobacteria; order Oceanospirillales; family Halomonadaceae; genus Vreelandella; species Vreelandella indica. Next base: position 3,264 of record NZ_JBANSO010000066.1, read on the forward strand.
GATTAGGAACTGAACATAAGCATCTTCATTATTACTGAGCGGCGAATCGGCAAACCACTGATGCGCCAGTGCATACAACGAATGAGTAGACTCAAACATGGTGGCTCTCCTTCCTGATGAGGGGGAGCTAAAACAACACCACCAGTAATTATGGAAGGCAAATCATCACTGCCAATGGCACGAGGCAGCGGTAAGAAAGCGATCTTGAAGGGACTATCTCAGAAACTTTCCATAACTGAGGGTTGAGGATAATTACGG
>NZ_JBANSO010000067.1:0-3170 GCF_037070225.1 Vreelandella indica
TGTGACGCTAGCTGATCATCTCCTTCATGCAGGGCTTTCCAAAAAGAGGGTTCCAGTTTCTCTAAGCGCTTACGAATGGCTTGCGCTGCACGCTTGGCTGTCGCTGGGCGATTCTTCTGTAAGCGGTTTTCAACGATGATGGCTTGATGCCACTGCCCTTCGTCAGCATCAGAAAGCAGCAGATCTGCAATGGCACGACTTTCACGCACCATCAATCCACCACCAATGAGGTCTGAGTTGTAGCTAAAAGAAGTCAAAAAGAGTTCACCAAGGTCACTTTCGTAGGAGTTGCGGGCGGATCCAAAAAATTCTCAGCTTTCGCTAGGTGCCCCGCCCTTTTTAAGCTGCTCCAGCAAGCGTTGGCGCTCAGTAGGGGTGAGCTTATCCAGCTCAAGGATCAGTTCTGCAATGGTATCGTCTTCGCAGAAAAAATACGGAATGGGCACATCTAGTGCCTCTGAAAGCCTTTTCAGCAACTGGAAATTGGGTGCATGCTGCCCCTTTTCATACTGCGTCATACGCGCACTCGCCAGATTCGGCTCCATGCCGAGGTATTCACCCAACTGCCTCTGTGTCATACCCGCTGCTTGCCTGGCGGCTCTCAAGCGATCTGGAAGCGGACTGTCCATGAAAACACCATCGCTACTTGGAAAGCCGCTAGGCTAGCGCAAGATGACACAAAAATATGCTAAGAGATACTTAGCAGAAATGCAATGGTCTTTTGAAGGCGCCTTCATTTTGATTTAACAAAAGGAGGTCTTTCTCGATAATTTATTAATTTTTAGAAAATAATTCTCTAGTCGAAATTTTCCGACCAAACTGAGTCCCTATAAAAGTCTCAGACTCAACCGATGAGTAGCGATTATAAGATGCATATCGAGATACTTCGCTCAGTGGGACATCATCAATAGGTAGCTTGAATGGATTATCTTTATCAAAAAAAACGTTATCCAAAACATCAACAAAATGCTGTTTATGAACAGTATTATCCCCCTGCGACAAGGCTAAAAAAAGAACCTCATCGAGAATGTGTTTGATTTTTCTTACCTCACCTCGCGTTGCAGAAAAAAGTGGAAATAGTATCTCATCACTATGAAGTGGCGGCGGTTCATGAAAGCCCATCCTTAACGCCAAGCCTTTTAAAAATCTAACAAACTCTAGACGATCGCTTTGTTTAAAAATTTTAAAATACGGCAGTTCAATTGAACACATTAATCGCGAGGCCCATTGAGGCTCATTAGATATTTCAGAAGCCCAGGGCATACCTACTAAAACGATGGGAATACAAGCCTGCTCGCTGATCAACTTAAGTCTATTGGCAACACGCTGACGATCTTCAACAGACTTAAACTCTATTAACTCTTGAAATTCATTGATAATGATTATTTGTGTTTTACATTTTTTCAATACTTTGATTAATGCCTCTGCTAGACCCGTCTCACGACGACTACCTTTTCTTGCTTCAGAACCAAACTGCCCCAAATCGCTCAATAATTGAATCATCATTTTTTCAACATCAGGCTTACTTGGTATGCGTGAAACGAGCACTGGCTTTACGAGAACATCGCCCTCTCTGTAGCTTGGAAATGCCGAATAAAACTCATTGATTAATTTACTTTTACCAGTCCCCGTATCTCCTAACAGCAACATACACTGCTGCTCTCCGCCTAATAGTTGATTATTTTTCAATCGATTCAAAGAACTCATCGCCTGTATTAAGGCTGCATGTTGGACAAAACAGTTTCTAAAATCGATCAGCTGACTACATTTATCTTCAGACAGTATGCTGCTCATTAATAAGGCTCCACATCATCAGCAATATCGTGCCAATCATCAACATGCTCAAAGTCTTTTGAATATGTTAAGCCGCCTTCTGAAGAATCACACATAGCATTATCTCTACTTTTCAAGTCACGGTGCACACTTTCAAAAGTCGCATCACCCTCACTATCCACGCCAATGAAAGCAGCAACGCTTTTCATTCCTTTTAGGCCACCTCTCTTCTTGGCTAAAGCATTTTCTCTTATATCATCCATTCTCTCGCTTAGCTTCATATTTGCAAGGGCAAGCCCCTCATGATCGGTATTAATTTCTATATGATTATTCAACAACCTTCTCATAACTTGGTACTGAAAAATAGAGACGCCCTCTAACTGAAACTCCTGGCTAGTAGCTTCAACCTTGATATACTGCTCAAACTCAGGCAAGAATACATACACAAAAGAAACATCAAATGGATCTCGCTTAACACACAGCTTATGCTTTTTTTGACCAGGGGGCGGTGGATGGTTTTTTCTGAACTCTACCAGCATTTCGCTACTATAGTTTATATGATCTACCTCTATCCCAATTGGTCGTAAATCGCGATAGACGGTGGGAAAACTTTCGATTTTAAATCTGTGTTTTTCAGTACCTTGGTAAACAATCGGCGGAAAATCTTGACACCCAATCTGCCAAGACAAAGCAGGTATATTGGTTCTACGTTTATTTGGCTGCTGATTATAAATATCTACAACCCATATATGCAGTAGATGTAAAAACCTGGAAAATGGTAATAGCGCATCTTTCTCAGGCTCATAACCTTCTAAATCTTTTGCACTCGAGAAAGTTTTTCCCGGTATTTGATGAATAAATTCTGTATTATAAGTGTTAAATATTCTCTCGACTAAAGGTTTCTTCCATGGTTTTCCAACTGGATTGTACTCAACGCTCATTCCTATTGAGGAAGAAAACCTCTCAAGATCTTTCGACCAAAACTCTGCGCCGTTATCAACAACAAGTGTTTCAATACGCCCTTGACATGGCCAATCTTTTTCGACATCTGGATACTTTTCCAACAAGTCTTTTTTATCTAAGCACGCATTTAATACTGCACACCTTACAGAATTATAGCTCGGCCCTCTAAAGCTTAAATAAAAACCTACGATACATTTACTAAATGTATCAATCAAGACGGTTATAAATGGCCTTCCAATAGGTATATTCAAGGTATCATCAAGCAAGATCAAATCAAGAGCGGTATGATCGATTTCAACACGCTCCATCACCCTAGCCTGGATTTCTCACGGGGTATAAAAGAAAGCGGCTGAAAGTGTTAACGTTTCAGGGCCTTACACCAAAAACCAACACCAACCGCCGCTTCCAAAATGGTACCTGAAAAACTGACCTTC
>NZ_JBANSO010000068.1:0-2768 GCF_037070225.1 Vreelandella indica
GTACGAGGCGAACCAGGGGAACTGAAACATCTAAGTACCCTGAGGAAAAGAAATCAACCGAGATTCCCCTAGTAGCGGCGAGCGAACGGGGACCAGCCCTTAAGCATGTGACTGATTAGGCGAATGCGTTGGGAAGCGCGGCCGTAGCGGGTGATAGCCCCGTAGTCGAAAATCTGAGCATGTGAAATCGAGTAGGTCGGGGCACGAGAAACCTTGACTGAAGACGGGGGGACCATCCTCCAAGGCTAAATACTCCTGGCTGACCGATAGTGAACCAGTACCGTGAGGGAAAGGCGAAAAGAACCCCGGAGAGGGGAGTGAAATAGATCCTGAAACCGTGTGCGTACAAGCAGTCGGAGCCCACTTGTTGGGTGACGGCGTACCTTTTGTATAATGGGTCAGCGACTTATATTCAGTGGCGAGGTTAACCGTATAGGGGAGCCGTAGGGAAACCGAGTCTTAACTGGGCGACACAGTCGCTGGATATAGACCCGAAACCGAGCGATCTATCCATGAGCAGGGTGAAGGTTGAGTAACATCAACTGGAGGCCCGAACCAGGATCTGTTGAAAAAGATTTGGATGACTTGTGGATCGGAGTGAAAGGCTAATCAAGCTCGGAGATAGCTGGTTCTCCTCGAAAGCTATTTAGGTAGCGCCTCACGTAGTACCGCCGGGGGTAGAGCACTGTTTCGGCTAGGGGGTCATCCCGACTTACCAACCCGAGGCAAACTCCGAATACCGGTGAGTAACGCGTGGGAGACACACGGCGGGTGCTAACGTCCGTCGTGAAAAGGGAAACAACCCAGACCGTCAGCTAAGGTCCCGAAATCCTGGTTAAGTGGGAAACGATGTGGGAAGGCTCAGACAGCTAGGAGGTTGGCTTAGAAGCAGCCATCCTTTAAAGAAAGCGTAATAGCTCACTAGTCGAGTCGGCCTGCGCGGAAGATGTAACGGGGCTAAACCAGGTACCGAAGCTACGGGTGCATCCTTAGGGATGCGCGGTAGAGGAGCGTCGTGTACGCCAATGAAGGTGGATTGAGAAGTCTGCTGGAGGTATCACGAGTGCGAATGCTGACATGAGTAACGATAAAGGGAGTGAAAAACTCCCTCGCCGGAAGACCAAGGGTTTCTGTTCGACGCTAATCGGAGCAGAGTGAGTCGGCCCCTAAGGCGAGGCCGAAAGGCGTAGTCGATGGGAAACGGGTCAATATTCCCGTACCGGACATGGTTGCGATGGGGGGACGAAGAAGGCTAGGTGAGCCAGGCGTTGGTTGTCCTGGTGAAAGTGAGTAGGCAAGCGGTTTAGGTAAATCCGGACCGCTCTTTCAAAGAGAATGCCGAGACACGAAACGAACTGACCACGGTCAGGAAGTCACTGATGCCACGCTTCCAGGAAAAGCCTCTAAGCTTCAGATCATGTGCGACCGTACCCCAAACCGACACAGGTGGTCAGGGTGAGAATCCCAAGGCGCTTGAGAGAACTCGGGTGAAGGAACTAGGCAAAATGGTGCCGTAACTTCGGGAGAAGGCACGCCGGCGTAGGGTGATGAGACTTGCTCTCTAAGCCCGAACCGGTCGAAGATACCAGGTGGCTGCAACTGTTTATTAAAAACACAGCACTCTGCTAACGCGCAAGCGGACGTATAGGGTGTGACGCCTGCCCGGTGCCGGAAGGTTAAATGATGGTGTTAGCCGCAAGGCGAAGCTCCTGATTGAAGCCCCGGTAAACGGCGGCCGTAACTATAACGGTCCTAAGGTAGCGAAATTCCTTGTCGGGTAAGTTCCGACCTGCACGAATGGCGTAATGATGGCCACGCTGTCTCCACCCGAGACTCAGTGAAATTGAAATCGCCGTGAAGATGCGGTGTACCCGCGGCTAGACGGAAAGACCCCGTGAACCTTTACTATAGCTTCACACTGGACGCTGATGTTGCCTGTGTAGGATAGCTGGGAGGCTTTGAAACTCGGACGCCAGTTCGGGCGGAGCCAACCTTGAAATACCAGCCTGGCATCATTGGCGTTCTCACTCAGGTCCGTTATCCGGATCGAGGACAGTGTGTGGTGGGTAGTTTGACTGGGGCGGTCTCCTCCTAAAGAGTAACGGAGGAGCACGAAGGTACCCTCAGCACGGTCGGACATCGTGCATTGAGTGCAAGAGCATAAGGGTGCTTGACTGCGAGACAGACACGTCGAGCAGGTGCGAAAGCAGGTTCTAGTGATCCGGTGGTTCTGTATGGAAGGGCCATCGCTCAACGGATAAAAGGTACTCCGGGGATAACAGGCTGATACCGCCCAAGAGTTCACATCGACGGCGGTGTTTGGCACCTCGATGTCGGCTCATCACATCCTGGGGCTGAAGTCGGTCCCAAGGGTATGGCTGTTCGCCATTTAAAGTGGTACGCGAGCTGGGTTTAGAACGTCGTGAGACAGTTCGGTCCCTATCTGCCGTGGGCGTTGGATGTTTGAGAAGGGCTGCTCCTAGTACGAGAGGACCGGAGTGGACGACCCTCTGGTGTTCCGGTTGTCACGCCAGTGGCATTGCCGGGTAGCTATGGTCGGACGGGATAACCGCTGAAAGCATCTAAGCGGGAAGCCCCCTTCAAGATGAGACATCCCTGAGGCCTAGAGCCTCCTGAAGGGCCCAGCGAGACCAGCTGGTTGATAGGCACGGTGTGGAAGCGCTGCAAGGCGTTGAGCTAACGTGTACTAATGGCCCGTGAGGCTTGACCCTATAACACCCAAGGGGTCTGGTCGCGATGATGACGCA
>NZ_JBANSO010000069.1:0-2745 GCF_037070225.1 Vreelandella indica
ATGCTCCACCTGTTGAAGACTCATCAATCAGCGCTTGCTCCTGTGTGCCGTCATGGACGTCACTTCCGGTGATCCTGGAGGCAATCGGTAACCCATGGGCTAATTAAATTTTTCTCTTGTTGCCCGCGCGGCTTTTACCCTGAATTCAAAAATTAATCGCAGCACCTTCGGTTTTTAGCGCTACTCAAGAAGGGGGTAACGTCGGGTTACGAATAGGTTTCTGCAACGATAGAAATATATGTTAAATAAAAAGGCCAGCATAAAGGCTGGCCCTGTATCTTAAATTAGTGACTATATATTAATAGTCAACATGTAACTCATAGCGGTTATTGTCATTTTCTTTAGTACCTCCCAGTGCATTGCCTGTCACTTCAAGTTGATAATTGCCTGGCTGCAGTTGGCGGACCATTTCAAAATGGCCACGTGGGCTGGATGCTTCTGCTACCTGCTGTCCCGCTGCATTATAAAGCACCGCGGAGATACGGTTTCCAGTGCTGGTTGCGCCTGGAAAGTGCTCGCTTGCCACCTTCAGCGTAGTCGCTTGTTCAATGTTAATATTGAAACGTTTGGATTGCCCCTGAGCAAGAATCTGTGTAGAAGAGACGCCTCTTTCAAGTAGCGGCAGATCCTGGGTTGTATTGCCGAAGTTAGCCAATACAGGTGTTGAAAGAATGCTGGCTACAAGCGCTCCAAAGAGAATTGATTTAACTTTCATGATAATTACTCCAGTGGTTGATGATTTGTTTATATTAGCTGTGGTTTTTGAAACGAAGCTGAATTTAAAAATAAAAACAATAAAAAAAACGCCACCAATTGGTGACGTTAAAAGTTACCCATTACCAGAGTTGTTAGAACATCATTCTAACACCGGCCACCACTCCAGTGTCTTCCGTGTTGTCGCCACTGGCGCGGGTGAGATCCGCCGTGTCGCCGTACTCTTTCTCCCAATAAGCACCGATGTAGGGGGCGAAGCGGCGGGTCACCTCATAACCTAGACGCATACCCACACGCACGGAGTTTAGCCCTTGGCCCACCCCAAACTCCTCGACTTCGCTAGCAGCAACGGCAATTTCGGTACGCGGCTGTAGGTAGAGCCGCTGCGTCAGGCGCAGATCGTACTCGCTTTCCAGGCTGGCGGAGATATCGCCTTCATCGCTTATCCTCAAGTCGAGATCGGTCTCGAAGCGATAGGGGACGAGCCCCAATAGGCTGATGACGCCGAAATAGCGTTCGGGATGGTCATTCGTAGCGATACCGCCCTGATAACCGATGCCGCCCTGAAGTTCCCAGAAGTCGGCAATCAAACGACTATAAAGCAGGTCGAGGGACTCGAATTCTGCATCTTCGCCATCGCCCTGGACGTTTTCGCCTTCGCCTTCCACGTATAGGCGATTGAAATCACCGCCATACCAGGCCTGGAAATCCCAGACCAAGGCATCCCCCCCCTTGTCGGGCGAAGCATATTCCAAGCGATCGACCAGTACCGTGGTCATCGGGTGCTCCACGACCGGTGACGGCCAGCCGGCCGGGGCGTCATAGCCGTCTTCGGCTTGAGCAGTCGTGGCGGCGGCCATGCCGAGGGCGGCGCTGGCGAGGGTTACGTAGTGCTTGGTTTTCATACTGCCTCCTTAAGAAACCTGAACAACGCGGAACATGCCGGCATCCATGTGATAGAGAAGGTGGCAGTGGAACGCCCAACTGCCCTCGGCGTCTGCAGTGATCAGCGCAGACACGCGCTCGCCGGGCTTCACGTTCAAGGTGTGTTTGCGCGGAATCAATTCACCCTGGCCGTTTTCCAGCTCCATCCACATGCCGTGGAGGTGGATAGGATGCTCCATCATGGTGTCGTTAATGAGGATAAGGCGCAGTCGCTCATCTTTCTCAAAATGGATGGGGCCGGTCACTTCGCTAAACTTCTTACCGTCGAACGACCACATATAACGTTCCATATTGCCGGTCAGGTGCAGCTCAAGCTCACGGCCTGGTTCACGGCGGTCAGGCCATGGCGTGAAGGCTTTTAAATCGCGGTAGACTAAAACACGACGTTCATCAGGGTCGATGCCGATGCCCGCCTGGTCGTATCGAGAGCCGGGCTGGGCTTCACCGGCAACGAGCAAGCCATTTTCGCCGATTTTCGCCTGTTCACCCGCCATGCCACCCATATTAGAGTGATCCATGCCTTGCATGTTGGACATGCTGGAGTGGTCCATCCCCGCCATGCTGGAATGATCCATGCCTTCCATATTCGACATGTTTGAGCGATCCATTTCCGACATGTTGGAATGATCCATACCTTCCATATTCGACATGCCGGAGTGGTCCATCCCCGCCATATTTGACATGCCAGAATGATCCATCCCGCCCATACCGTGGGCACCCATGGCTTCCATACCGCGGTCGGCAATTTGACGGCGTTCAGGGATGTCGGCCTGCATCCCTTCACGCGGTGCCAGGGTAGCGCGGGCGTAGCCGCTGCGATCCATGGCTTCGGCGAAGATGGTGTATGCCCGGTCGTCTTCAGGTGAAACAAGCACATCGTAGGTTTCCGCCACGCCAATGCGGAACTCATCAACAGGGATGGGCTGGACCGGTTGGCCATCGGCGGCCACCACGGTCATCTTCAAGCCAGGTATACGGACATCGAAGTATGACATGGCCGAACCGTTAATCACGCGTAGCCGTACCCGCTCACCGGCCTTGAACAGCGCGTTCCAGTTTTCCTGGGGGGAGTGGCCGTTGAGCAGG
>NZ_JBANSO010000006.1:0-172277 GCF_037070225.1 Vreelandella indica
CAGCACGGTGGGTTTTGGCAATAACGGGCTTGCGAAAGCCAACTTGCACGGGGCGAATGATCAAAAAGTGCTCGCTGGCGGTGATAGGGAAAGTGTCGGCGCCGGCTTCACGGATTCAGGTTAAAGAAAGATGCTGCTGATCTTTATTTTAAAGCGATTTTTAGTCTTTTAGATGCTATCAATGGCCTATATCATGGGCGACATTCATGGGCAGTGATAAAGGTATATTATTCTGTTTTTTTCTTACTTAGATGTTCGTTAGCTACAAAGAATGTAGCTTTTTTAAAAAACAATGGAATATATACCTTAAATTTAGAGGAAGGAGAAAAGCCTCAACGACGAGATCAAGGTACCCATTTGGGCGAGAGAGTAAGCGGCGATCATAAAACAACGACAGTTACTTTTATGTCAGTGTTTTCAGATACAGATATTTTGCTAACAAATACTGTTAATGGTAAAAATGTTTATGATTGGCTGATGGAGCTTCGAAATCAAGTCAACTATCGAGAGAGAGTTTACAGAGCCTAGTAATAAATATTTCTTCCCTAGTCTTTTCAATAAGTCGAAATTAAAAGAGCAAGTTGAAATATATATTAATGATGACATGTATGTATATTGTTTTGATGAAGATCATTGCGCGTTAGCAATTCCACTAAAGCTCGCCACTATTGTAAGACAGCAACTGTTTGAATTTATTGACTTTGAGCCTATAGAGTCAGAAAAAAAATCTGAAATAGAAAAGCTTATTTCTGAAACAAAATTAGCGCAGTCAAAGGCTTTCAAAAACCTCTACGATTTTGGAAGGAGCTAACAAATGGGTCATTGGGGACTAATTCTTGGCTAGCACTCCAAACTAGCCAATTATGCCAACTTTGTGGCTGTAGAAACTCTCAAAACATAATAGAAAATAGGCTCTAGTCTCTGCTCAATCAGCTCAGGCATAAGCAATAGCGTAACAACACCAGCGGCTACACTACGCATTTAAGTAAGCCAGACTGGATGACGGAGAGCAGCGATGGCACTGTCCACGTCAAATATACAGTATATATAAGAAAAACCACTGGCGTATGTCTGAGCATGTCCGTGTGAATGAAAGTATCATTATGCGTATAAACGGCTTAGTACTTAATACTTAGTACTTAGTACTTAGTACTTAGTACTTAGTACTTATGACTATGCTTGCTGCCGAGCCGAAAATCCCTTGGTGAAAGCGCTGTATTGCGCTTAAAAAAACGCGTGAAGTAAGCCGGTTCAGAGAAGCCTAAGCTGTCAGAGACTTGGCCAATGGTCATATTGGTATAGGTGAGCTGGCGCTTGGCTTCTAGCAGTAGGCGCTCATGCAGCAATTGCAGGGCGCTGCGACCAGCGATTTGGCGGCACAGCATATTCAAGTGTGCGCTACTCACCCCTAACTGCTCGGCTAACGCTTCAATGCTGGGCTGCTCGCGATAGTGCGCTTCGACCAGCGCTTGATAGTGTTCTATATGCTGTCGGCCTTTATCGCTTTGGCGTCACCGGCCAATATCTCGATGAGCATATACAGCGTTCACTCGAGTGGGCGCAGCAGGAAGAGGGCGTTGAAGTAATAGCGCTTGACGATGATGAGGCTAGCCGCTGGGATGGCCAGCTCGCTCCGGTCAATGAAACTATCCTGTCGGATGCAGAGCAGCAAGGCCTACCTGCGTATGCCTTTGCAGAACGAATGCAGGAGCTGATCGAGGAGTATCGTACCGAGGCTGAATAAAAAGAGCAGAGGCGATACTAAGTTCAGGGTCAGACGTTGGCCAATTCGTTACCAGTAGTATGTTCGTGATTTGACTGCAGTGTTTGCACGGGGGTCACCCCATAGACCTCCTTGTACTGTGCGGAGAAGTGGCCAGGGCTGTTGATGCCATGTTGCATGATGACGTCGGTGACGCGATGACCGCGAGGGGCATCAAGCAGCGCCTGGTGCACACTCTTCATGCGTTGCTGAGTAAAATAGGCTTTGGGTGAGAGCCCGATAAATTGCTGAAAGCCGTACTGCAGCGTGCGCTTTGATACCCCCACCATCGAGGCCATAGTATCGAGCTCGATACCCTGCTTGAGGTTCTGGTCTATATGGGTTTTGGCGCTTTTTACATAGTGTGGGAGAGGAGAAGGATTACCACTCAAGCGCTGACTATAGTTGTTCATGAACAGCTCCAGCAGGCTGTCATATAAGTACTCTTCCATCAGCTTGATTTGCTGTCGCGGGGCATTTTGCTGGTGAAGAGAGTCGGTGAGACGAGCAAAATACTTGATGGTATCCAGCAGAAAAACCGTGCCGGGATAGTGTTCGGGAAAGTAGTGGTCAAAGATGATCGGAAGATCAATGCGTTGATCGAGCCGACACGACAAGCGTTGCTCCAAATGATGGCGCGGTACTCGAACGATGATGTTATGGCAGTTCGGAGAGGTTTGAATGAGGGCGCGTTGACAGGGGGAGGTGACGGTAACACCTCCCTGAATCATACTGACCTGACGGTCAGCGTATACGATGGTTCCCTGGCCTTCGAGAGTGATACGAAACAGGTAAACGTTCGATTCTTCGACAGGGTCAATTTCGACATTGGCACCATACTGCAGTTCGATAATAGCCAATTGGTCGAAGCTGACCGCACTTAAGCGTGAGGCAAGTCGCGGGCCGTCAAATAAACGCATGCGATGTGGGCACAGGTAGTGGGTAACATGCTCACGAATGATCTCTTGTGAATCGGTGCGCAGAATAGCGTGCTTCTGCAGCAGAAACGGTGTTGTACCCATGGTTCACCTCAACAATGCACCAAGTAGGTGATGGTTTTGGGGTGTGAAGCCGAGGCAATATCGGCTGGGCCAGTAGATGGCACGCGCTATCCTTAGAGGCTCCAGGCGCTTACACTTGAATGGATATATGCTAGAATAATCCACTATTTTTTTGGATGGCGTGCTTCTTATGGTCGACAAGGATGAATTATCGTCTTCCTTTTTTCCTCTTGCCGATGAGTTTCGCTCGCGTGATTTTCCTTTTTATTGGGTCGCGAGGCTGAATGCTAAATACAGCGCTGATGTCGATACACTACTGAAACCACAAGGGCTCAGTTCGTCTAAGTGGCGCATTCTCATGATCCTACATGAACATGGGCGCCTTAGCATGTCGGATATATCAGTACACGCTGTTGCAAAATTGTCAACTATCACCAAAATTGTATATCGAATGCAAGAGTCGGGTTTGCTCAAAACAGAAGCCAGCCCGCAGGATGGTCGCGTCACTGAAGTAGAGCTTACCGAGGCGGGTGAGGCAAAGCTGGATATTGCTCGGCAAGTTACTAGCCGTCTGGTGGAAAAAGCCTTTGCCGATTTCAGTAAACAGGACATTGTTTATATCAATCAGTGCTTAAGTAGGATGTTTCATAACCTAAACGCGCTTTAGGGTCTTGAGGGACGCTGAAATGACTACCACCGCGGCAAAGTGCTTACATTTGCCCTATGGGCTATCTAATGGCCCTGCCTTATTCTGAACGACTCCTTTTGTGCAAACTTCCGCTATGCGCTTGTGCTTAAGCGACACGCGGGTAGTGAAATTGCCACGCTTGTGCAGTAGCCCATCCATTAGTCGTAAACTATACGTGTAATTAAGCAGGATATTCCCTATCCCTTGTGAAAATTACGAATAGGTGAAGCACGGAAATAGTTGCTATTTTATAGTTAATTAACTGATTTTGTTGGATATGTGGGTTTTTCTGTATCCATGTCAATTTGCTCAATTAGGTATACAAATCAACCTGAGAGGTATTGGCGACTCGGCCCATCAGTCGTAACACTCACCTGCACCGTTATTGCTATGCAGGTAAAATGATCATGTCGCATACCACAGGGGCCGTTGAACAAGCGCCCTACGCTGAAGCCTCTGCTTTCAAGCCAATCTCACTTGTAATGGGTATCGTCATTGGCTTGGGTGTTTTCTTCCTTTTGCCTGAAACGCTGGCCTTCAACGCTCGTCTAGTGGCGGGTATTGCCATGCTGATGGCCACCTGGTGGATGACCGAGGCGATACCCATTCCTGCCACGTCGCTGTTGCCGCTTGTACTGTTCCCTTTTTTCGATATTGCCTCGGTCGGTGAGACCGCCTCGCCCTATGCTCACAGCATTGTCTTTCTAGTATTGGGTGGCGTACTGCTGGGCTTGGCAACGCAACGCTGGAATTTACACCGCCGCTTCGCGCTACTGACGGTGCTCACCGTGGGTACTAAGCCGGCTCAAATCGTCTTCGGTTTGATGTTCGCTAGCTGGTTTATCACCATGTGGGTCAGCAATACCGCCACCGCAGTGATCATGGTGCCCATTGGAGGCTCGATCATTGCGCTAGTGAAGTCACTGGGTAACGGTGATGACACGCCCAAGTTTTCTGCCTCTGTGCTACTGGGCATTGCCTATGCCATCACCATTGGCTCCATGGCCACATTGATCGGCCAGCCGCCGATGGCGCTAATGCGGGCCTACATGGAAGACACTCACGGTCTTAGCATTGGCTTTGGCCACTGGATGCTGGTGGGTGTGCCGTTCTCATTCACCATGCTAATGCTGGCTTGGTTTGTGCTTAACAAACTGGTGTTCCGCTCGGAAGTCGAGAGCATCCAGGGTGGCCGGGCGATGATCGAGGCAGAGCTCAAGGGGATGGGCCGACTATCGCCTGAAGAGTCACGTGTATTGATGGTCTTTGCCGGGGCAGTGTTCTGCTGGGTATTCCTGCCTTTAATCGCGAGAATTCCTGTAGTGCAGAGCGCGCTGCCTTGGTTGGGTAACATCAACGATACTAGTGTGGCGATTCTCTCGGCGATTCTGATGTTTGTGATTCCTGCCTCTAATGGAAAAGGGGCGTTGCTGGCGTGGTCGGCTACCCGTGACGTGCCCTGGGGGGTACTGATTTTGTTTGGCGGTGGCCTAACACTCTCAGCCCAGTTCACCGCCACTGGCTTGAGTGCGTGGGTTGGCGAGAGCGTCTCGGGATTATCGGGGTTACCTCCGATTCTGATCCTAGCCATCACGGCTATCGTCATTATCCTATTGACCGAGCTAACCAGTAACACGGCGACGGCGGCTGCCTTCTTCCCGATTATGGGATCTATTGCCGTGGGACTGGGTATCGAACCTTTTCTGATGACCATCGTGGTTACCTTTGCCGTGAGCTGCGCCTTTATGTTGCCCGTGGCGACACCTTCAAATGCAGTGGCTTTCGCAACGGGGGATCTTCCAATCAAGAGCATGATCCGAGCAGGTATCTGGCTCAACGTCATCGGTTTGCTGGTGATTATGGTCGCGCTCTACACCATTGTCCCTTTGGTATTCGATGTCTCTTTCTAAAATGTGGTTGTCAACGTCATTGGCAGCGATTCGGATTTGACGCTGGTAAAGATTCGCTCTATTTTGTTCGTAATAAAAATTAGTGTTCGCAATGTGAACAAGGAGAGGTTTCCATGTCTCAGCCCTGTATTATTTGTGTCGCTATCACCGGCAGCCTGCCGCGCAAAGAGAACAATCCTGCCGTGCCGATTACGGTTGAAGAGCAAATTGAAAGTACTCAGGCGGCGTTCGAGGCGGGAGCTACCATTGCTCATTGCCACGTGCGTAATGATGACCAAGCGCCTTCATCTGACCCGGAGAAGTTTGGTCGCCTAATGGAAGGGCTTAAGAAGCACTGCCCAGGCATGATTATTCAGCTCTCAACCGGCGGGCGCTCCGGCGCCGGTGAGGCGCGCGGCGGCATGCTGTCGCTCAAGCCTGATATGGCCAGCCTCTCGGTGGGCTCCAATAACTTCCCCAATCGTGTGTACGAGAATCCGCCCCAGTTGGTGGAGTGGCTTGCCGATGAGATGCTCACGTATGGCATTAAGCCTGAAATCGAAGCGTTTGATCTATCGCATATCCATCAGGCGGTTGCACTCTCCAAGCAGGGAAAGCTGAAAGCACCGCTCTATGTGCAGTTTGTCATGGGCGTTAAGAATTCGATGCCAGCGGATAAGCCGACTTTTGATTTCTATATCGAGACACTCAAGCGGCTAGCGCCGGATGCACAGTGGTGTGGCGCAGGCATCGGCGCCAATCAATACGTACTTAACGAGTGGTCGATTGCTGCTGGTGGTCATACTCGGACGGGGCTTGAGGATAATGTTCGCCTGAATAGTAATACCCTGGCGCCCTCCAACGCCGCGCTGGTCGAGCGCACCGTAGTCCTATGCGAAAGGTATGAGCGCCCAGTGGCTACTTGGCAGCAGGCGCGTGAGATGCTTGGGTTGAACAATGTGTAAAAATGTTAGCTGCTACCCAATGGTGGGTGAAGGAACATACTCAATCACCATCGGATTGTTGTGCAGTCGTCTTTAAGGTGTCAGAGAGGGCTACTTACTTCGCGATATGTCAGTAGTCACAGGTAATTTTTCATAAAGCAGCCAGTATTATCCTTTTGTCGTAAATGTATTTTGTAGCGCGATGTGGTTGAGAACCCTAGCGGCCGCGGCAAATGGCTGTCGTATCGGGCTAACGGCTGAAGTGCTACGGCATTTCTCATTTCGTTATTTAAGGCATTTATGCTCATTTAGTGATTAGTGGTGCAGCGTTAAGCTGCACCATTTTTTATTGTAGTCATTTGATTTAGTTGAATTTTAATCTATCAGTATTTGAGAAAATATATTTTTAGTTTGTTTTGCACGGTTTAATTTAAGCTACAGCTACATATGAGCGTTAAACAGCAACGCTAATGCTGGGTTGGCGATACCCTTACGGTATGGAAAGGCACTTAAACAATATTGGTTTCTAAAATCAGATGCTACCAAACTGCAGCCTAGCTAATGATTGCCAGACGCTGGAGCCTGCATGTCAACCGTCATCCAACATATTGAGACGCTGCTGGTCGATTTACCGACTATCCGTCCTCACAAACTCTCCATGACCACCATGGCCTGCCAAACCATGGTCATTGTGCGCATGCGCCACTCCGACGGTATCGAAGGGCTCGGCGAAGGCACCACCATTGGTGGCCTGGCCTATGGCCCAGAAAGCCCGGAGAGCATTAAGCGCAATATTGATACCTATCTAGCTCCCTTGCTGATTGGCCAGCCCTCCAACAATGTCCACCAGTTGCGTGCCCGGCTTAACCGTCATGCTCGCGGCAATATGATCGCCAAATCTGCATTAGAAACGGCTCTGTTGGATGCTCAGGGCAAGCGCTTGGGATTGAGCGTCGCCGAGCTGCTGGGCGGCGTACGTCAGGATCACTTGCCCGTACTATGGACGCTAGCCAGTGGTGATACCGCCAAAGATATTGATGAGGCCATGCTGCGTTTAGAACAGCGTCGGCACTGCGACTTCAAGTTAAAAATTGGTGCTAACCCGGTGGATCAGGACGTGCGCCATGTGGCGGCTATCAAGGAAGCGCTGGGTGATCGGGCCAGCGTGCGAGTTGATGTTAATCAGGCGTGGGATGAATCCACCGCCGTTCGCGGTATTCAGGTGCTACAGGATGCTGGCATCGAGTTAATTGAGCAGCCCATTGGCGCTCGTGAACATGCCGGCTTAGTTCGCTTGGCTAACCGCTTCAATGTGCCAATGCTCGCCGATGAGGCGGTGCAAGATGCCCGCGACGGGCTTGATCTTGTGTGCGGCGGCTTCAGTGGTGCCTTTGCGCTGAAGATTGCCAAATCCGGCGGTATTTACGGGGTACTAGAGTTAGCTCACGTCGCCCAAGCGGCTGGCATTGGCTTATATGGCGGCACCCTGCTGGAGGGCACTATCGGTACGGCTGCCTCTCTACATGCCTGGGCAACGCTGCCAGCAATGGCCTGGGGCACGGAAATGTTCGGCCCGCTGCTGCTGCAAGACGACATCGTCGTTTCCCCTCTCAACTACACCGAATTTGGGGTGGAGTTACCGCAAGGGGCTGGGCTCGGCATCACTCTAGATGAAGATAAGTTGGCGCATTACTCACGCAAGTAAACGTCACGTAAGTAAAAGCCGCAGTAAATAAAGCCATCGTTTGTGATCGCCCGCGATGAAAGAGGAGAGCTATATGCTGTTTCAAGTTGAGATGACCGTTAAGTTGCCGCCGGACATGCCTGCCGAGCAGGCAGCCAAGATCAAGGCAACGGAAAAGGCGTATTCCCAAGACCTGCAGCGCCAGGGTAAGTGGCGCCACTTGTGGCGGGTAGCGGGTAGCTACTCGAACGTCAGTATTTTTGACGTGGAAGACAACGCCGAGCTGCAAGAGTTGGTCAGCAATCTGCCGCTCTTCCCCTATATGGAGATCAGCGTCAAACCGCTGTGTCGTCACCCCTCTTCAGTGCGTGATGACGACAGCTAGTTCTCCACATAACACGCCAAATCGTATGACGACAACAACACCCCATAACAAACAGAGGGTTTCACCATGACTGTAAAAATATTCGACACGCCCGAGGTTCAAGACTTCATCAAAACCGTGGCCGGCTTTGATAAAGCCGGTGGCAATGACCGCGCCAAGCAGATCGTCCATCGCCTGGTCAGCGACCTGTTCAAGCTGATCGATGACTTCGATGTCACCGAGGAAGAGTACTGGGCCGGTGTCAACCTGCTCAATGCCCTGGGTAGCCAAACCCAGTTCGGGTTGCTCTCGCCCGGTCTCGGCTTTGACCACTTCCTCGATATGCGTCAAGACGCCATCGATGCCGAAGCCAAGCGCACCGGCGGCACCCCGCGTACCATCGAAGGCCCGCTCTACGTGGCCGGTGCCCCGGAAGCGGAAGGCTTCGCCCGCATGGACGACGGCAGTGATCCCGATGCCGAGGTGATGTGGCTGACCGGTCAGGTGCGCGATGTCGACGGTACCCCGATCCCCGGCGCTAAGGTTGAAATCTGGCACTGCAACTCCAAGGGCGGCTACTCGTTCTTTGATCCCTCCCAGGATGAGTACAACATGCGCCGCACGATCTATGCGGACAGCGAAGGCCGCTACACCGCGCGCAGCATCATTCCCTCCGGCTACGGCGTGCCTGAAGGCGCCCCCACCGATGTGGTGCTCAAGTCCCTGGGCCGTCACGGCGAACGCCCGGCGCATATCCACTACTTCGTCTCCGCACCGGGCCATCAGCACCTGACCACCCAGATCAACCTGGCGGGCGACCCCTACACCTTTGACGACTTCGCCTTCGCGACACGGGAAGAGCTGGTGGTGCCCGCTGAACGGATCGAAGATCCGGCCCAGATCGCCAAGCGCGACCTGGACGGCCCGTTCTCCCATGTGGTGTTTAACGTCGAACTGGCTAAAACCGAAGCCCCTGAGCTGCAAGTGCGTCACGCCCGCCCCCGCGCCAAGGAAGACGAGCAGGATCTCGCCAGCCAGTTGGCGGGTACAGCGAAGGTTTAATAGTCTCGTTAAGTTCCTTTAAATGCCTTAAGGGCTTTAAAGCAGGGCTGCGTTCGGAAGAGATAATGACAAACCCCAAAAGATCCATATTCCACTGAATATCTTAGGTTATGGATAGCGGCCCATGAAGCGATCATCAACAAGCTTGTGTAAAATGGTGGTCGCTTCATCCATGAGAGGGGACGATTTTTCACCTCGGCGACGGCTGCAGACAACAGGTGAGGTAATTGTCTTGTCCGCCAATGCCACATAAGAAATACCGTCTCGTTGTACGCGTTTTACTTCCTCAGGTACCAGCGTAATACCGATGCCGGAGGCGACTAGGCTAAGTGCTGTCTGGACTTCGTTCGCTTCCTGTATGACCTCAACCTTTAAACCTTGTCGGCGGAAAATACCCAGTACCATATCTGCCAAGCTAGGGCGTGGTTTGGCGGGGAAAAGAATGAGTGGATAGCGTGCCAACTCTTCGCTTGTAGGCGTAGTGCCCTCTAGGGGGTGCCCACTAGGAAGGGCTGCAATAAATGGCTCATTGAAGAGTATCTCTTGCTCTACGTCTGGATCATCAATGCGAAGACGTCCAAACCCCATGTCAATACGGCCCGCTTTAAGCGCCTGCACTTGCTGTATGGTCGTAAGCTCTGTCAATGATATTTCTACATTCTTAATGTGACGCAAATCGCGCACCAGCATTGGAATCTGCCCATAAAAGATAGAGGGAACAAAGCCAATGCTAAATAGTGTTCGCTTACTACGTGCCATGTGGCGTGTTGTATCAATGGTGACGTCGACTTTCTCTAAAATTTCTAAAGCACGCTGCTGAAAAAATATACCCGATGGTGTTAAGCGAAGGCCACGCGAGTTTCTTTCAAACAGTTCGACCCCAACTTCCTGCTCAAGCTGTTTCATTTGGCGTGAAAGAGGTGGCTGGGACATATGCAAGCGTTTAGCGGCACAGGTGAGATTAAGCTCTTCAGCGACAACGCAAAAGTACCTCAGGTGGCGTAATTCCATAAGAACTCCAAGGTATGAGTAACTTCTTAACTAATGGTGGCATTTACCTTCGGTGGCTTCCAATCAGGCTGCATTGCTCAAACAACCGGGCAATCTGCTACTAGCTAGGTGAGGTGCTATAACGCTACCAGTATTTACGCACTTGAAAGCTAAATAACGTCTAAGACTTTAGTAATGCAAGGTAGTCACAAGAGGGGGAGAGCTTCCGTGTACACCTATTCGCTGAGCTTTCAGCAACGACTCGTATAGCTTGGTTAGTCGCTGACACATAGTTGCACGAGAAAGGGGCTTCAACGCATTTATAATGCCTAGTATCGAACCGCAAGGAAATTACTTGCCGCCTAACACACCCTAGCCCATGCTTTTGGCAGGACGCTATAACTTAGGGTATTGGTTAAAACGAAACGCTAGGACGTCGACAAAATGACAAAATTCTTCCAGGAATTCAGAGAGTTTGCGGTAAAAGGCAATGTGGTCGATATGGCGGTGGGCATCATCATCGGTGGGGCGTTTACGCTGATTGTGCAGAGCCTGGTGGCGGATGTGATGAACCCGCTGATTGGGTTGCTGGTAGGCGGCGTCGATTTTTCGAACCTGTTTGTGGTGTTACGCCAAGGAGTGGTCGCTGGGCCTTATGCAACGCTTGGGGATGCGCAAGCCGCTGGGGCGGTGACATTGAACGTGGGGCTGTTTATTAATGCGGTCGTCAGCTTTACGATTGTCGCTTTCGTGGTGTTCCTGTTGGTGCGCACCATCAACCGGTTAAAGCGCGAAGAGGCGGTGGCGCCTGCGAGCCCTACAGAGCAGCCTTGCCCGTATTGTTTAATGGTGGTGCCGATCAAAGCCACACGGTGTGGACACTGCACGGCGGCCTTGCCGTCCCCAGAGGCATCGGCTGAACTTTTGTCTCCCCAGCCCACTGAAACGCCGGTTGCCAAGTAATCATCTAACGCAAAAAGGTGCCTGTTCAGGCACCTTTTTGCGTGTTCTAAAGCCGCTTTTTCAATGATAGAAAAACTAGGTTAAGCGCGTTTTTTGGCCGCTTTCGTATCCGGCTTTTGACTATCGCTCGCATCGCTTGGTTGGGGCAGCGAAGGTAGCGATTTGGCCAGCATTTCGACGCTGTGGCGGTAATAGAGTTGGCTTTTGTTATGCTCGCCAAGGCTTGCATAGAGGCGGGCAAGCTCAGCACATACCACGCCATTGGGGCGTTGACGTTGGCTGGCTTCGAAGTACTCCTGCGCTTTTTCCCACTGGCCAACACGCAGCGAGAGACGACCACAGGCGAGCAGCAGTTCAGGATCATTGGGGCGTTCCTGCAGCCACTTCTCAGCTTTCGCCAGTTGGCGTCCTGCGTCCACATTCAGCAGGCCATAGCGTTTCACCAAGCGCGCGTCCCAGTGATGATCCAGCGAGTGGTTGAGCAAACGCTCGGCAATCGGCTCTTCGTTAGCCTGAATCAGCGCTTCAGTGTAGAGCACGATTAGCTCGGTGTTGCCGCGCAGGTAGTCGGGCATGTCGGCCCACAGCCCACGCACTCGCTCAATGTTGGTGGGGTTTTGCGCTTCAAACACGATCAGTTCGCGGTAGGCTTTAAATTCCAGCTGCTCACGCTCTTGCTGGGTAATCAGCTTTTGCGCAGCTAGCCTTGGAATCAAGCGCCGTAGGCCTTCCCAGTCGTTGACGCTCAAATGCACCTGTTTGAGTAGCTTGAGTACCTGCGGGTGGTTCGAGAGCTTTTTATCCAACCGGTTCAGGATCGCCAGCGCCTCTTCCGGCTGCTGACGCTCAATCATCATTTGCGCCTGCATCAAGCCCACCGCGGTATCGGCGCCGTCGGTGGTTAGCTGCGCTTGGTTGAGATGCTCTTGGGATTTCGCGTGATGCCCTTGGTAATGCGCGGCCAGGGCCGCCGAGAGGTAGTTGACCAGCGGTGTGCTAGAGTCGTCAGCGGCATTCACCAAGGTCTTTTCGGCTTTTTTCCAGCGGCCTTCGGTGAGCGCTACCAAACCACGCTGAGTGCGCTGCATGGCGCGGCGGTTGCGAGCACGGCTGTTCCAGGTGCGAAAGCGCCCCATGGGGCGAATAATGCCGCTGAGTAAGCGCAGTACAAAGTGCAGCACGACAAACGCCGCGAACAGCAGGACTAGGCCAAACCAGAAAGAGGTTTGAATAGATGAGTCGCCCACGCGGATCAGCCAGTAACCGGGTACCGACATCATCAGGTGCCCAAAGAGGGCCCCGACGGCAAGCCCGGCGACAATGAGGAGAACGAGCTTTCTCATGCATCACCTCCGCTTTGGCCACGCGTCTCATAGCGGTTCTCGATAAAGCGTGCCAGTTCCTGCTGAGAAGCGCTGATATCCGGCAGCTCCGGTTTAACCTCGGCTTGCTGTAGCTCCTCTAGACGAGTAATAACGCTTTGCGTCTCTTCGCGAGTGGTGTCGTAGTAGTCGTTTAGCAGCTGTAGCGCTTTATCGATACTCGCGTCATAAAGCTCTTTTTCTTCATTGAGCAGGGCTAGCTGAGTCTGCTCCAGTACTAAGCGCAGGCTTTGGCGCAGGTAAGACTCTTGCTCCGGGGTAATCAGTGCTTCCAGGGCTTCGTCGTGGTGGCGAACCACCACCAAGTCTTTGAGCTCTTCACCGAAACGCGCTAACTGGCGCTGGAACGTGCCGGTAGGCGGCTGCTCGATACTCGAAGTTACCGCCTGCTCTTCAATTTCTTGCGAGAGACGCAGTTCAGAAATGCGCTCCTGCTGCGCATTCAGTGCTAGGTAGAGCCCTGTACGGTCAACCTGGGGCACGGCGTCAAGCGCGGCTAGCTCATTGGCAATCGCTTCGCGAACGGGGGTCAGCGCGGGGTTATCCGCATCGACCAAACGTGCATCGGCAGTGCGCAGTAGCGCGGCGGCGCCATCAACGTCGCCTTCTAGCTGCAGGCGTTGGTTGGCTAGGCGTAGTAGATAAGCGGCTTCGGCGTGCAGCCATTCGCGCTCGTCTGTGTCCTGTTCTTGAGAGAGTTGGTCAAGCACTTGGCCTAGCGTCTCGTCGACATCACTACGGTAGCTGTCAAACTCACTGCGCAGCTCATCCATGGTGCTTTGAATTGCTTCATTGCGCTCCGCTTCACCACTGTCTAAACGCGACTCAAGGTCGCTGACCGCCTGTTGCGAAGCACTACCTTCAGCCTGTTGCGCCAGTTCGTCGAGGCGTTGTTGCTGGCTTTCAAGACGCTGCCAGCCTTGCCAAGCAACAAACGCTAAGGCAATGGCTAAGATAAGTACCAGGGCGATGGCGAGACCGCTGCCCTTTTTACCGCTATTCCCGCCGCTATTGTTTCCACCGCTACTATTTCCACGACCACTGTTTCCACCACTAACATTTCCACTACCATGGCCCGCGCTGCCAGCCTTCTCAGTAGCGGGTTTTGAAGCTGTGGAACCTGAAGAAGCGTTAGACGAGGTGTTTGAAGAGCTTGGTGCAGCCGCGCTCGGCGAAGCTGTGCTGCTGCCTTTAGCCGTGCTGGAAATCGTCGTCGGCGTTACATCCGCCGGTTTTGCACTCGCCTGTGAAGTGCTGGCCGCGGCAGGGTTCTTTTCTGAGGCACTGTCTGAGGTGCTATCTGAAGAGCTAGCAGCAGTTGAGCCCGTATTCTGGGATCCTTTTCCACGCCGCCGCGAACGACTGTTTTTAGCCCCACTGTGAGACGGTGTTGCTGAGCTAGTCGGGGGTGACTGCGTGCTAGGCTCAGTGGCGTCGGTAGTGGAAGCTGCTTTGTCAGTCGTCGTGGGGACGCCTTGGGAGGCATCGGCGGACGTAGGTTGTACATCGTCCTGATCGTTTACTTGTTTGCTCATCTGTCGCTAGCCCTTAGTAAGTTCCTTGATCGACATCGGCACCCTGTGGGTCGCAGGTCTCCAACGCCGCTATCAACGCAGCTGGCGTTGCTCCAGACGCCACCTTGAGGTTACAAAACCCCAGTATGCCAGCCAGTGTAGCTAAACGGCGACTGGAAACGATTAGCGGTTGGTTCAAGGCCGCCTGATTACACCATTTTGCCAGATGTTCCAGCAGTTCGCTGCTGGTGACGATCAACGCCCGATAATTACCTGAAAAAAGGCGCGCCTGCTGAGCAGGTGCAAGCGCATGAAAGGTGCGCCGATACACGGCAATGCGCGTCACCTTTGCACCCCGCTCGGCAAGCGTTTCAGCGAGCAGGGGTCGGCCGCCTTCTCCTGCCACCAGTAGAACACGCTGATGCGCTAATTGCTGCAGCGATGCAAGCGCCAGCAGCGCTTCGCTAGTATCTTCGCCCGCGGTGGGCGAAGGCACATGGACGCGGATTCCCAATTGATTGTAAAGCGTACTCGCGGTGGCGCTGCCAACACTATAGTAGTCAATTCCCACCGGTAGCTGCGGCCAGAAGCGATCCAGCGCCTCACTTAAGCAGGTGGCAGCAAAAGGGCTGATGACAATTATCTTACGGTACTGATCAATATCCAGCCAAATTTGCCGCATGGCGGGGTCTTCTGGCAGTGCTTCAAGCTGCATCACATTGAGTGATTCAACGCTTTCGCCCTGGTTGCGCAACGCCGCCGCTAACGCTTCGCCGCGTTCCCCTGGGCGGCAGATCAGTACCGGTTGGCTCATATTTCGCGGCCGTAAACCTCTGCCAAAATATCGCCAGCGCCTTGGTCGAGCAACTCTTCGGCAATGCGAATACCCAGCGCTTCAGGTTCATGCATCGAGCCTCGCCCTTCGGCGCGTAGCACTTCTGTGCCCTCAGGGTTACCGACCAGGCCGCGCAGCCACAAGGTTTCATTATCCAGGTCCAGCACCGCATGGCCCGCAATAGGCACTTGGCAACCGCCTTCTAAACGCGTATTCATGGCCCGCTCTGCACGCACGCGCGTGGCAGTATCGGCATCATCCAGCGGCGCCAGCAACGCGACGAGTTCGGGGTCATGCAGGCGGCATTCGATACCTAACGCGCCTTGGCCGCAGGCGGGCAAGCACACTTCCGGTGGCAGCGCCTGAGCAATGCGCTCATCCAAACCCAAGCGTTTAAGGCCCGAGGTAGCCAAAATGATGGCGTCGAATTCGCCCGCATCTAGCTTGGCCAACCGCGTTTGCACATTGCCGCGTAGATTAAGAATTTGCAGGTCAGGGCGGGCTTCACGCATTTGCAACCCGCGGCGCAGGCTGGCGGTGCCAA
This sequence comes from Vreelandella indica, assembly GCF_037070225.1. NCBI lineage: Bacteria > Pseudomonadati > Pseudomonadota > Gammaproteobacteria > Oceanospirillales > Halomonadaceae > Vreelandella > Vreelandella indica. Next base: position 15,623 of record NZ_JBANSO010000006.1, read on the forward strand.
TACGCGCCCCTTCTGGAAGCTCATCAATGCTAGAGTAGTGGTTGGATACAAATGCATCGGTTGGGTCGGCGCCCTCCAGAATGACCGATAAACCCAGTCCTTCAGGGAAGTGCATCGGCACATCCTTCATGGAGTGAACGGCAATGTCGGCGCGGCCATCCAGCATGGCGTCTTCCAGCTCTTTGACGAACAGTGCCTTACCGCCAATTTTTGAAAGCGGCGTATCGAGAATTTTATCGCCCTTGGTGGATAAAGGCACAAGCTCCACTTCAAGACCACTGTGCTCCGCCATTAAACGGTCGCGAACGTACTCAGCCTGCCACATAGCCAGTTGGCTTTTACGCGTGGCAATGCGCAATTTGGTGATAGATAGCACGTTATTCTCCCTAATACCGCAGACACGGCGAGTCAAACTATGTTAAACCTCATCATAAAGCACCGAGCGTCACAGTAAAAATAACGGAGCTAATTATGCTCTCGCAACGTGTCTTTTCATTGCCTAGGAAATCGTATGTCCTCAGTGCTTACTAAAGGTCAGTTGGATCAGTTCTTTCTGCTCTCGCAGGATCTGTTCTGCTGTATCGACTTTCAGGGCACGTTGCTTGAGGTTAATCCTGCCTTTGAGTCGCTGTTAGGATATTCAGCCGGTGCGTTAGTCGGGCGTCGCTGCGGAGTGGTGGTAGATCCGCAGGATTATCCGGTGATTGAAGCGGCGCTGGTGCGTATGCAGCGCAGGGAAATTGTTGTTCCCTTTGAAGTCCGCGCCATCTCGGTGTCTGGGGAGGTCCATTGGATTGAAATTACCCCGACTGCCGGTGGTGATGTTATTTATATTATTGCCCGGGTCATCACGCAGCGTAAGTTGGCAGAAGCACAGTTACTGAGCAACCAGCGACTATTTAAAATAGTCGGTGAAACGGCGCTGATAGGCGGCTGGTACGTGGACATGGTCATAGGGATGCCTAACTGGTCGGATGAAATTTGCCGCCTCCATGGTGTGGCTCCCGGCTTCCAGCCGACCGTTGAACAGGCAATTGGGTTTTATGCGCCCTCCTCCCAGCCGCGTATCCAGGAGGTCTTTACCGCCTGCTGCCAACAGGGGGTAAGTTTTGACGAAGAGCTAGAGGTGATCACTTACCAAGGTAAGCATATCTGGGTGCGTGTTATTGGTAAGGCCGTGCGCGATGAGCGTGGGGAAATCAGTCAGGTGGAGGGCTCGACGCAAGATATTACTGAGCAAAAACAGCTGCGTGAAAATCTAACCCAGCTTGCGCAACGACTCACCATTACGCTTGACAGTATCACCGATGGTTTCTTCACTTTAGATACGGATTGGTGCTTTACCTACGTTAATAGTCAGGCGGAGCGTATTTTGAAGCGCCGCGAAGGCGAACTGCTGGGCCAGCATATTTGGCAGAGCTTTCCTGATGCAAAAGGCAGCTACTTTGACGACGAATATCAACGTGCGGCTAGCCAACAAACGGCGGTACATTTTGAAGCTTTCAATCCGCGGTTAGAGTTATGGCTGGAAGTGCATGTTTATCCTTCAGCTGAAGGGCTTACCGTCTATTTTCGCGACATTAGCGAGCGCAAAGCGAGTGAGCATCAGCTGAAGCTGCTAGAGCGTAGTGTGGAATCAAGCACCAATGGGGTGATTATTGTCGATGCTCAAAGCAGTGATCTCCCCATGGTCTACGTCAATGCCGCCTTTGAACGCATAACCGGCTATTCGCGCAGTGAAGCGCTGGGGCGTAATTGCCGGTTCTTGCAGGGCGAAGATACCGACCCCGCTACCATCAAGTTGTTGCGGGAGGGTGTTACTGAGCAGCACGAAGTGCACGTAGTGATCCGTAACTATCGGCGTGATGGTTCGGTTTTTTGGAACGACTTGTATATTTCGCCAGTGCGCGACGGAACAGGTGACGTGACTCACTATCTGGGTGTTCAAAACGATGTATCTGAACAGCGCGAATATCAGGCCCAGCTTACCTATAACGCCAATCACGATGCGCTTACCGGGCTGCCTAATCGGGTAATGCTTGGTCAGCGCTTGGAAGAGGGGTGCGTGTTAGCACGTCGCTATCAGCGCTTTATTGCCGTTCTGTTTATCGATCTGGATGATTTTAAACCCATTAACGATACGCTCGGCCATGAGGTGGGCGACTTTATCTTAGTCGAGGTTGCCAAGCGTCTTGAAGATGAACTACGCCCTTGGGACACCGTGGCGCGCTTTGGCAGCGACGAGTTTGTTGTTTTACTGCCCGACTTAGCCCATGAAAAAGACGTGATACAGGTGGTTGAACGCGTGCTGCAGAGGCTTTCGCCGCCCTATTGGTACCGCGGCAGCGAGCTGCGTATTACCGCCAGCATCGGCATTGCTATCAACGATGGCAATATGAAAAACCCTCGCCAACTTATCCAACAAGCAGATTTGGCCATGTACAAGGCCAAGCGACGTGGACGCAACACCTACCACTGGTATACCGAAGACTTAAATCGCAAGGTGAGTGAGCGGGTTAGTTTACGCAGCGCGCTTCAGCAAGCCATTGAGCAACAACAGTTTACGCTTTATTACCAGCCACAAGTCCATGCCCCGAGTGGCCGTGTGGTAGGCGTAGAAGCATTAATCCGCTGGCAACATCCAGAGCGCGGTAATGTTCCGCCGTCTGATTTCATCAGCTTGGCAGAAGATACCGGGCAGATCATACCTATCAGCGATTGGGTGCTAGCGACCGCTTGCCGGGATGCCCAGCAGCTTAATGCCATGGGTGTTGGCCCGATCATCATGGCGGTCAATATCTCCCCGATGCAGTTTCAACGCCCCGGTTTTCTGGCCTCTATTGAACAGGTGCTGACCCAGAGTAGCTTAGCGCCAGTCCTGCTAGAGCTTGAGATTACCGAGGGGGTTTTAATGGACAGCGCCGAACAAGCAATCCAGGCATTAGCGGATTTGTCTGCGTTGGGCGTTCATATTGCCTTAGACGATTTTGGCACCGGCTTCTCTAGCTTGAGCTACCTTAAGCGCCTGCCGATTAATAAAATTAAAATTGACCGTTCGTTTGTGCGCGATGTGATTACCGATCGCAACGATGCGGCCATTATCGATGGTATTGTCGCCATGGCGGGAAAAATGGGGTTAGGAGTACTAGTGGAAGGGGTAGAGACGCTGGAGCAGTTTGCCTACCTTGAACAGCACCACTGCCACTACTTTCAAGGCTACTACTTCGCTCGTCCTATGCCCTTAGATGCCCTCTGCGCATTTTTGGCATCACCCCCTGTGTTTGCTGCTCGCTGACCGGCGACTCTGGTACACTTTCCGCAACGACTCCCACTTTCCGTAACGACTTTTACGTTTTGTCAGCAGGATATACCTTCGATGAGCCAAGCAACGAATCAGTCTTGGGGCGGTCGCTTTAGCGAGCCCACCGATGCCTTTGTCGCACGTTTCACCGCGTCTGTGACTTTCGACCAGCGCCTGGCGCGCCAGGATATTCAGGGCTCTATCGCCCACGCCACCATGTTAGCCCGTGTAGGCGTACTCACCGATGACGAACGCGACGCCATCATTAACGGCCTTAACGAGATTCAGGCCGAAATTGAGCGCGGCGAGTTTAACTGGTCGGTGCCGTTAGAAGATGTGCACATGAATATCGAGGCGCGGCTGACAGAAAAGATCGGTATTACCGGCAAAAAACTCCACACCGGTCGTTCGCGTAACGACCAGGTCGCCACCGATATTCGCCTGTTTATGCGCGACGAGATCGATGTGATCGAAGTGGAATTGAAGCGCCTGCGCGAAGGCATGATCGAGTTGGCTGATCGTGAAGCCGAGACTATCATGCCCGGCTTTACCCACTTGCAAACCGCCCAGCCGGTTACCTTTGGGCACCATATTTTAGCCTGGCAAGAGATGCTGGCGCGTGACCATGAACGCCTGCTGGACTGTCGCAAGCGCGTCAATGTGATGCCGCTGGGCGCGGCCGCATTGGCTGGCACTACTTATCCAATTGACCGCCACGTGACCGCAGAGCTACTAGGCTTTGATCGACCCTCAGAGAACTCTCTGGATGCCGTTTCAGACCGCGACTTTGCGATTGAATTTACCAGCTTTGCCAGCATTCTACTGATGCATCTGTCGCGCATGAGTGAGGAGTTGGTGCTGTGGACCAGCGCCCAGTTCGACTTTATCGATCTACCTGACCGTTTCTGCACCGGCTCTTCGATCATGCCGCAGAAGAAGAACCCTGACGTGCCCGAGCTGGTGCGCGGCAAAACCGGCCGGGTATATGGTCACCTGATGTCGCTACTCACGCTGATGAAATCGCAGCCGTTGGCTTACAACAAAGACAACCAGGAAGATAAAGAGCCGCTGTTCGATGCGGTGGATACCGTGCGCGACTGCTTAAAAGCCTTCGCCGACATGGTGCCCGCGATTGAACCCAAAAAAGCCAGCATGTATGAAGCGGCGCGGCGCGGCTTCTCCACCGCGACTGATTTGGCTGACTATCTGGTGCGCAAAGGCGTGGCCTTCCGCGACGCTCATGAAATCGTTGGTCAGTCAGTAGCCTATGGCCTAAAAACCGAAAAAGATCTGTCTGAAATGAGCCTTGATGAGCTTAAGCAGTTCTCCGCTACCATCGAGCAGGATGTGTTCGAGGTACTTACCCTGGAAGGTTCGGTAGCTGCCCGCAACCACATTGGCGGCACCGCGCCAAACCAAGTGCGGGCTGCTGCCCAGCGAGCGCGTGAGGCACTCAGCGCACTCAAGGCGGGCGCATGAAAACGTTGGCAATCTTGACCCTTACCACACTGCTGTTAACCGGGCTGGCAGGCTGTGGGCAAAAAGGGCCGCTTTATTTGCCGGACGATGCACCTGCTGATGAGCAGTCTAGTCAGGCTGCTGAATAGAGCGTTGCAGGCCAGGAGAAGGGGAGAGCATTATGGATCATTTTAATTACCGCGATGGCGTGCTGTATGCCGAAGATGTGCCGCTATCACGGATTGCCGACGAGCACGGCACGCCCTGCTACGTCTACTCAAAAGCGACGTTTGAACGTCACTTTCGCGCTTACACTGAAGCGCTGGGTGGCCACCCGCACCTGATTTGTTATGCGGTGAAGGCGAATTCCAACCTGGCAGTACTGGGCCTTTTGGCCAAGCTCGGCGCGGGGTTTGATATTGTCTCTATCGGCGAACTTGAACGCGTGCTTAAAGCCGGTGGTGACCCGGCCAAGGTGGTATTTTCTGGCGTGGCCAAGCAAGCTCACGAAATGGCCCGAGCGCTGGAAGTGGGCATTAAGTGCTTTAACGTTGAATCGCGCCCGGAGCTTGAGCGCTTGAACCGCGTTGCCGGTGAGCTGGGAAAAATCGCGCCGGTCTCGCTACGAGTGAACCCGGATGTGGACGCGGGCACCCACCCGTATATCTCTACCGGTTTGAAAGACAACAAGTTCGGCATTCCGGTAGATGAAGCGCTGGATGTTTACGAACTAGCCGCGAGCCTGCCTAATTTGAAGGTGAAGGGGCTCGATTGTCACATTGGTTCTCAGCTTACTGAAACGGCACCCTTTCTGGATGCCCTTGATCGCTTGTTGATACTCATGGAGCGCCTGCGTGAACGCGGCATCGAAATAGAACATCTCGATTTAGGCGGCGGTTTGGGTGTGCCTTACCGCGATGAAAAACCGCCCCAGCCGTTCGATTACGCGAGCCAGCTGTTGGCACGGTTATCGCGCTGGGAAGGTGGCGAAGCGCTGACACTGTTGTTTGAGCCCGGCCGTTCCATCGCCGCTAATGCTGGCGTCATGCTCACTCGGGTAGAGTTTCTCAAGCCCGGTGAGACCAAGAACTTCGCCATCGTTGATGCAGCCATGAACGATTTGATTCGCCCGGCGCTGTATCAGGCGTGGCAGGCGATTGTCCCGGTGGATACTCGCCAAACGCGGGAAAGTGACCTTTACGACGTAGTCGGCCCCGTGTGCGAAACCGGTGATTTTCTGGGCAAAGAGCGCGAGCTGGCAATTGCCGAAGGCGACCTGCTGGCGGTGCGTTCGGCGGGGGCTTACGGCTTTGTCATGGCGTCGAACTATAACAGCCGCCCTCGCGCCGCCGAGTTAATGGTCGATGGCGACAACTGCCACGTGGTACGTGCACGGGAAACTGTCGCCAGCCTGTGGGCGGGTGAGGCGCTGCTGCCCGAAGGGGAGCGCTGATGCTTTTACACTTCACCAAAATGCATGGTCTAGGCAATGATTTTGTCATGGTGGATCTGGTCACTCAGCGCGCCCGGCTAGACGAAGCCCAGATCCGCGCGCTGGCTGACCGACGTTTTGGCATTGGCTTTGACCAGCTGTTGGTCGTGGAGCCACCCCGCGATCCCGAGATGGATTTTCGCTACCGCATTTACAACGCCGATGGCAGTGAAGTGGAAAACTGTGGCAACGGGGCGCGCTGTTTTGCCCGTTTTGTGCGTGATCAGCGGCTGACTCATAAGCATGAAATCCATGTGGAAACTGCAGGCGGACCCTTGGTGCTGACCGTGCAGCACGACGGCATGGTGCGTGTGGATATGGGCCGCCCGCGGTTTAGTCCTTTGGCGCTGCCGTTCGATGCTCCAGGGGACCAACCACTGCACCGCTTAGAAGTGGGCGATGAAACACTACAGATCGGTGTGGTTTCCATGGGTAATCCTCATGCGGTGATTCAGGTCGACAATGTGGACACTGCGCCGGTCGAGCGCCTGGGGCCGTTGGTGGAGGCGCATCCTCGTTTTCCCAAGCGTGTTAACGTGGGCTTTATGCAGGTCGTCTCGCCCAGCGAAATCCGTCTGCGCGTGTATGAGCGCGGCAGTGGCGAAACGCTGGCTTGCGGTACCGGTGCTTGCGCCGCCGTGGCCAGCGGTATCCGTCAGGGGCTGCTGAAAAGTCCCGTGAAGGTTCATTTGCCCGGTGGAGAACTCAGCATTGAGTGGCCTGATCCTGAAGGGGCGCTAACGATGGTGGGACCGGCTACACGCGTCTTCGATGGCCGCGTAGCCATTAATTAATTCGAGGAGAACGGCGATGTCACAAGCCCCCGAACCCCGCAAAACGCTCGATCCTGATCAAGTGGCGTTCTGGCTGGCGCGTCATCCCGATTTTTTCGTCGGTCGCGAAGGGCTTCTGCAGCAATTGCAGGTGCCCCACCCGCATATCGACGGGGCGGTATCGCTGCTGGAACGCTTGGTCTTTGATCTACGCAAGCGCGCTGAAAACGCAGAAGGCCGCTTGGAGCACTTGCTGGAAACCGCTCGCCATAACGAGTCCCAATACCGTCGGTTGCGCGAAACGCTGATTGCGCTGGTGGAAGCGCAAGACCGCGATGCGCTGGCGCAAGCGTTGGCTACCCAGCTCAGCGAGCGCTTTGAAACGCCGGCCATGGCGCTATGGTGCCCGGCCACATTAAGCGACAGTGAGCCAACACCGCCTCAGCCTCCGCGCCATGTGTTGGATCAACACGCCAGCGCTCGGCTGGCAGCGCTGTTGGATGGCCGCACCAGCCGCTGCGTTAAGCTTAGCGTTAGCGATTGGAAGTGCCTGCTGCCTCACGTTAAAGCGCCGCGTAAAGCGGGCTCCTGTGCGATTTCTCGCCTATCCGCAGGCGACCCGCTCGGGTATCTATTGCTGGCAAGCCCCAGCCCGGATGCCTATCGAGCCAGCATGGACACACTCTTCACCGAGTACTTGGGCGATATCGTGGCACGGCTACTGGTGCGCCTGGGTGATCATGGTTGAGGCTCCCTTGGGTGAAGTGTCGGTTGCCAAGCACATTGACGGCTTTCTAGCCGCGCTGGCGTCCCATGCAAGCCCAGCAACGGTGGAGGCCTATCGGCATGATCTGGCCGCGCTGTGTGCCTTTACCGAGCGCCGCGAGGTGACGGACCCCGCGGCGTTAGATACCGCGCTGCTGCGGGCGTTTTTAGGGTCGGAGCGCAGCCGGGGCTTAGCGCCAAGAAGCCTTGCCCGGCGACGGGCGGCGCTTTCCAAATTTGCTGATTATTTGGTGAAACAGGGAGTGCTGGCCGATAACCCGGTGGGGTTGTTGCGTACGCCCAAACAGCCGAGCCATTTGCCTCGTCCAGTGGATGTTGACGCCCTGGCGCGCTTTCTCGATACCCCTCACGACGGCTCGCCGCTAGGCGTGCGGGACCAGGCTATCCTTGAGCTGTTTTACTCCAGCGGCCTGCGTCTGGCAGAGCTTGCGGCCCTTGAGCTTGGCGATTTGCAAAACAGCCGGGTAAGGGTGATCGGCAAAGGCGGTAAACCACGTCAAGTGCCGGTAGGGCGGCGCGCCCAGCAAGCGCTGGTGGAGTGGCTGGGCTGTCGCTCCGCGCTCGCATCGGTGGATGAATTGGCGCTGTTTGTGGGGCAGCGTGGCACGCGTCTAGGCCATCGGGCCATTCAAAAACGCTTAGCGCAGCTGTCGATTGCCCGCGGCTTGCCGGAGCACTTGCACCCGCACCGTTTGCGCCACTCCTTTGCTAGCCACCTGCTTGAGTCGAGCCAGGATCTGCGCGCGGTGCAGGAACTGTTGGGCCACGCTAACCTGTCGACCACGCAAATCTATACCCGGCTTGACTGGCAGCATCTTGCAACCAGCTACGATGCGGCGCATCCCCGGGCTAAAAGAAGCCCCAGTCCCAGAAACGGCGAAAACAGAAACCAATAGCCCCAGGAGCAAACCATGACAAAATTGAAGGCCATTACCTTCGATTTAGACGACACGCTGTGGGACAACCATGGCGTGATGGCGCGTACCGAAGAGGGGCACTACCGCTGGCTATTGGAGGCGCTTGAGGCTTGGCGAGCGGCACGCCAGGAACCAGCCCTAACATTGACCCAAGAAGGCGGCCGGGAGGATTACCTTCAGCGTCGTCAACAGTTAGCCAAAGAGGTGCCCGAACGGCGCGGTGACTTTACTTGGCTGCGTATGCGCGCCCTGGAAGCGCAGTTAGAAGCGGAAGGCCTGACCCGCAGTGCCGCTTTGTTGTGGGCGGCAGCGGCGATGAATGAGTTCCATCGCCTGCGCGTGCAAGTCACGCCACACCCAGAGGCGGCCGGTTTACTGGCGGTGTTAACCGAGCGTTATCAGCTAGCAGCCATCACGAATGGCAATATTCATTTGGCGCGCCAGCCATTGGCCGCCTATTTTCCAGTGGCCATCGCAGCTGGCGAGTTGTTAGCGCCTAAACCTGATCCCACGCCGTTTCTGACGGCGCTTGCGCGCTTGAACGTGGCCCCCGAACACGCCATGCACGTAGGCGATTCATGGCAGGAAGATGTATTACCCGCCCAGCAGCTGGGTATGCATGCCGTGTGGATTTCCGCGCTGGAAGATCAACCACTTCCCCCGCGGGTACACCGTATTGCTCATATTAAAGAGCTGCCCCGCGTGCTTGAGATGTTAGAAAAGGCGAGCTTAGAAACGCCTCATTCAGGCGGTGTGTATAGCCACTGATTGAGTTTCTGAGATAGTGTATCGACGCCGTCACGCTTGAGCGAAGAGAAGAGCTGTACAGAGACCAAGTCTTCCCACTCCTTCAAGCGCGAACGAACTTTCTGCAACGAAGCGCTGGCGGGCCCTTTTTTAAGCTTGTCCGCTTTCGTCAGCAGAATATGCACTGGCATTTCGCGCTGGTCGGCATAATTGAGCATCATCTGATCGAACTCAGTGAGCGGGTGGCGAACGTCCATTAGCAGTACTAAGCCGCGTAGACTAAAGCGATTGCGTAGGTATTCTGCTAAGTGCTTTTGCCACTCTAGCTTGACCGATTCTGGAACCTTGGCGTAGCCGTAGCCGGGCAGGTCGACCAAGCGCAGCGATTCATCGTTCATGACACTGAAGAAGTTAATCAACTGAGTGCGCCCCGGTGTACGCGACGTGCGCGCCAACGCATTTTGTTGTGTTAAGGCGTTGATAGCACTTGATTTGCCCGCGTTAGAGCGCCCGGCAAAAGCTACTTCAGCGCCGGTATCATCTGGGCACAAAGCCAAGGTAGGCGCGCTGATAATAAAACTTGCCGTCGGGTAGTTCAGCCGAGGGACTGGGCTATCGTGGGGGGTAGTCATGGACTTAATCCTGAAAAACGAACATAAAAGCGGCCTACTCAACGCACTATCATCAATGTGCTCATCAATGCGCTATCATCAACGCACTATCAACCCATTATGGCTTCTTCAGCGCGTAAAGTAGAACGCTTGGTAGCGACGCATAATAGAGAAATGAGAGCAGGACTGCGACGAATTACCCCTAAAGCAGACCAGGACTTGCATTCCCGCCGCTGGGGTGATTCGTTATAATGCAAGCGGTTTATATCTGCGACCTGGGGCGCTAGTGTACCATCGCCCTCTAGCCGGCAGCGACCAACGCGACACGTTGTTCGTTTTGGCGGAGCTAACCCTGGTAATTTGTGGAGCCTGGGAAGCGCCCAGGGTGCGTACCAGTCAAACATAAAACGGCATAGTGGAAGAGCAATGAGAAAGTTACTGGCAAGCCTGGCAATTACCATGGGCGCCGTTGGCGCTGCCCACGCTCAAACGGACTATCAAGCCGATGCGGACGCATCTGCTGGTCAAGAAATGTCCCAAGTCTGCGCCGCCTGTCATGGGCAGCAGGGTATTAGCCCTTCAGGCGCGTTTCCTAACCTGGCTGGGCAGCAAATGTCTTACCTGGCCAAGCAGATTATGGATATCCGCGACGGTGATCGTGTGGTGCCTCAAATGGCGGGCATCGTGGATGACTACTCTGACCAAGACGCCTGGGATGCTGCGGCCTACTTTGCGGAACAAGACGCTAACTTGGGCCAAACCAACGACGAAGACGCTGAATTATTGGCGCGCGGCGAAGAGATTTACCGTGCTGGCGATATGGCTAAGGGTATCCCCGCCTGTTCAGCCTGTCACACGCCGACCGGGGTAGGTATCGGCAGTGCCGTGTATCCTGGCCTTTCCGGGCAGCATGCTCAATATACGGTTTCTACGCTGCAGGCATTTGCGTCCGGCGATCGCACCAATGACCCCAATAATATTATGGGCGATATTGCTTCCAAAATGAGTGACAGGGATATGGAAGCAGTGGCGAATTACGTATTAGGACTGAATTAAGGCTGCAAAATTTTATACCTCCTTGTGCCGTTTGGTTCCCTCATTTGTCTATGTGCTTGAAATGAGGGAACCCGCTAATATAACCACGGTCTTAGTCCTCGCTTACCCATGGAGAGATTTATACGATGTTTAAAACGACAATGTTTAAAACGCTAATGGTTACGATGGCCGGTCTAGGTTTTTCTGCGCTAGTGAGTGCTCAGGATGTGGTTGAAGGCCAGCACTATGAAGTGCTTGAGTCCCCGGTAGAAACCCACGCTGAGGACGGGCAAATTGCAGTTACTGAAGTGTTCTGGTTTGGGTGCCCGCACTGTTACCGGCTACAAACACCGGTTAATGAGTGGTACGAGACGCTGGAAGACGACGTTAGCGTAGAACATATGCCAGCTACCATGGGCGGCGACTGGAATACCCACGCTACTGCTTTCTACGCGGCTGAGTCGCTGGGCATCGAAGACGAGCTACACGCCGATTTCTTTAATGCTATCCATCAGGAAAATCAGTCGCTCACTGAGTCCGATGAGATTGCCGCTTTCTTCGCTAACTATGGTGTCAGCGAAGAAGAGGCCAAAAAAGCGCTGACTGACTTTAGTGTGCGTAGCGATGTCAATGAAGCCAACAACCGTATGCGTGAGATGAAGTTGATGGGTGTGCCCGCGCTGGTGATTGACGGTCGCTACGTTGTTTCGCCGAGTTCAGCCGGTAGCCTGGAAAATATGCCGAAAATCGCTGATGCGCTGGTCGAGCAGGTGCGTGCAGAGCGCGCAGAATAACCGTGTTGCGTGAAGCGAGAGAGCGTGATGAGGCAGTACCCAGTAGCCATCGACCGGTGCAGTTGGAAGAGGGCCATCTGCGGCTGTTAACGTTTAACCTGCAGGTGGGTATCCAGACGTCAGCGTATCATCACTATCTCACGCGCAGCTGGCAGCACTTATTACCGCATCCGCGTCGCCAGCAGCGGCTGGACATGATGGGCGAAGTGCTGAGTAAGTTCGACATAGTTGGGCTACAAGAAGTTGATGGCGGCAGCTTTCGCTCCAGCCGCGTTAACCAAGTGGAGTATCTCGCTACCAAAGCGGGATTTCCGCACCATGTTCAGCAGTTAAACCGCAACCTGGGGCGTATTGCCCAGCACAGCAATGGGTTACTGTCGCGCTTGGTACCTAGTCAGGTCGTTGAGCACCGCTTACCGGGCGCAATGCCTGGCCGAGGCGCTATTCATGCCCGCTTTGGTGAAGGCCCGGATGCCCTGCATATTTTTGTTGCTCACTTGGCGCTTAGCCACCGCGGTCGTGTGCGCCAACTCAACTATTTAAGCGATATTATTCAGCCGCTGCGCCATGTAGTGGTGATGGGCGATCTCAACTGTACGCCTGACCAACTACACGCTCACGAGCGCTTTAGTTTGTCGCTGCCCCTGCACCCGGTTAAACCCCTTTTTAGCTATCCTTCCTGGCAACCGCGCCATGCGCTGGATCATATTCTGTTGTCGCAATCACTAGAGGCCGCGGAAGTGCGCGTGCTGGATCATCTGTTCTCTGATCACCTGCCGATAGCCGTAAATCTTCCTTTGCCAGAGGCTTGCTTAGCGGCTATTCGTTCAAGCGTTTAAGAATTCACGTCTCTTGCTGATTGTGGACGCTGCATTGTCCGCGTATATGCGCTATTGTCTGGGGCGCTGACTCCCCTTAGTCGTTTTACGCGAGACACTTCCATGTCGGACACAACACAACTACCTGCCTTTATTGGTGCGCTGGACCGCGCTTCAGAGTGGTTCGGCCGTACCCTTGCGTGGCTGATCATCATTATGATGTTGATTCAGTTCGCGATTGTACTGCTTCGTTATGCCTTCAGCGTGAACAGCATCTTTATGCAAGAGCTAGTGATGTATATGCACGCTAGCGTCTTTATGCTCGCTGCCGCCTATACGTTTCGCCACGACGGCCACGTGCGGGTGGATATCTTCTATCGAGGCATGACCCCGCGCCGCCAAGCGTTAATCAATGTCGTGGGCATTATTACGCTATTGATTCCAGTGATGATCTTTATCATCGCTTCCAGCCTGGGCTACGTGGCCAACTCCTGGCGCATTCTGGAAACCTCCTCCGACTACGGCGGCATTCCGGCTGTTTATGCACTGAAAACCTTAATTCCACTGTTTGCCGTGCTGATGATCGTGCAAGGCGTGGTTGAGATTGTGCGTAATAGTTATGTAATGGCCGGACGGATAACGCCGGCAGCTGCCGGTGGCAACCATCTTGAGGAGCGTGTTTGATGCTGGAATTCATGCCGATTATTTTATTTGCCGTCATCTGCATAGTATTGATGTTCGGCTTTCCGGTAGCGCTTTCGCTAGCGGGTACGGCGCTGCTATTTGCCGGTATGGGGCTGGGCCTGGAAGCCATTGGTATCGACGCTAACTTTGATAGTGGCTATCTCGCCGCCTTGCCTAACCGGCTATACGGCATTATGACCAACCAAACGCTGTTGGCGGTGCCGCTCTTTGTATTGATGGGCGTCTTACTGGAAAAATCCAAAGTGGCGGAAACGTTGCTGGATGCCATGGCCCTGCTGTTTGGTGCCATGCGCGGTGGGTTGGGTATTTCGGTGACGCTGGTGGGCATGTTGATGGCTGCCTCTACCGGCATTGTGGGGGCCACAGTGGTCACCATGGGGCTGATGTCGCTACCCACCATGCTAAAGCGTGGCTACAGCACATCGCTTGCGACCGGCACTATCTGTGCCACCGGCACGTTGGGACAAATCATTCCGCCTTCTATCGCCCTGGTGCTGCTGGGTGATGTGTTGTCATCGGCGTACCAGCAAGCACAGCTGGATATGGGGATTTTCAGCCCTAAAACGGTCTCTGTGGGCGATCTGTTTATGGGCGCGTTGGTGCCTGGGTTGCTGCTAGTCGTGATATATATGATTTATGTGGCGCTGGTGGCATGGTTGCGACCGCACATGGCACCCGCTGCCGACCGTGAAGAGTTAATGGCCGAGCTTGGCCATACCTCAGGGATTGGCATGCTGCTGCTCAAAGGCTTAGTGCCACCCGTTGTGCTGATTGTGGCGGTGCTGGGGTCGATCCTAAGCGGCTTTGCCACACCGACTGAAGCCTCCGCGGTAGGGGCCTTTGGCGCTCTGGTGCTTGCACTGGCTTACCGTCAGCTCGACTGGGCGACCCTGAAAGACGTGCTGCGCTCGACCACTCACGTTACCACCATGGTGTTTCTGATCTTGATCGGTGCGGCGCTGTTTTCGCTGGTCTTCCGTGCCTACGGCGGCGAGCACATGGTTACCGAGCTGTTCGAGGGCATGCCTGGCGGCGTGGTGGGCGCAACGATTATCGTCATGCTGGTTATATTCCTGCTCGGCTTTATTCTCGACTTTATCGAAATCACCTTTGTGGTGGTGCCGATTGTCGGGCCAATTCTGCTTGCCATGGGGCTTGACCCGATTTGGCTGGGCATCATGATTGCCATCAATCTGCAGACATCGTTCTTAACGCCGCCGTTTGGTTTCGCGCTGTTTTACTTGCGCGGTGTCGCGCCGCCGTCTGTGTCGACGTCGGCTATTTACCGTGGCGTTATCCCGTTTATTCTGATGCAGTTGGGTATGCTGCTCATGCTTAGCTTCTTCCCGCAGTTGGCAACTTGGCTTCCCTCGCAGTTCTAGTCAACAAGAGGTAAGTTGAAAAGTATCACTGTGGTCAACGCAGCTATCAACGAATATATGTGGCAACCTAACTATAAAGCAGCAACGAGCCATTAGTGTCCTATAGCAAATAATGGTCTGTAGCAAACCGCCTAGCGTTCTACGCTAGGCGGGGTATTCCCTACTCATAATAGTAATAATAGAAAGTAAGAGGGTTATTGTATGAAAGCCAAAACACTCCCAGTCGCCATCGCCATGACGACCGCTCTCTCCGCCAGTTTGCTGGTGGTCTCTAGCTTCGATAACCACGCCCAGGCGCAAGAGGACGAGTTCCGTTGGAAAATGGTCACCTCCTGGCCGAAGAATTTCCCAGGTGTTGGCCAAGGCCCAGAGCGCCTATCTGAGCTGGTGGATGAAATGTCGGATGGCCGCCTGACTATCGAAGTCTTCGGTGCTGGTCAGCTGGTGCCGGGGTTTGAAGTGTTTGACGCCGTTTCCGACGGCACTGCTGAACTTGGCCATTCCGCTTCCTACTACTGGAAGGGCAAAGCCCCCGCCGCTCAGTTCTTTGCTGCCGTGCCGTTTGGCATGAACGCTCAGGAGATGAACGCCTGGTTAAGCTATGGCGGCGGTATGGAGTTGTGGAACGAGCTTTACGACGATTTTGGCGTTGACGTCATGGTCGCCGGTGCTTCAGGTGTACAGATGGGCGGCTGGTACAACAAAGAGATCAACTCGGTTGATGACCTAGACGGCCTGAAAATGCGCATGCCCGGCCTGGGTGGCGAAGTGATGAGCCGCATGGGTGTAGCGATTGTGAATATGCCGGGCGGCGAGATCTTTACCTCGCTGCAGTCGGGCGCGATTGACGCTACCGAGTGGATTGGCCCCTATAACGACTTGGCGTTTGGCCTGCATCAGGCTGCTGACTATTACTACTACCCAGGTTGGCACGAGCCGACGGTCATGTTCGAGGCGATCGTTAACGAAGACGCTTTCGCTGAGCTGCCAGCGGATTTGCAGGCGATCCTGCGTACCGCTATTAGCGATATCAACCAAAGCGTACTGGATGAGTACACCGCACGTAACAACGATGCGCTGGAAACCCTAGTGAACGAGCACGAGGTTGAGCTGCGCCGTATTCCTGACGACGTGCTTGCTCAAGCCCGCGAGCATTCGGCTGATGTTGTTGGCGAGCTGGCGGAATCGAGCGAATTAGCCACGCGTATCTATGACTCTTATCAAGCGTTCCAGGAAAAGGTTGAGGATTACCACGCTATCTCCGAGCAGGCGTACTACAACGCCCGTAACCCGGAAGGCGACACCGCGCAATAGACTGCCGTGCTTAACGCACACAAGCACAACAGCCGCCTTCGGGCGGCTGTTGTGTGTCTGGAGCGTAGGTTTTAAGCAGCACAAAACGCATAGCTTGGGTATCCTAGGCAGACAGTGACGATTTTGTCGTAAAGGAGCCTCATGTCTACCCATTCCCGTCTGCGCAATGTGCTCACCATCGCTGGTTCCGACCCGTCCGGCGGAGCTGGTTTACAGGGCGATTTGAAGACTTTTTCGGCTCTCGGCGTGTATGGCACTAACGTGATCACCGCGGTGATTGCTCAGAATACCTGTGGCGTCGCCTCGGTGTATCCGGTCTCTCCCCAGGCCATTCGCGAGCAGCTTGAGCACCTGCTGGATGATGTGGCGCTGGACGCGGTCAAAATTGGCATGGTGGCCAGCCGTGAGGTGGCTGAGGTAATCGCCGACGTGCTGCGCCAGCGCCGACCGCGCTGGATCGTGCTCGACCCTGTGATGGTCGCCAAGAGCGGTGACATACTGGTCGATGATGCCGGTATTCGTGCCGTGCGTGACATCTTGGTGCCGCTTGCCGATGTTATTACCCCCAACTTGCCGGAAGCCGCGGTTCTACTTGATTCGCCATCGCCTACCAGCTTGGATGACATGGAGGCGATGTTGCCGGGACTGACCCAGCTGGGGGCGCCCTATGTGGTACTAAAAGGCGGCCATTTGCGCGGAGCGACCTGCCCTGATCTGCTGGCAACCCCCAACGGCCATGAATGGTTGCCCGCCTCGCGAATCGACACCAACAATTTGCACGGCACCGGCTGCGCGCTCTCCTCGGCGATTGCCGCCTGTCTGGCGAAACTGCCAGAGCAGTCAGGCCCTGATGCCCCGGTGGCGGCGATCGGCGATGCCAAGCGTTGGCTACATGCAGCGCTGGAAGCGAGTGTGCGCTTAAATGTGGGTAAAGGGCGCGGACCGGTGCACCATTTTCACGCCTGGTGGTGAGGCGCTGCCATCAGCGTAATAGGTAGCTTGCGTGAATGGGTATTGCACACCATGCTGAGGAGTGTCTGCTTAACGGCTTATAAGGCTGAGTTGCTCAGCTGAGGAGCGTTTCGCCATGCCTCGTACACTTCTGTTTGCCACCGATCTTTCTGCTGATAATCGCGCCGCCTGTGCCCGTGCGCTGCGTTTAGCCTACGCTTACGGGGTTCAGCTCGACGTGCTGCACGTGTTGGACCCTTACTTACCGCGGCGTGTCTTGCTTGATGTAGAGAGCGCGGTAGTAGAGGACATTACCACCACGTTGACCGATCTGCGTGAAGACTACGCTTTGGAGGCGCCGAAAACGCTGATCCAAACCGTGACAGGTTCGCCCCACGTTGAGATTGTACGTGAAGCCCATGAGCGCAACGCCGAGCTGATTGTGCTGGGCATGCATCGCAAGCGCGGGCAAAAAGACCTGTTGATGGGTACAACATTGATGCGTGTGCTGCGCAGCGCTCCTTGCCCGGTGGTGGTGGCCTCTTATCAACCCACCCAGCCCTGGCAGCATATTTTGGTGCCTATCGACTTTTCGCTCACCGCGCGGCATACCTTGAGAGAGGCGCTGATTCGCTTCCCTGATGCCTCGCTGACGCTGCTGCACGCTTGGTCGCTTCCCGGCGAGCGTGAGTTGGGTTCGCAAGCGTACTATGCCCATTGGCGTGAGCATGAAGTGCAGCGCTTGCGCGAACAGCTGACCAATGAGGTCGATAGCCTAATGCGCGAGCTAGAGGGGGTGCCAGACGGTGAGCTAGTGCTAGAGCAGGGCGCACGCTGTGATGTGCTTCAGGCCTATATGAAACGTCATTCACCCGATCTCGTCATGATCGGCAGCCGTGGGCAACCCCACCACACTAGCCAGCTCACCGAGATGCTGCTGTGTGAGCCGCACTGCGATTTGATGCTCTGCCGCGCTTGGTAGGCGACTCATCATGTATATTGCTTTTGGATAGGCTGGATATTGTGCAAAACCTTTATTGAGTGTATTGCTATGTATAGCAATGCGTCCATGAGGAGGTTTTATGTTCACGCCCATTCCCGCCCAAACTACGCTGATGTTAGTGGGGTTAATGCTGGCTCCTTGGGTGATGGCCAGTAACGTGTCAGAAAACGGCGAGTCGTTTGAGCGCAGTGTAGTAGAGGAAGGCCAACGCTATACGTTGATTGGCAGTGGCGTATTCCGTTACATGATCTGGACGGCCTACGCGGGGGCATATTATCAGCTTGAGGGTGAAACCCAGCCTCAGCCGTTAGGCAATATTCCGCGGCGCTTGGAGCTTGCCTACTTTCATGCCATTGAAGCCAGCGACTTTGCCGAAGCGACTGAAAAAACGCTGCAAGACACTCTTACGCTGTATGAATTCACTCAGATCGAAGAACCACTTGGGCGCCTAAATCAACGCTATCGCAATGTCGTTCCCGGTGACCGCTACCTGCTTAGCTGGAACGGCGAGCAGCTGCGCCTTGCGCTCAATGGTGAGGTGCTGTTTGAAGAGGAGAGTGCCGAGTTTGCCAGCGCGATGTTTAGTATTTGGCTCGGTGAGCGCCCACTGGACGACGACTTCCGCGACGCGCTACTAGGGCGAAACTGACTCGGTGAAGGAAAAGCGAATGAGCGGCGGTTACAATAGCCGTTTCTTTGCCGGGGAGAGGCGTTGTGAAGGCACTCATTCAGCGCGTAAAGCGCGCCAGCGTAGAAGTGGAAGGGGAAATTGTCGGTAGTATCGATCACGGACTACTTGCGCTGATAGGCGTTGAGAAGCACGATGATGCGGCGGCGGTAGAGAAGCTGTTGCATAAAATGCTGCACTACCGGGTATTCAGCGACGCCGAAGGCAAAATGAATCACAACCTGCAGCAGGTGAGTGGAGGCTTGCTGCTTGTTTCTCAGTTCACGCTGGCGGCGGATACCCGCAAAGGGCTACGGCCCAGCTTCTCCAGCGCCGCTCCCCCCGCCCAGGGTGAAGCGCTGTTTGATTTGCTGGTTGCCCAGGCGCGCACTGCCTGGCCACATGTCGCTACCGGTGAGTTTGGCGCCGATATGCAGGTGGCGCTAATCAACGATGGCCCGGTAACGTTTTTACTCGAAAGCTAGCTAGCCGTCTCTTCGCTGGCGAGCAGCTCGGCTTCCATTGCTTCCAGCGCCTCTTCGGCGCTAAGCCATTGCTGTTCTGCTTCATTCAGTCGTGCTTTGATTTCAGCTTGTTGACTAAGCGTCTTGGTCAGCTCGGGTTTGCGGGCGCTGTCGGTGTAGAGCTCGGGGTCTGCCAGCACTTGTTCTACCTGATCAAGTTCCTGCTGGGTCTTTTCCATCGCTTTTTCCGCTTGATCGCGCTGTTTTTTCAGTGGGCGTAGCTTCTCACGCAGCTCGGCTGCTGCTTTACGCGATGCCTTGCGCGCTTCACGGCTGTCGCCACTGGGTTGCTGGTTCTGGCGCTCGGCTTTTTCGCCGCGGGAATCCCGACGGCTCTCTTCCAGGCGCGCTTTGAGCCAAACGCGGTAATCTTCTAAATCGCCATCGAAAGGTTCAACGCGGTGATCCGCTACCCGCCAAAACTCATCGACCGTGGCGCGTAGCAAGTGACGGTCGTGAGACACCAGAATCACCGTGCCTTCAAAGCTTGCCAGCGCCTGGGTCAGCGCTTCGCGCATTTCTAGATCCAGGTGGTTGGTCGGCTCATCAAGCAGCAGTAGGTTAGGTTTTTGCCAAGCAACGAGCGCCAGCGCCAAGCGGGCTTTCTCACCACCTGAGTAGTTGGCGACTTTGCCGAAGGCGTCGTCGCCCTTAAACCCAAAACCGCCCAGGAAGTTACGGATATCCTGATCGCTGGCGGTGGGCGAGAGGCGTTGGACATGCACAAAAGGCGTCGATGAAACGTCCAGGCTCTCAAGCTGATGCTGAGCAAAATAGCCAATCGCCAAATGCTCGCCAGGCACGCGCTTGCCGTTAAGTAGCTCAAGTTCGCCGGTGAGCGACTTAATTAGCGTCGATTTACCCGCCCCGTTGGGGCCTAACAGGCCAATGCGGCTGCCGGGCAGCAGGGTAACGTTGACCTTGTCCAACTGGATATTGTCGTCGCTTCCGTCGCCCTTTTTACCGCGATAACCTAGCTGCGCCTGATCAAGCACCAGTAGCGGGCGCGATGTTTTATCGGCAGCAGGCAAGGTGAAGTGGAAGGGAGAATCCACATGGGCCACAGCGATATCTTCCATCCGCTCCAGCATCTTGACCCGGCTTTGCGCCTGCTTTGCCTTGGTCGCCTGGGCTTTAAAGCGGGCGATAAAGCGCTCGATCTCCTCACGGCGGGCCTGCTGCTTAGCGGCTTCGGCTTGCTGCAAGGCGAGCTTTTCGGCGCGGGTGCGCTCAAACTGGGAGTAATTGCCGCGGTAAAGCTCCAGCGTTTGGTGATGCATGTGCACGATGTGATCACATACGGCATCCAAAAAGTCGCGGTCGTGGGAAATCAGCAGCAGCGTGCCAGGGTAGCGGGTCAGCCACTGCTCCAGCCACAGCAGGGCGTCCAGATCCAGGTGGTTGGTGGGCTCATCCAGCAGCAGAAGGTCAGAAGGCATAAACAGCGTACGGGCGAGGTTGACCCGCATCCGCCAGCCGCCGGAAAACGCCGAGAGTGGGCGGGTGAGATCGGTCTGAAGGAAGCCTAGCCCCACCAGTAGCTGTGCTGCGCGCGATTCCGCGCGGTAGCCATCCAGGGTTTCAATCAAGCCGTGCAGTTCGGCTTCACGATGGGCTTCTCCGGCCTCCCGAGCGGCCAGCAAGTCGGCTTCTGCCTGGCGTAGCGCTACATCGCCATCAAGTACATACTCAATAATGGGGCGATCAAGGGCGTCAACTTCCTGGGCCATATGCGCGATGCGCTGGCCGCCGCTCATCTCGACATCGCCCTGGTCAGGAGCAATCTCGCCCAGCAGCAGTTTGAACAGGCTCGATTTGCCGGCGCCGTTTGCCCCGATAATACCGGCCTTCACCCCGTTATTAAGGGTAACGTCTGCATTGTCGAGTAGCGTTTGCGTGCCGCGTTGCAGGGCGACTTGGCGCAGTGCGATCATGCTTTCTCCCGAAAAAAGTGGGTCATACGATGCAAAATTCTATTGCGCTTGATTCTACCCGATTGCAGCGCCTACAGCAGGCACCGTTATGGGAATTTGCGCTGTCGCTTTACGCCAAGCCGGGTGTTGAGACTGCTTGCCTGACGCTGCAAGAGGAGGGTGAGCTGGATGTTTGTGAGCTACTATTTCATTGCTGGCTCTACTCGTGCGATTTAGAAGCGATCCCCCGCGCGGTCGCTCGCCAGCGCGAGCAGCGTCGCCAATGGCAGAGCAGTGTCACGGCAGTTTTGCGTGGTTTACGTCGCGATTTAAAAGCCTCGGCAGCGTCTAGTGACTCTGTGGCAGCGCTGCGCGAAACCATTAAGCAGGCGGAACTAATGGCCGAGCGTGAGAACCTTCAACGTTGGCAAGAATGGGTTTTAGAAGTGCATGCTGATGAGCAGCGTGTAATGAATATCGTCGAAATTCCGCAAGATTCGGCTAAATGGCTGCGAAATCAGCTGCTTTTTAGTAAAGCTAACACCCACTCGGAGAGTAGCTTAAATACCACGTCGGCACTGTGTGAGGCGCTACAAATGCTTACTTGCCAGCTTGACCCTCATCAAGGAGCGCGCTAGCCTGAATTTAAGCTGATTTTGAAATACCTAGCGTTATTCGCTCGCTAGCACACCTTTAAGAACAGTACTTCAGTGTTTGTTAGTGAACACCAATTAGCGAATAACAGTGTCGTAAATGACAGTGTCGTGTTTAGAAAAGCAAAACTGACCTAGGTTTTTGCGCACTTGAATAGCGCGCTTATCACTGCAAGGGGAACACCGTATGAAGGCAAGCAAACCCGTATTTAATCGTTCTGTAACCACCAAATTAGTGACAACAGCAAGCGTGGGTGCACTGTTGATGGGCATGACAGCTGTCGCGCAAGCGGATAACTGGCGTTATGCTCATGAAGAGTACGAAGGCGACGTACAGGATGTCTTTGCCTATGCTTTTAAAGAGCATATCGAAGAGAACTCCGATCACACGGTTCAGGTTTACCGCTTTGGTGAGCTGGGTGAGTCTGACGATATTATGGAGCAGACTCAGAACGGTATTCTGCAGTTTGTGAACCAGTCGCCCGGCTTTACCGGTGCGCTGATTCCTGAAGCGCAAATTTTCTTCATTCCTTACCTGCTGCCGACCGACGAAGAGACCGTACTAACGTTCTTCGAAGAAAGCGAAGCAATCAACGAGATGTTTCCAGAGCTTTATGCCGAGCAAGGCCTTGAGCTACTGAAGATGTATCCAGAAGGTGAAATGGTCATAACGACCGACGAGCCGATCAGCTCGCCGGAAGATATGGATAATAAAAAAATCCGTACCATGACCAACCCGCTGCTATCAGAAACTTACGATGCCTTTGGTGCGACGCCTACGCCGCTACCGTGGGGTGAAGTCTATGGTGGCCTACAGACCGGCATCATCGATGGTCAAGAGAACCCGATTTTCTGGATCGAGTCCGGTGGTTTGTATGAGGTGTCTCCGCACCTGACCTTCACTGGCCATGGCTGGTTCACCACCGCGATGATGGCTAACCAGGACTTCTATGAAGGCCTGTCTGAAGAAGACCAAACACTGGTTGATGAAGCTTCACAAGCAGCTTATGACCACACCATCGAGCATATCCAAGGCTTGGCTGAAGAGTCGTTAGCGAAGATTCAGGAAGCGTCTGATGAAGTGACCGTAACGCGCCTGGATGAAGAGCAGATTCAAGCCTTCCGTGACCGTGCTCCACAGGTTGAAGAAGCCTTCTTGGAAATGACCGGCGACAAAGGCGAAGAATTGCTTGAGCAGTTCAAAGCCGATTTGGAAGCCGTAAGCAACGAGTAATCATCCTTAAGCCGCATTTGCATGTTGGATGATTTACCCGAGGGGCAGCAAAGGCTGCCCCTTTTTTATGCTGCCGCGGTAAGCTATGGGTTTTCGGTTTGGAATTTAGCATCATTACGCTGGGTTACGTATATCTAGCGTTGAATCACTAGCGGCGGCATACCGTTACGCTAGTAGCGATTCTTTGCTGAATAACGCGGGCAGGTTTGCAATAGGTAGGTCTGGAATAACGCTGTGTTAATTGTGCTAACGGCACTGAACTGATGCCGTTAAAGCCGTTAGAAAGGAGTCCGGCCATGACCGATGAAGAGATGGAAAAGAGTTATCGCTCCGGTTTGCCGGGGATTTTAGGTGTGATCGACACTGCAATTAGCAAAATGGAAGCCGTGATCCTGGCGATGGGCGTTTTGCTAATGGCGCTGAATACGGTCACCAACGTGGTTGCCCGTTTCGTGTTTGGCAACAGCATTATGTTTTCTGGTGAATTAAACCGAATTTTGATCATCATGATCACCTTTGCCGGGATTGGCTATGCCGCCCGACATGGCCGTCATATTCGTATGTCGGCTATTTATGATGCATTGCCGGTGGGTGGCCGCAAAGTGCTGATGATTGGTATTGCACTATTCACATCGATGGTAATGTTTTTCCTTCTTTATTATTCAATTATTTATATTGTTGACCTGTATAGCAAAGGGCGCGTGCTTCCCTCCCTGGGTTTACCGGTATGGATCATTTACCTATGGGTACCGCTGGGCTTTTTGGTCACCGGGATTCAATATTTATTGACCGCTGTTAAAAACGTTACCTCCCACGATGTGTATCTCTCGACGGGCGTGGTGGATGGTTATAAAGACACGGAAACTGAAGTCTAACGCGGGACACTGCACCCTAGGGGAACAGCTATGACGACAATAATGGTTACTACCATGATTGCCCTGCTGCTGCTGGGCTTTCCAATGATGATTCCGCTGATTACCGCTGCGATAATTGGCTTCTTCATGATGTTTAACGGCTTCGGCCAGATGGATACACTGATCCAGCAGATGATGGCGGGTATACGCCCAGCCTCACTCATTGCTGTGCCAATGTTTATTCTTGCTGCCGATATTATGACTCGCGGGCAGTCCGCTAATCGCTTAATTGATATGGTGATGTCGTTTATCGGCCATATTAAAGGTGGCTTAGCGGTGAGTACGGCGGCCTCTTGCACACTGTTTGGTGCCGTGTCCGGGTCAACGCAAGCGACCGTGGTGGCCGTTGGTTCACCATTGCGCCCGAAAATGCTTAAAGCGGGCTACTCAGACTCGTTTACGCTGGCGCTGATCATTAATGCCAGCGATATTGCTTTTCTGATTCCGCCTAGTATCGGCATGATTATCTACGGGGTTATCTCGGGTACTTCTATCGGTGAGCTATTTATCGCCGGGATTGGTCCAGGCTTGATGATCCTATGTATGTTCTCGGCTTACTGCATTATCTACGCCATTGTTAAGGATGTACCCACAGAACCAAAATCGAGCTGGAAAGAGCGCGCAAAAGCAGTACAACAAGCGTTATGGCCGCTCGGCTTTCCGGTGATTATTGTTGGTGGTATCTATGGCGGTATCTTTAGCCCGACCGAAGCCGCCGCCGCCTGTGTGCTGTATGCCATCTTGCTTGAGTTTGTAGTCTTCCGCTCGCTCAAAATGAACGACATTTACGCCATTGCCAAATCCACCGGTTTAATCACCGCTGTGGTGTTTATTTTGGTGGCAGTGGGTAATGGCTTCTCGTGGATTATCTCTTTTGCCCAGATCCCGCAAATGATTCTGGAGGCAGTGGGGATCAATGAAGCAGGCCCCACGGGCGTGTTGATTGCCATTTGTATCGCCTTTTTCGTCGCCTGTATGTTCGTTGACCCCATCGTCGTCATCCTGGTGCTAACGCCGATCTTTACACCGGCGATTGAAGCCACCGGACTCGACCCTGTGCTGGTGGGTATTTTGATTACGCTGCAGGTGGCGATAGGGTCGGCAACACCGCCCTTTGGGTGCGATATCTTTACTGCGATTGCGATTTTCAAACGCCCTTACTGGGATGTCATAAAAGGCACACCGCCGTTTATTTTCATGCTGATTTTAGCGGCCGCCTTATTGATCATGTTCCCGCAAATTGCGCTGTTCCTGCGCGATGTTGCCTTCCGCTAAACAGCCACAAGGAGTACGCGAATGTTTAATCGCATATTAGTCCCGGTGGATGGCTCAAAAGGCGCCTTAAGGGCGCTGGAGAAGGCGGTAGGCTTACAGATGCTAACGGGCGCCGAGCTTTATCTGCTGTGCGTGTTTAAACACCACAGCCTGCTGGAAGCCTCGCTTTCCATGGTGCGGCCCAATCAGTTGGATATTCCTGACGATGCGTTAAAAGAGTACGCCACCGAGATTGCCGTACATGCGAAGGCGCATGCTATTGAGCTGGGCGCTGATGACTCCCGCGTGCGTGCCTTTGTAAAAGGTGGGCGCCCCTCGCGTATTATCGTGCGTTTCGCCCGTAAGCGAGAGTGCGATCTGATCGTGATTGGCGCCCAGGGCACCAACGGCGAAAAGAATCCGCTGCTGGGCAGTGTGTCTCAGCGGGTTGCTGGCGCCGCTCACTGTCCTACGTTGGTCGTCTAAATTCGTTAAACCTCTTGCTTGCTTTATGGTCTTATTAACACCCACCGCCCCAAAGATGCAGCTTGGGGCGGTGGGTGTTAATCTTTAAGTGACACAGATAGGCGTTCGGCGCCGCTATATAAAAGATAAAAGGATCTTTCATGAAACTACTGCTCTCTACAACGGCTCTGACAGGTTTGCTTTTGGTCGCCCCTTTTGCAGCGGCAGCGCCCGAAACCGATGAACAGCGTTTGGCTTACAGCCTGGGTGTCACCTTGGGTGAAAGCATGCAGGCCGATATCGAAGACCTCGACTTAGATGCGTTTCATGACGGCATGAGTGACGTGTTTGAAGGTAATGACTTAGCGCTTAGTGAAGAAGAGATGACCGAAGCATTGATGGCCTTCCAAGAGCAATCAATGCAAGCACGTGAAGCCGAAGCTGAAGAGATAGCGCAAACTAATCTCGAAGAAGGCGAAGCTTTCCTGGCCGAAAACGCTGAACGTGAAGAAGTGACCGTGACGGATTCTGGCCTTCAGTATGAAGTGCTTGAGTCGGGCGATGGCGCAACACCTGGCCCTGAAGACACTGTTGAAGTGAACTACGAAGGCATGCTGTTAGACGGCACTGTATTCGATAGCTCCTTTGAGCGCGGTGAATCAGTCAGTTTCCAAACCAACCAAGTGATCGAAGGTTGGCAGGAAGCGCTGCAGATGATGAGCGTTGGCGATAGCTGGATGCTATATATTCCCGCTGATATTGCTTACGGCGAAAATGGTCAAGGGCCGATTGGACCCAATGAAGTGCTGACCTTCCGCGTTGAATTGTTAGGCGTCGAATAAGCAATGACTTCAGCCGCCCCTTCCATGCTTCGCCCACTTGCATACGCTCTGGTCTGCCTGAGCCTTGGTATCCCGTTGTTGGCACAGGCCGAGCCGGAGGTTGAGCCCGAGGCATTACCCGCCCTGGGTGCCGTTAGCGAGCAGGCAAGCGTGGTGGGGGTATCGTCAGGCGGCTATATGGCAACCCAGCTAGCGGTCGCTTGGCCAGAACGGTTTAGCGGCCTGGGCGTACTGGCAGCGGGGCCTTGGAGTTGTGCACAAGGCTCGCTGAGTTTGGCGCTTAACCAGTGCATGATGACGCGCCGCGGCGCGCCATCATTAGACGAGTTGGCGAGCCGCTATGATCGCTATATAGCGCTTGAACAGGTCGGAAGCACAGAGCGCCTTAGCCAGCTGCGGGCCTACTTTTGGCACGGCGAAGAAGATGACGTCGTTGAACCGCTGCTGGGCGATCTCCTTGCCGAGCAGTGGACGCAATGGCTTGCCTCGCCAAGTCAACTGCGCGTTGCGCGTAGCGAAAATGCCGGGCATGGCTGGCCGGTACGCTTACCTGATGATGTATCGCCCGGCCCCCAAGAGTGGGGCGATTGTCGCCAAGGGGGCGGTAGTTATGTATTAGCCTGCGATGAAGATATCGCTGGTGATATGTTGAACTGGCTTTATCCCGAACGTGAAGCCTCTGAGGCGAACGACAAACTGGGTGGCGAGTTAGCCGCGTTTGATCAGTCGGAATTTGCGGTAAAAGGACTAGCCGACACAGGCTATGTGTTTATACCGGAAGGCTGTGAAGCGGGTAACTGCCCGGTAACGTTGGCGCTGCACGGCTGCCAAATGAACGCAGAGGCGATTGGTGAAACGTTTGTGCGTTACACTGGGTTAAACGCCTGGGCGTCAGCGCATCAGCAAATTGTGCTTTATCCCCAGGCGGAAAGCAGTATGGCGAATCCGCAAGGCTGCTGGGACTGGTGGGGATTTGCCGAAAGCACTTGGCAGTTAAGCCCTCAGCACGATACCCGTAGTGGCACCCAGATTGGTGCGCTGATGGCGATGTTGGATCGCTTGCAAACTGCTCCCGAAAACGCCTCGCCAGAGTAAAGTCGACTAACTGCCCAGTTCGCTCTCTAATGCCGAGACTAACCCATGGGGAGTTGGCGAATAGAGCACTCGCTGCAATATCTCGCCTTCGCGATTGACTAAAAATAGCGAGGCGCTGTGATCGATGGTGTATGCCATTGCCGAATCCGGCGCTTCGACTTTTCGCCATATCACGCCATAGCGCGACGCAACATCTTCAAGCTGCTCCTGACTACCTACCGCACCAATGAACTCCTCGCCGAAAAAGCCCATGTACTCCTGCATGCGCTCTATGGTGTCGCGTTCGGGGTCAACGGTAATCATCACCGGCACCACCCGCTCGCGCTGTTCCTCAGAGAGTTGAGCCAAGGCTTGGCGTTTGACCGACTGGGTCATCGGGCATATGTCGGGGCAGAACGTGTAACCAAACGACAAAATGGCTAGCTGGTCGTCATCCAGCTGGGTCAGCGAAAAATCACCCTGGGTCGAAGGCATTTCCACAGGGCCACCTACAGGTTCGCCATCTTTGGGGGCGAAAGCGTAGTGATAGAGACCGATGCCACTAACCACAATTAATACAGCGGCGACACCAGCGCCCAGCCATAACGGTTTACGTGCCATGTGCGTTAACTCCGAATAACGTCAAAATCGAACCAACTACCCACTTTACCTTCTGCAGTGTCCAGTATGACACGCGCTCGCCAGGGCATAACGGTTTGGGTGCAAATCCCCACTTGGCCTTGTCCTTGAAAATGGCCGGGCGCACCTGCACTGAGGGCAAAACGGTGCAGCCCTAAGTCCATATCACGGCCAACAAAATCAACGTCAACCTGAGTGGCCGTAACGCCGTCAACCTCAACTTCCAGTGGTAATACCTCTAATGCATCAATCTGCCCACTCGCTTGAACATGGAGGGTGATGCGGCCTTTATCGCCCAACGTGGCGGAACAAGGCGCTGTATGCAAGTTGCAGCTTGCCGCAGGCGGAAACCAGGTCACATCGCTATCGCGGTGCAACCAATGCGCAAAGGCATACCAAGCACAGGCAGCCAGCGCTAAACCAGTGACCAGTATCAGTACCCTTAAAGCAGGAAAGCCTGCCGGGTGTGCAAGTTTTGATATCATCTTCATGGCAGAATAATCGCTACGCAAGCCGTGAGGCGGGTGTTTCGCCATGGTAACAGTAATCGAGCCGATATCGCTGTGCTGGGATGTCGCAGGCAAAAGGGACGCAAATGGAGAGTATCACTGGCGCTTTAGGCCCCCTGTTTTTATTGATTTTACTGGGCGCCATGCTCGGCTATTGGCGTTGGCCTAGCGATACTTTCTGGCCGCAGATGGAGCGGCTGATCTATTTTGTACTGTTCCCCGCCATGCTGGTGGGAACGTTGGCAACGGCCGATGTGAGCCAAGTGCCGGTAGGCCGCCTAGCACTGGTATTGCTGGGCGCAATGGCGTTGTTTGGCATACTGCTTTGGCGTTTACGAGGCTGGTTACGGCTTACACCCGCTGCGTTTACCTCGGTGTTTCAAGGAGCGGTACGCTTTAATACTTATGTGGGCGTTGCTGGTGCCGCTGCGCTACACGGCAGCTTAGGAGCGACCACTGCAGCCGTCGCGGTGGCACTAATGGTACCGGTGGTTAACGTGATGTGCGTGGCAAGCTTTGTGGCCGCTGGCACTCTGGGCGGCGCTAGCGTGGGTAAAAGCGCAATGGCGCTGATTAAAAATCCGCTAATCCTTGCTTGCCTTATTGGTATTGGCCTGAACCTTTCCGGTGTCGGTTTACCTGGTTGGAGCCAAGACACGGTCGAGCTATTGGGTCGTGCGGCGTTGCCGCTGGGGCTGGTAGCGGTGGGGGTAGCGCTGCGCCCGGCGGCGTTGCTGCGTATTGACCGCGGCGTGCTGGCTACCAATAGCGTTAAGCTGTTGCTGATGCCCGCGTTTGTCTTGATATTAACCTGGGTGCTGCAACTGGACCCGGTCAGTCGTGATGTGGCGCTCCTGTTTGCAGCGCTGCCCACCGCTACATCTGCCTATATTTTAGCCCGCCAACTGGGCGGCGATGCTGAACTGATGGCGGCCATTATCACCGGACAAACCCTACTGGCCATGGCGACGCTACCGTTCTGGCTACGATTGGTAAGCTGATGGCTACGCAGTCTCAAAGCTGTAAATAAAAAATATTCGTATTTGTATTGACGAAGTAAATGAGAACTATTACAGTGTGATTGTCAGCGTTTAATGAGACGCTGGCAGCCAAGACAGCTACTAGCCAACAATTGGCGCCAGTTTACTGTCATGGTTTCTCCCTCTCATTGCTAGTCACGGTCTTTTTTGCCGCTCCCATGGAGCGGCTTTCTTTTTTCTACACCCTGCTAATATCCTCATTACTGATGTTGTCTTTTCGGCGACCTCCAAAGGGCATTGCTGAGGTGCGTTTTGGCGTCTACGTTTTATACGTAATGCTTAAAAGCGCTTGTTAAACGCATGCTAATGGAGGAGTTGACCATGAACGATACCCAAGATCTTTTCCCTACTCGCTTGGAGCGAAAATTGGGAATGTTTGAACGCATCGATCCCGTGGTATATGGCGATGAATCCCAGCTTGCTGATGGGCCGCTGAATAGGTCGCAAATTGAGGAGTATGAGAAAAAGGGATTTCTCTCCTTTGAAGGTTTTTTTGACGCCGATGATATGCAGGTGTTTCTTAAAGAGCTGCGTGAGTACGAAGATGATGCCGATCTTAAGCTTTCAGAAGGCACGATTCTTGAACCAGGGCGTGAAGAGATACGCACCGTGTTCGGTATTCATGAAGTGTCCAAGCGTTTCCAACGCCTGACCCAGGACCCCAAGCTGTTGGCTATCGTCAAGCAATTGCTGGGCAGCGATGTCTATATCCATCAGTCACGAATCAATTATAAGCCTGGGTTCAAAGGCAAAGGGTTTGATTGGCACTCAGACTTTGAGACATGGCATAGCGAAGATGGCATGCCGCGCATGCGCGCGCTGAGCTGTTCCATCGTGCTCACCGATAACGGTGAGTTTAATGGGCCACTGATGTTGATTCCTGGTTCGCACCGCTACTTTGTTCCCTGTGTAGGGCGAACGCCGGAGAATAACTACAAAGAGTCACTCAAAAGCCAAGAGGTGGGAGTGCCGCCAGCCAGCAGTCTGCGCGAATTAATGTTGGAGAACGATATTGAAGCGCCCAAGGGGCCCGCCGGATCCCTGGTGATTTTCGAAAGCAATACCATGCACGGCTCCAACACGAATATGTCCTGTTGGCCGAGAAGTAATCTGTTCTTTGTTTATAACAGTGTTGAAAACACCCTTCACGACCCTTACTGCGGTAATCGGCCCCGGCCGGAGTTTCTGGCCAATCGTTCAGATTGGGAGCCGATTGAACCGCTTAAAGAGTAACGCCAATGCGCATCGCCGTATTCAGCGCTAAACCCTATGATCGCACTTTTATTACTCGCGCCAACAAGGGGGAGCGCCATGCGTTGAGCTTTTTAGAGGCGCGCCTAACGGTGGATACGGCCCCTTTGGCCAACAGCCTTGACGCAGTTGCGCCTTCGTGAATGACTGCCTTGATGCCAACGTATTAGAGCAACTGTATGGTGGCGGCACACGCTTAGTGGCGCTTCGCTCAGCGGGTTTTAATCATGTCGATCTAGCGGCTGCCGATCGATTGGGTATGACGGTTGTGCGGGTACCTGCCTATTCGCCTCATGCCGTTGCAGAGCACGCAGTCGCTTTGTTGCTGAGCCTAAATCGCATGACCTATCGCGCTTATAATCGAGTGCGTGAAGGTAACTTTGCGTTGGACGGCCTGCTGGGTTTTGATCTGTATGGCAAAACCGTAGGCGTGATTGGCACCGGGCAAATTGACTTGATCTTTGCCGACACCATGCATGGCTTTGGCTGTCAGGTAGTGGCTAGTGATCCTTTCCCCAATCCACAGGCAAAGCCGTTTTTAGAATATGTAACGCTAGCCACGCTATATGCCAGCGCCGACATTATTTGGCTGCACTGCCCGTTAACGCCTGAAACCAACCATTTGATTGATGCCGAAGCCATCAATCAAATGAAAGGCGGCGTGATGATCATCAACACCGGGCGAGGAAGAGTGGTCGATACCCAAGCGGTAATCGCTGGTTTAAAAAGCGGCAAAATCGGCCGCTTAGGGTTGGATGTCTACGAAGAGGAAGAGCAGCTGTTCTTCGAGGACCTCTCCGACGGTGTGATTAACGATGATCAGTTTATGCGGCTAACGACATTTCATAATGTGCTAATCACCGGCCATCAGGCGTTCTTCACGACCGAGGCACTGACCAATATCGCCGAGACCACGCTGGCAAATATCGATGCGTTTGAAAGTGGAGAGGGCACTCTGCACCGGCTGTGTGCCAAGTGACCCACCTCCACTAATTTGGTAGTTAGCGTTTCATCCAAGTGTTTAACTCATCGAAGAAGGCTAGGCACTGGCTGAGCTGATCAATTTCAATAAACTCATCGGGCTTATGGGCTTGGCGAATAGAGCCGGGCCCAACGATCACCGAGGGGATGCCACCATTGATCTCGAACACGCCGCCTTCTGAACCATAAGAGACCTTGCCACCGCGCTCGGGAAGAATCGGTTCAAGCTTCTTGAACATCTCGCTATCGGTGGCATCGCCCATGGCGGGGTAGGCAAATAGTTCTTGCCACTCAATCGCGGAGTCAGCGGATTGGCGCTTCATTTCGGGTAGTAGGGCAGCCTCAACATCACTGATCAGCGCTTGAATATCAGTGGCGGCCGCTTCCTGATCAATGCTGCGTAGCTCAAAGATGAAACTACAGGTGTCAGGAGTAACGTTGGTCGCCACACCGCCTTCTATTATGGTGGTCAGTGTTGTGGCGTGGGGAACGGTAAAATCGTGGTCAAAAGGTCCATCTTGCTCATATCGTCGTGATCGTTCGGCGATAATGGTGATGATGCGCGAGGCATACTCCACTGCGTTGACATGCTGGGGGGAAAACGAGGAGTGGCCCCCTTCTCCGCGTACCGTCACCCGCATGGCGATCTTGCCTTTCTGGCCGTTGATTAGCTTCATTTCGCTGGGTTCGCCGATAATCGCCAGAGCAGGTGGCACCTTGAGTGCTGCTAAGTAACGGGCGATGGCTGGCGCCCCTAGACAGCCTACTTCCTCATCGTGAGAGAAGCAGAAATAGTATGGCCGCTGCAGTTCACCGTTGGCGAAAGCCGGTGCCGCGGCCATTACGCAGGCTGCAAAGCCTTTCATATCGCAGGTACCACGTCCAAACAAGCGGCTGCCACGCTGCTCCATTTTGAAAGGGTCGCTTTGCCAGCTTTTTGGGTTGGCGGGCACCACATCGGTATGGCCAGAGAGTACGATGCCGGGTACGTCGGCGGGCCCCAGGCGGGCAACCAAATTAGCTTTTTCTCCGCTCTCGTCCGGCAATACTATTACCTCCGCGCCAAGACTGGCGAAGAAACTCTCCATGTGATGAATAAGTTCGAGGTTGGGGTATGCGCTTGTTGTGTTGTAAGCAATCAGGTTAGCGAGATGTGATATCGCGGCTTCCAACTGCGGGTGAGCGTTAGGCTTAGCACTAGCTTGCATAGGGTTAAATCCTTGGCAATAAGGGAATCTTTGGCTCAGACCTTGGCTTTCTTAAGCTGCTGACGAATCGTCACTACGACCACGAATATCGCCAGCGAAGCGAATAGCCAGGTGATAGGTGACGACACCAGAATGCTTGGATCTCCACGAGAGAGCGCAAGTGCACGACGCAGGTTCTCTTCCAGCATTGGGCCAAGAATGAAGGCGATTAAAAAGGGTGCGGCAGGAATGGCGAAAAGGAACATGAAAAAGCCAAATACGCCCATCGCCAGCAGCACGATGACGTCATACATGCTGTTGGAGATCGAAAAAATACCGAATACGCACAGAGCGAGTACGATCGGTGCCATTAAGCCGGGAGGAATCCGCGAGATATGCGAGAAAAAGCGCATCGTTGCTTTGCCAGCACCAAACAGCAAAACAGATGAGAACAGCATGCCAATAAACAGCATGTAAACCTCATGAAGGTTGTTCTCGAAGAGCATGGGGCCTGGGGTCATCCCGTGAATCATAAAGGCGCCCAGCATTACGCCCGTAATCACATCACCCGGCACGCCCAGCGCTAACAGCGGAATCATGGTCGAACCACAGCAGCCATTATTGGCGGACTCTGATGCCGCGATCCCTTCCAGTTCGCCCTTACCAAAGTTCTCGCGATTTTTTGAGCTGCGCTGTGCTTCACCATAGGAGGAGAACGCTGCTGCCGAAGGCCCAATGCCGGGAATGGCCCCCATCACGACACCAATCATGCTGCCTTTGAGCATTGCCTTTAAGGATCGGCGTAGCTCATCTCGCGTAACGCGGTTATCGCCCAGCTGCATGGGCTTATGGCTTTGGTTGTGTCGAAAGACGATAATTTTAAGCAGTTCAGGAATTGCAAACAGTCCGATGAGCACGGGTGCAACGGCAAG
Source organism: Vreelandella indica (assembly GCF_037070225.1). NCBI lineage: Bacteria > Pseudomonadati > Pseudomonadota > Gammaproteobacteria > Oceanospirillales > Halomonadaceae > Vreelandella > Vreelandella indica. Next base: position 49,789 of record NZ_JBANSO010000006.1, read on the forward strand.
ACCGCTCTGCATATCCACGGTAAGGTCAAAGCGGAACGAGCCGTACATATCTTCACCCACTGTGGCGAGCAGTAGCCCTAAACATGCCGACACAAGCCCAAGCAACAGTGAACGCCCTGACACTCCAGCGACGGTGGTGAGCGCGAAAATCATCAGCATGAAATATTCGGGTGGCCCAATACGCAGCGCGAGTAGCGCCAGTGGCGCGGCAATAAAAATCAGCGAGAGATTGGAAATAAAATCCCCGGTACATGACGAATAGAGCGCCATGTTGAGGGCTTTGCCCGCCTTGCCTTGCTGGGCCAATGGGTAGCCGTCAAGGGTGGTGCAGGCAGCTGAAGCAGTACCTGGCGTCTTGATTAATATCGCGGATACCGAGCCGCCGTAGGTTGAGCCCTTATAAAGCGCGACAAGTAGTAAAATACTCGGAATCGGCTGCATATAAAAAGTAAAGGGCAGTGCCAGCGTAACCGCCATGGTACCGGTCATACCGGGAATAGCGCCGATAATTACGCCACCCCAAATACCGGCGGCCATGATTAAAAAATTCTCAATGGTGGCAACCGCCTGGAAGGCTACCAGCAGATCGTTGAGCATAGTGGTCAGTCCTATACGCGGTAGGTTAAATACCGATAGCCTTGAAGAGGCTGCCGACAGGGAAACGCGTATTGAGTGCGCTGGAGAAAAACAGGTAGAGAACCAGTGGGAGTGCGACGGCAACGATGGCCGCCACCACTTTGTGGCGCCAATAACCCGTCAGTATCAGCATCGTTATTAACAGTAGAATGCTTGATAGCAAAAAACCTAGCAGCATCACTGAGCCGATAAAGAGCGCAAAGACAAGTATCGTCCAACCGAAGCGAGTGAGTAGCGTGCCAATTGGCGTGTCACCTCGGATGGCGCTGGCATCTTCAGGGTCGGCGATTGCTTCGGTTTTACGTGAAAAAGACAACCCTACGAGCAGTATGCCCAGGGCCATGCCTAGCATGGAGACCGTTCTTGGCCACATATCCGGCGGTGGTGCAAACCCAGGAATAAAGCGTGGGCGGGGCACATAGGCTGGAATCAGTAAAAACAGAACGACACCGAACAGCGCTGTAATAACTAAACCGCGTGTTATACCCATGACCCCTCCATTGATGAAATGATGTTTACCGTGACGTCAGCGTGCCTAGCGCTGGCTCACTCTAGATAGCCAAACTGCTCCGCCAAGGTGCGATAAAACTCATACTGTTCCTGTGCGTAGGTCTCCATATCGACGCTACCGATAGTGGAAATTGAGCCGCGATCATCGGCACGGCTGAGCCACATTTCATCCTCAGCAACCTGCTCCATTACCTCGCCCCAGGTGTTCATGACCTCTTCAGGTAGGTCCGGCGGACCATACAGAGCGCTCCAGCCAATCACTTGCCCAGCTAGCTCATAGCCGAGCTCTTCAGCGGTGGGCACTTCCGGCAGTGTTTCCATACGCTCTGGCGAGAACACCATTAAAGGACGCATGTCACCGCTCTCAATATGGGGCATCAGTGATGCTGCTGCGATGGCGAGAAAATCAACATGTCCACCCAGTAAAGCGGTCGCAAGTTCACCGCCCCCACGATAGGGAATCAGTGTCGCCGCTGTCAGTGGATCCATTTCTGCGTCAGCAAGTAACGACTGCACCGTAAAACCATCAATGGCGGTGGCACCAGAGGCTGCATAGCTCATTGCGCCAGGGTCGTTTTCGATGCCTTCCAGCAAATCCTCAACGCTTTCATAAGGTGAGTCTTCTGCCACGGCAAGAATCATTGGAGTGGCTTCAAGCGGACTGATGAAGGTGTATTCGTCCCAATCAACGCTGCTGTTTTCGTTTACCGCTGGTGACAGTGCCATGCCTACGCGGGCTAAAAGCAGGGTGTATCCATCGGGATCTGCCTGTGTCACATCGCGAGCGCCTGTCATTCCACCCGCACCGGCTTGATTGACGACCGTGACAGGTTGTCCTAAGTACTCACGAGCAGACTCCGCAAGGGCCCGACCGGCTAGGTCGGAGGCGCCGCCTGGGCCATAAGGCACAACCAACGTGACGGGTTCGGAGGGGTAGCTCTGGGCATAGGCGGTGGAGGCAGCGAGAATCGATGCTGCCGCTAAGCTTAAGGTGAGTTTCATACTTATCTCCGCAATGTTTTTGCATAGCTGTTCTGGAATTAGTTATTAACAGCCGTTTGAATCCAGCGCTTTTAACATAGACAAGTATGAAAATTGTTGCAACAATTCTATTTAGTATTCGTTTTTGTTCTAGTGGTGGGGCGAAGTTGCAATCTTTTCTTTATAAAGACTATTTGTAGCTAAAACCTGCTTAGATAATTGCCCCTCATAGGGTTTAAAAGTATGAAAATTAAAGAGATTGAAGCTTTTGATGCGTTTATGAAGCACGGTACGACTAAGGCGGCCGCCGAGACGTTGGGAATTAGCCAGTCAATGGTAAGTCGTTTACTAACGGGACTAGAAGATGAGCTGGGCTTTGCGCTATTTAAGCGATCCCGGAATCAGTTGTCGCCGACGCCTGAAGCGTTTTTGTATCACGCCTCTGTGCTAAGGCTGATGGTCAGTATCCGGGATACCCAAAAAGACGCGGATGCAATTTCTAATAACCAGCTTGGTAGTGTCGTGGTGGCTGCCCAGCCAATTTTTTGCGATACCTTTTTACTTGATGTGATCAAACGATTTAAAACAAATCACCCCAACGTAGGCGTCCGAGTAATTGATGCAGGGTTACAAGAGTTACTAAAAATGATCGACAACGGCACCTGTGATGTAGCGCTGGGGATAACGCTCGAAGCAGATACTTATGGGGCAACGGTGACTAGCCTAGCGCGCTGCTCAGCGCGTTGCATTATGCACCGTTCACACCCCCTCGCTAAGGAAGATGTTGTTGCCATTACCAGTTTGCAAAACCAAACGTTTGTGGAGCTGATGGCCGATAGTCCATTGCGTGCCAGGGTGGATTACATCATGCAGACTATTGATATAAAAAGACATATCGCTGCTGAAATGCGTCATATGCGTGGGGTGTGTGCCCTTGTCGATCGTGGGCTTGGTATTGCGGTGATTGACCCTATTGCAGAACTGTTGCTTCAGGGAACTGCGGTAATATCGAAGCCAATGGAGCCAACGATTGACTGGGAAATTGCCTTGCTGAAATCTAAACACAAGCCGTTAAGTAATGTAGCTGAATCTTTCTGCGAAGAAATATATGCTGAAATCGGTAGTTTGCATCAAATGGGTATCTTAACGTCGCTTAATATAAATAAATAATAAAAAGAATATGTTAAATAGTAGGCCGATATGCCGCTATTTTTAGCTAATGCGAAAGACGCTCACGCAGGGTTGGTTCTGACCGTAGCGTCTTTCGCAGCAATAACCTAATGAGCCGAGCGTTTTACCCTTCCCGCAGATAAATCAAATCCCACACGCCGTGGCCGAGTTTTTCGCCGCGGGCTTCAAACTTGGTGAGCGGGCGGAAGGCCGGGCGGGGCACGTAAGGGGCGGTCTCTGCGCTTGCGGTGTTGGCATAACCGGGGGCCGCCTCCATCACTTCCGCCATCCACTCCGCGTAGGCTTCCCAGTCCGTAGCTAGATGGAAGGTGCCGCCGGGCATCAGACGAGTGCGAATCAGCTCAACAAAGGCTGGCTGCACGATACGCCGCTTGTGATGCTTTTTCTTCGGCCAGGGGTCAGGGAAGAACAGCTGCAGCGTGGTTAGCGAGCCTTCCGGCAGGCACTGCTCTAGCACGGCCAGGGCATCTTCGCGGTAAACGCGCAGGTTGGTGAGGCCACGTTTATCGACTTCATCGAGCAATTTGCCAACGCCTGGGGCGTGCACTTCAATGCCGATAAAGTCGGTGTCTGGGTGAGTCTCAGCCTGTTCTATCAGCGAGTTGCCCATGCCAAAGCCGATTTCTACTACCCGCGGTGCCTGACGGCCAAACAGGACGTCCAGGTCTTGGCGGCCGTCGGCGATGGTCAGGCCAAAACGCGGCCAGATATCTTCTAAGCCACGGTTCTGGGCCTGGGTCATACGACCCGCGCGGATCACGTAGCTTTTAATGCCGCGGCGGTGCAGCGGTGCATCCGTACCTTCCGGGCCTGTGGTGGCGTTGCTTTCGGGCGCGGTGTGACTTTCTGGTACGGTATCGTTGGGTTCAGTCATGAGGTCTCGAATCAATTAACCGTTAATACGGCCAGCAAAAGGTGAAGAAGGATCGGCGGATTGACGACGCGGCATGCGGCCGGCTAAAAATGCATCGCGACCAGCTTCTACGGCCAGTTTCATGGCGTTGGCCATGCGCAGCGGGTCGCGAGCGTGGGCAATGGCACTGTTCAACAGTACGCCGTCACAGCCGAGCTCCATCGCCATGGCGGCATCCGACGCCGTGCCAATGCCCGCATCCACCAGCACCGGAACGTTGCTCTGCTCAACAATCAAGCGCACGTTGTGCGGGTTTTGAATGCCGTGGCCAGAGCCAATCAGCGAGCCCAGTGGCATGATGGCGCAGCAGCCCATGGCTTCGAGTTCGCGTGCCACAATAGGGTCATCGCTGGTGTAAACCATCACGTCGAAACCGTCGGCAAGCAGCGTTTCAGCGGCTTTCAGGGTCTCTACCACGTTGGGGTAGAGCGTGTGGTCATCGCCGAGCACTTCCAGTTTGACCAGGTTGTGGCCATCAAGCAGCTCGCGGGCCAAACGGCAGGTGCGCACGGCATCTTTCGCGTTGTAGCAACCAGCGGTATTGGGCAGCAGGGTGTAGCGCTCGGGCGAGATAACATCTAGCAGATTGGGCGCCTCGGCGTCCTGGCCTAAGTTGGTACGGCGCACGGCAAAGGTCACAATCTCTGCGCCGCTCTGGGCAATGGCGGCGCCGGTTTCGGTAAAGTCTTTGTATTTGCCGGTGCCCACCAGCAGGCGCGAATGAAAATCGCGCCCGGCAATGGTTAGCGGCGTATCAGTGAGCGGTTCATGCGTTAATTGCGTCATAGTGTTTCCTCTAGCCACCGCCAATCGCGTGAACCACTTCCACGTGGTCGCCATCGGCCAAGTGGGTGTCGGCGTGTTGGCTGCGGGGGACAATCTCTTCGTTAATTTCCACGGCAATACGACGGCCACTAAGACCCAGTTGTTCTACTAGATCGGCGGCGGTTAGGCCGGTGGACAGTGTATGCGGTTCACCGTTTAGACGTATCTGTATAGACATAATAGGGCGCGTCTCATTCGTCATGGCAGTTCGTTCTCTATTGTAGCGGTTTAGCGCCGCGCAAGGTACGCCGTGGGTATAATCAGCGCGATGGACAAAGCGAAAGTGAGAGATGAAATTGAAGCAGGAGAGCAGTGTGCAACAAACAGATAAAGTGTGGTGGTGTATAGCGGCGCTGTCAGGCGCCATGATGGTAATGCTGGGCGCCTATGCGGCACACGGCTTGGCTGCTCGCACGACCGAGGTCATGGTGAGTGCCGTCGAAACCGGTGTGCGTTACCAGGCGTGGCACACCCTAGCCATTATGATCGTACTGGTGTGGCGCCGAGTGCATCCGCTGGCGGGGCAGCGTTGGGTGCTGGCGCTATGGTCGGTGGGGGTTGTGTGTTTTTCAGGCTCGCTCTACTTAATGGCCTTGGCTGGGCTAAGCCTCGGCATTGTGACGCCTATTGGCGGCGTTTTATTAATGGCCGGGTGGCTGGCGCTTGCGGTCGTCGCACTGATGGCCAAGCAGTAAGTACCTTTGTAGGCCAAATATTCGCGTGGCTATGCGCCGCGCTTCTTCCTTTTTATGAGCATCTCTATGTTTCATTTTGTCGTCGCCATACCCTGCCTGATTGTTATTCTTCGCTATTTAGTGCCACTCAAATGGCCGCTCTGGTTTAAAGGCCTCCTCAGCGTTGCGCTGTTACTGGTAGCTCAGCATCATTGGCTTACCTTGATGGCGTTTGGCTCCATGTTCTCTCCCGAGGTGCCAAGAGCCATCGTACTGATCGTCAATTGGGTTTTCGGCACGATGCTGTTTCTAGCAGTGTTTCAGCTAGTGGTTGATGCGATAGCGCTGATGCTGATGGCGGTAAAAAGAAGGCGTGTCGCCATTCCTTCTTCATTGCGTTACAGCATGGGCGCGTTGGCGTTAGGCGTGGCTGCTTTCGCCGTTAGCCAAGCGGCGCGGGTGCCGCTGGTGAAGGATATCGAGGTTACCATTCAAGGGTTGCCCTCTCAGTTTGAAGGCTACGAAATTGTGCAGTTAACCGATCTGCATATTAGCCGACTGTTTGAAGCCCCGTGGGTTGAAGCGGTGGTGTCGCAGGCCAATGCGCTTGAGCCAAACCTAATCGTCATCACCGGCGACCTGATCGATGGCGACCTTGATGTGCGTCGCGCAGATGTGGCGCCTTTACAAGCGCTTGCAGCGCCCGACGGCGTCTATACCATTCCGGGTAATCATGAGTACTATTTTGGTTACCCGCAGTGGATGGCGTATTACCAGTCGCTCGGCATGCAGGTATTGGCAAATCAACATGTTGTGATCGACAACGAGGGGGCGAACTTAGTCCTTGCGGGAGTGACGGATTTTACGGCCGCCAGGCATGCTTTTGCTGCGCCGAATGTCGAGGAGGCGATAGCAGGGGCACCGAGCGACTCGCCGATTATTATGCTGGATCATCAGCCCCGCAATGCGGTGGCTGCGGCTGCAGCCGGTGTAGATCTGCAGCTCTCCGGACATACTCATGGTGGGATGATACTAGGCTTCGAGCAACTGGTTGCCAGCGCTAACAATGGTTTCGTTTCAGGCTTTTATAATGTTCAAGACATGACGCTTTACGTCAATAACGGTACAGGCTTGTGGCCAGGGTTTGCTTTACGCCTCGGCAAGCCCTCAGAGCTAACCCGCATTACGCTCCGCCAGGGGTAGCGTGTTTTGATGACGCTAAGTGAGCGGGCAAGTCGATATCCATCATCGTACCCGCATCCTGCACGTGATACTCACGGTAGTGCGCGGCGTTGTGGCGAATAATCTCTTGGGCCCCCGTATGGCCGCTTAGCGCTTCAAGCGCGGGCCAAAGCGTACGCCCAAATATAACCGGATGCCCCGGCTTGCCTTCATGGCAGGGCCGCACGATGGTGTCGCGAGTGGCTATACGCTGTAACGACAGCAGCGTCTCCTGCTGAATCCAGGGCATATCGCCCAATAAAATCGCGACTGCTTCGACGCTCTTCAGGCGGGCGTCGTGGCTAAGCTCGGCCACCGCCTCGGCGATGCTTGCCCCTAACCCAAGATGTGCCTGATGAAGTCGCACCAGAGGCGTGTTTTCTGCAAGGCCTAGCAGGCCCAGATCATCCTCCTCGCGGATCGCCACGCGCAGTATAGGAAAGGCTTGCTCGGCATTCGCGACAGAGGCTGCCAGCAGCGAGCGTCCGTCGGTTAAGGTCGCGCAGCGCTTGTCATCCTCACCAAATCGGCGCGAGTAGCCAGCCGCCATCACCAGGGCGACGACATTGCTAGAGCTCATTGGTAGCTTTTCCGTATTGGACCCGGACGATATCCGCCATGATCGCGAGGGCTATTTCCGCCGGGGTCATGCTGCCTAGCGCTAGACCAATCGGCATGTGCAATCGCTCGACTTGCTCTTCGGTCAGCCCTCCTGAGCGAATCAGCCGCTCGGCGCGCGCAGTAGAGGTGCGCTTTGAGCCCATCACGCCGATATAAAACGCAGGTGTGCGCACCGCTTCCATCATCGCCAGGTCATCTATACGTGGATCATGGGTGAGCGCCACAATGGCCGTGGCGCCGTGGCAGCCGTTGGCGGCAATGTACTGGGAAGGCAGTTGCGCTATGACTGTTACCCCTGGAACATCAAACGCCTGGCAGGCGGCTTCGTCGGGGTCGCAGACAATCACCTCAAACCCTAATGTGGCGGCAAACGAAGCGCAGGCGCTGGAGACGGGCGAAATGCCGGCAATGATCAACCGCCGTGCGGGGGCGAGTCGCATTTTTAACCGGTGCGGCGCGCCATCTTCACTGGGCCAGACCACCCGCGGCCCCAATGTGGCGTCGTTGGTAAAGTGGCGGGTGCCAGCGTGAATATCGACATGTCGCATCAACTGGCGGTGGCCTTCCAACGCCGCCTTCAGCGTGCCAAGGTGCTCCCTTATATCCGGCGTGGCAGGCAGGCGCTCCACCAGCACCTCAAGAATGCCGCCACAGGGCAGCGCGATATGCCCGCCCTGAGCGTCGTCTGCATCGCCGTAGCGAATAACGACTGCCGGCGTTTCAAACTGCCCCTTGGCCAGGCGCTTGATGAAGTCATCCTCCACACAGCCGCCGGAGAGCGACCCCAGGTGTCTGCCATCCCTGGTCACCGCCATCCAAGCGCCGGGCGCGCGGGGAGATGAGCCAAACGTGGCGAGCACGGTGCACAGCCAGACCGTTTCACCCTCCTGGGACCAGGTCAGCGCTTGATCTATAACCTGCAAGTCCAAGTGTTGCATTTCAAACGTTTCCAATAGTGAGCAAGCGGCATCCATTGCCTGTCTTGCGTGGATAGACGTGTCATAGCGTAGCGCACCTGACGCAGATAGAGGTTTTGTTTTACAACGTTTGGACACAGAGTTGGGCTACCTGGCGTAATAGTGGCTATGCTAAAGGCCTTATGGCACTAAATAAGCGAAAGCAACGCGCAAGGAAGGCATATAGCAATGAACCCCTCTAATAACGTCGAAAGACACCCCAAGACCGTGAACCCCGATAGCAGCACCTTTTCACTAACCGTCAATGGCGAACGGCATACGTTAACTCTGGATAACCGCACAACGCTGCTGGATGCCCTGCGTGAACATCTAAAGCTTACGGGCACCAAGAAAGGCTGTGACCACGGCCAGTGTGGCGCCTGCACGGTGTCGGTGAACGGCGAACGCATCAACGCCTGCTTGTCCCTTGCGGTCATGCATGAAGATGATGATATTTCGACCATCGAAGGGGCGGCTGAGGTCGACCATCTTGATCCCATGCAGCAAGCCTTTGTCGATCATGACGCTTTTCAGTGCGGCTACTGCACGCCGGGGCAAATCTGCTCGGCCAAGGCGGTGCTTGAAGAGATTCAAGCGGGGCTGCCAAGCCATGTTACCAAAGATTTGAATGCGCCTATTGAGATCAGCGATGCGGAAATTCGCGAGCGGATGTCAGGCAATCTTTGCCGCTGCGGCGCCTACGCCAACATTCTCAAGGCCATCAACCAGGTTGCGGAGGCGCGCTCATGAAAGCCTTTTCCTATGAACGCGTCAGCGACCCGGCCCAGGCGGCAGCCCGTGCGGCGGAAGTGCCGGGCGCCAAGTTTATTGCGGGCGGCACTAACCTGCTGGATTTGATGAAGCATGAGATCGAAATTCCCAATCACCTGATCGACGTAGGGGGCACGGGTCTTGACGATATTACCCCGACGGAGGATGGCGGCCTGCGTATTGGTGCACTGGTTAGCAACGCCGCGCTCTCGGCGGATACCCGGATTCGTAAGGACTACGCGGTATTGAGCCGAGCGTTGGTGTCGGGTGCCTCCGGCCAGCTGCGTAACAAGGCGACCACCGGCGGCAACCTGCTCCAGCGCACGCGCTGTGGCTACTTTTATGACACTGGCATGCCCTGCAACAAGCGCTCGCCTGGGGCGGGCTGCGCAGCGTTGAGCGAAGGCGCCACCACGCGTCAGCTGGGCATTATCGGCACGTCCGATGCGTGTATTGCCACGCACCCCTCTGATATGGCCGTTGCCCTGCGCGTGCTGGATGCCGAAGTAGAAACCGTGACATCAACCGGTGAAACGCGCCGCCTGACACTGGATGAGTTTTATCAACTGCCCGGCGATACCCCGGAGATAGAGAACGCGTTGCAAGCAGGCGAAATGATCACAGCCGTGCTGCTGCCGCCCCCTGTCAAAGGCCGCCACGCCTACTATAAAGTGCGCGACCGGGCCTCTTACGCCTTTGCGCTGGTGTCCGTTGCGCTGATTCAAGCCCCCGATGGAACGGGGCGCGTTGCCCTGGGCGGTGTGGCACCCAAGCCCTGGCGCCGTGATGACGCCGACGCGGCGTTACCGCAGGGCGCATCCGCTGTCATGGCCCGCTTACTGGACGGCGCCCGCCCAACGCAAGAGAACGCCTACAAGATTATCCTAGCAGAACGAACGCTCGCCGCGCTGCTGGCTCAGGAGTGACACATGGATTTTAATCAATCAACGGAAGATAACCTGTTCGATCATGCCCGCATTATCGGCAAGCCTCACGCGCGAATCGACGGTCTGCTCAAAGTCACCGGTCGCGCGCCCTACGCCTACGAGCGGCATGACGTGGCAGCCAACCAACTGGTGGGTTACCCCGTGTGCGCAACGATTGCGCGGGGGAAAATCACTCATATGGACGCCTCGGCTGCCCGCGCTGCACCTGGCGTGGCGGCCGTTATTACCACTCTGGAGCTTGAGCCGCTGGCGCGTGCCGACAGTAATATAGCCCACCTGTTTGGCGGCGCCACCGTTGAGCACTACCACCAGGCCATCGCCGTGGTGGTCGCCGATACCTTGGAGCAAGCGCGTGGTGCGGCGTCATTGATCGAGGTGCGCTACGAAGAGGCGCCAGGGGTGTTCGATCTTGAAGATGCCTGGACGCGCCTTCAGAGCACCGGCGAGCCGGTGGCCAATGTCGGCGATGTGGATGCGGCGTTTGCTGCCGCGCCGGTCACGCTGGATGAAACCTACCGCACCGCGTCGCAAAGCCACGCCATGATGGAGCCCCACGCTTCTATCGTGGACTGGTCGGATGGCGGCCAGATGACGGTATGGACGTCGAACCAGATGATCGAGTGGACGCGGCAGGCGCTCGCCACCACCTTTGATATCGACGCTGACAGAATCCGCCTGGAAAGCCCTTACGTGGGCGGTGGCTTTGGCGGCAAGCTGTGGCTACGCGCCGATGCGGTGCTGGCGGCACTTGGCTCGCGCGAGACCGGGCGGCCGGTCAAAGTCGCCTTGCCGCGCCCGATGATCTTCAACAATGCTACGCACCGCTCTGGCACCATTCAGCGCCTGCGCATCGCAGCCGGTTCAGATGGCAAGATTACCACCTTCGACCACGCCGCCGTTTCCCATACGCTGCCCGGCGGCAGCGGTGAAGACGCGGTCAACCAGACCCGCTGCTTCTACGCGGGTGAAAATCGTCGCGTAGCGCACCATCCTATCGATATGGGCCTGCCCGAATCGGCGGACATGCGTGCCCCTGGTGAAGCCTCGGGGCTGGCGGTGCTGGAGATCGCCATGGACGAGATGGCGGAGAAGCTCGGCATGGATCCGGTGGAATTCCGGATTCTCAACGACACCCAGGTTAACCCCGAGGAGCCATCGAAACCCTTCAGCGATCGCCACTTTGTGGAGTGCCTGCGTAAGGGCGCCGATACCTTCGGCTGGGCTGAGCGTAACCTTAAGCCGGGCGGCCAGCGCGAAGGCCAGTGGCTGATTGGCCACGGCATGGCCGGTGCCTATCGCGGCGCGCCCACCATGACCTCGGGCGCGCGGGTGCGCTTGCAGAAAGGGCGCCTGATCGTGGAAACCGATATGACCGATATCGGTACCGGCTCCTACACCATCCTGACTCAAACCGCGGCAGAAACCATGGGAATGGAGATGCAGGACGTAGAAGTGCGCCTTGGCAATAGCGCCTACCCGACCTCATCCGGCTCAGGCGGGCAGTTTGGTGCGACAAGCGCCACCGCTGGCGTATATGCTGCCTGTGTGGCACTTCAGGAGCAGATCGCTAAGCGCCTAAACGTTGACGAGGCGCGCTTTGAAAATGGCCGCGTGGTTTCCGGACAGACAGATCTGGCGCTGGCCGACATAGCCGATGGCGAAGAAATAGTGGCTGAAGATTCGATCAACTTTGGCGACTTCAAGGACGAGCTGGAGATAGGTACTTTCGGCGCGCACTTTGTCGAGGTGGCTGTGAATGCCTATACCGGGGAAACCCGCGTGCGGCGCATGCTGGCCGTGTGCGATGCAGGCCGCATCCTCAACCCCATCACGGCGCGCAGCCAGGTAATTGGCGGCATGACCATGGGCGTAGGCGCTGCCTTGACCGAGGGCATGAGCGTGGATACCGGGCGCGGCTTCTTCGTCAACCACGACCTGGCAGGCTACGAAGTGGCGGTACATGCGGATATTCCCGAGCAGGAGGTCATCTTTTTAGATACCACCGATGCTGCTTCATCGCCTCTAAAAGCAAAAGGAGTGGGTGAGCTGGGTATCTGCGGCGTAGCCGCCGCGATTGGCAACGCGATCTACAATGCCACCGGTGTCCGGATCCGTGAGTACCCGATGACGCTGGATCGCATGATCGATCAACTCCCTAGCACTGAGCGTTGAGCTAGCTTGACCTTGGGGTGACACACAGGTTGTAAACTTTCAATTGGATGTTGCGTCGCTTACCAACGTTTCTTTATTCGCTCTTAATCAGGAGGGTATTTATGAGCCGCTTAACCACCTCACTATTCCTATCTAGCGCTCTAGTTCTCGGGGCGACCTCGGCGCATGCGGCACTGCCTGACGAGGCCACACTATATAAAAATCCCCAGTGCGGCTGCTGTGACGGTTACGCACGTCATCTTGAAGAGCTCGGCGTAGAAGTGACGATTATTGATGACGTGGAGTTGGGTGATATCAAGCAACAGGCGGGCGTGCCTTATGGCTTGGGATCGTGCCATACCATCGAGATGGGTGAGTATTGGATTGAAGGGCATGTGCCGATGGAAGCGGTTACAAAGCTGTTTGAAGAGCAGCCAGACGTCAATGGTATTGGTTTGGCCGGTATGCCCATTGGTACGCCGGGTATGCCTGGTCCTCAGGACGAGCCCTATAACGTCTACGCGTTTAGCGACCAGCATGATGAGCCGTTCATGACACTGGCGCCTTGAAGAACGGCCGCTTAAGGCTTATCTGGCAGCGCATAGCTGGCGGTGACATGCACGACTGGGCGTGCATCATCGCTGGCTGAGTAGATTTGTACTTCGCCCACCGCTAGGCGGCGGCCGAGTTTGATCAGCTTGGCGTGGGCGATAATGTCGTGATCACCGGAAGCCGCGCGCAGAAAGTGGCAGTTTAAGTCGCTGGTCACGGCCATCGCCTCTGGGCCGATTTGCGCCAAGATAGCGACGTACATAGCGACATCTGCAAACCCCATCATCGTGGGCCCGGAAACCCGCGGGCCAGGGCGTAGATGTTCATGGCCAATCTTTAGGCGCATGGTGGCGCTCATCTCGCCCACGCTCTCTATCTTGCCCATTCGCTGGGGAAAGACTTCATCCAGAAAGTGCTCAATCTGCTCAGCAGTCATCACGGTCATTGTTATTATTCCTCACGTTTTCTTTAACGTTAACGTCAATCAGCCTAAATAAAAAGCCCCAAGGCGCAAGCCTTGGGGCTATGTAAGTAAGCGTGTGGGCTTACTTAACCTTATGCACGTTTTGCTTTGTGCACCTGGCGCCACTCGTGGAGTAGCGGCTCGGTGTAGCCAGAAGGCTGTACACGACCTTTGAAGATCAGGTCGGAGGCAGCTTTGAACGCGGTAGAGGCTTCAAAGTCCGCACTCATAGCGGTGTAGGTCGGGTCGCCTGCGTTCTGCTCGTCGACTACCTTGGCCATACGCTTAAGGGTTTCTTCCACCCGCGGCGCATCGACAATGCCATGGTGCAGCCAGTTGGCAATGTGCTGGCTTGAGATACGCAGCGTCGCACGGTCTTCCATCAGGCCGACGTTATGAATGTCCGGTACTTTCGAACAGCCTACACCGTGCTCTACCCAGCGCACCACGTAGCCCAGAATACCCTGGCAGTTGTTATCCAGCTCCTGTTGCTTCTCTTCATCCGACCAGTTGGGATTTTCCGCGACCGGCACGGTGAGCAGGTCATCGAGATAATCGGGCTCGCCCAGGGCTTCTAGCTCGCGCTGAACGTCGGTGACGTTGACCTGATGATAGTGCAGCGCGTGTAGCGCGGCAGCCGTGGGAGAAGGTACCCAGGCGGTGTTGGCGCCCGCTTTCGGGTGGCCGATTTTCTGCTCCAGCATGTTGTGCATCAGGTCCGGCATGGCCCACATGCCTTTACCGATTTGCGCACGACCGCGTAGGCCACAGGCAAGACCGACTTGCACGTTGCTCTTTTCATAGGCCTGGATCCACGCAGCGCTCTTCATATCGCCTTTGCGCACCATGGGGCCTGCTTCCATGGCGGTATGCATTTCGTCGCCGGTGCGATCCAGGAAGCCGGTATTGATGAACGCAACGCGGGAAGCGGCTTCGGCAATACACGCTTTGAGGTTGACGGTGGTACGACGTTCCTCGTCCATAATGCCCATTTTCAGGGTGTCACGGTCCATGCCCAGAAGATCTTCAACGCGGCCAAACAGTTCATTGGCAAAGGCGACTTCTTTAGGGCCGTGCATTTTCGGCTTCACGATATAGACCGAGCCGGTACGCGAGTTACGCGGCTGGCTGTCATCCTTTTTCAGGTCGTGCAGCGCGAGTAGCGAGGTAACCACTGCATCCAGGATACCTTCTGGCAGCTCGTTGCCATTTTCATCCAGAATCGCTGGTGTGGTCATCAAGTGACCCACATTACGCACGAACATCAGCGAACGACCGGGGAGGGTGACACTACCGCCATCGCTGGTTTGCCAGGTGCGGTCGGCGTTCAGCTTACGCGTAAACGTCTTGTCACCTTTCTCGATCTTCTCTTCCAGGTCGCCCTTCATCAGGCCGAGCCAGTTGCTGTAAACGCCGACTTTGTCTTCTGAATCCACCGCAGCAACGGAGTCTTCACAGTCCATGATCGTGGTCAGGGCAGCTTCGACGACGACATCCTTCACGCCAGCCGGGTCAGTTTTGCCGATGGAATCGCTGGCGTCGATCTGGATTTCCAGGTGCAGACCATTGTTACCCAGCAGAATCGCGTCGGGTTTGGCTGCTTCGCCAGTGAAACCGATCAGCTTGCCGGAATCCTTCAAGCCTGTTTCACGGCCACCTTCCAGGGTGACGACCAAATGCTCATCACGGATAGCGTATTTCACCGCGTCACGGTGTGAACCAGTGGCCAACGGTGCCGCGCGATCCAGCACGCCGCGGGCGTAGGCAATCACCTTGGCGCCGCGTTTCGGGTTGAAACTGGTGCCTTTCTCGGCGCCGTCGTCTTCTGAAATCGCGTCGGTGCCGTACAGAGCATCATAAAGGCTGCCCCAGCGTGCATTGGCAGCGTTCAGCGCATAGCGCGCATTGCTTACCGGCACTACCAGCTGCGGGCCTGCTTGAACAGCTACTTCACGATCAACATTCGTCGTTGTCGCTTTGACGTTAGCGGGGGTTTCCACCAAGTAGCCGGTCTCTTTCAGGAAGCTGCGGTACGCAGGCATATCGGTAACCGGGCCGGGGTTTTCCCGGTGCCACACGTCAAGCTTCTCTTGTAGCGTGTCGCGCTCTTCCAGCAATTGACGGTTTTTAGGGGTCAAATCGTGAAACAGAGCATCCACACCGGCCCAAAAGGCATTTTCGTCAACGCCTGTTCCGGGTAGCGCCTGCTCATTAATAAAACGATCTAAATCGGCTGCCACCTGTAAACGGTGGCGCGTGATACGCTCACTCATGGGGTATCTCCTGTGAGGATGCCCGTGGGCACTCTGTTTTTTAGAACATGTTTTTTTAGGACATGATTCTTAAAACATGGTTTGCCGTGGGCAGAGTAAAATGTATTTATGGAAAATAATTCCACATTTGCTCAGGCATGTAAACAGCGTAGACCCTAAAGCGGTAAAATGCGCGACCAAATGACTAGCAATTAGAAGTTGATAGCGCGACTCGCCTGCCGCGTCTAGGCCAACGTAAAAGGGCGATATGGAGAAACAACGATGCGTGATTTCCAACATCTGGAAGGCTTGTTTCGCCATGCTTCGGGCGAGACCGCCCTTAGCCGTCTGCTGCCAGGTGAAATATTGACAGATGCCGTGCAGGACTACTTTCAGCATTACGGCCTGGAAGCGCTGCTACTCGATACCAGTGAAGTACACGCAGGCTTTATTGATACTGGACGCTTTGCGCTCTGGTGCCAAGTGTGGAGTCCACCTCAGCCGGTAGGCACTGCTTTTGTTGTGCACGGTTACTTTGATCATATGGGACTGTACCGTCATTTATTAAAGCGTCTGCTGGCCAAAGGCTGGCGGGTAGTGCTGTGGGATCTTCCCGGTCACGGCCTTTCAAGCGGAGCGCGGGCAGAAATAGAAGATTTCGACGATTACCAGCACTGCCTGACGCATTTGCAGACCATCCTCAAGAGCCAGGGAATGGCGCCTGCCCCGTGGCTGGGGGTGGGGCAGAGCACCGGCGGGGCAATTCTAGCTACCGATGCGCTCACCCGCCGAGAGGATTCGGGCTGGTCAGGCTTGGTGCTTCTGGCGCCGCTGGTGCGGCCTTGGGGATGGAGCCAAACAAGCTGGCTGCACTTGATTGCCAGCCCATTTGTAAAAGAGCTGCCGCGTAAATATCGGCCCAACTCTACCGACGAGCAGTTCACTGAATTTCTACGCGAGGGTGACCCGCTGCAGCCCGAGCGCTTGAGCGTTGCCTGGGTAAGCGCCATGCGCCGCTGGATGCCCCGGCTGCTAGCGCAGGAGCCAAGCCAGTTACCGACGTTGATTTTGCAGGGCGAGCAGGATTTGACCGTTGATTGGGAGTGGAATTTAGCGATTCTGGCGAAGAAGTTTCCCAATGCCGAGATTCATCGCCACCCGGAAGCGCGTCATCATCTGGTCAATGAAGCCGATTCCATCCGGGAGGTGCTTTTTGAAGCGCTGGATGGGTTTGTAGACCAGTTAAGCGAAAATCAGGCCTAGCGCCGCTTTTCGCTAAGCTCCCTTCAGCATCCGATCCAACTGCCGGTAGCCAATCGCTTCAATAAAGTGCGGTTGAGTGGGTTTGGGTTCACCCTGCAGGTCGGCTAGCGTAAGCGCCACCCGCAAAACGCGGTGGTAGGCGCGGGCGGAAAGCTTGAGCTTTTCGAGCACGCCTGCAAGCCAGGCGCGTTCTTCATCATTCAGGTCGCAGGCGGCTTCCAGGGCTTTGCCGCTTAACTGGCTGTTAAGCGCGCCGCGCGCCATTTGGCGCTCCCGCGCCGCGATTACTCGCTCACGCACGGCTTCGGAGGACTCGCCTTGAGTTTGCGCGGTGAGCTGTTCAGGTGGCAGTGCGGGGACTTCCACCTGAAGGTCGATGCGGTCCAGCAGCGGCCCGGAAAGCCGCGCTTGATAACGCTGGATTTGGCTGGCAGTGCACTGGCAGCGCTGGCGTGGGTCGCCTAAGTGCCCGCAGGGGCATGGATTCATTGCGGCTACCAATTGAAACCGAGCTGGATACCGACGTTCATGACTGGCGCGGGCTATATGAATTTCACCAGTTTCCAGTGGCTGCCGAAGTACCTCTAATACATGGCGTGAAAACTCGGGGAGTTCATCCAAAAAAAGCACGCCGTGGTGAGCGAGTGATATTTCGCCGGGTTTGGGTTTTGAGCCGCCGCCGACCAGGGCGGCGGCGCTGGCACTGTGATGGGGTTGGCGAAACGGCCTTTTGCCCCAGTCAGCTTCCAGTGGCAGGCCGCAGACCGAGCGCACGGCGGCGACTTCCAGGGCATCCTCTTCGGAAAGCGGCGGCAGAATGCCCGGCAGGCGACTGGCCAACATGGTTTTGCCGGTGCCTGGCGGGCCTGCGAATATGAGATTATGACCACCAGCAGCGGCGACTTCGAGCGCACGCCGTGCCTGCTGTTGGCCGCGCACATCGGCGAGGTCATCCACCGGCGTAGAGGCCTTAACCGAGGCGCTGAGCTTGTGCGGGGGAATCTTCTCTTGATCGAGCAAGTGCGCCACGACCTGCCATAGGGTGTCGGCAGGCAGCACCGGTAAATCGCCCGCCAGGGCAGCTTCATCGGCACATTCCCGGGGAATAATCAGCGCTTTTTTCGCCCGCCGCGTAGCCAGAGCAAAGGGTAGGATTCCCGGTACTGCGCGCAGTTTGCCATCAAGGGCCAATTCGCCGGCACACTCCATGCCTTCCAATGCTTCCACCGGAATTTGCCCAGAGGCGGCCAAAATGCCTAATGCAATAGGTAGATCAAAGCGGCCACCCTCTTTGGGAAGATCAGCGGGGGCGAGGTTTAACGTGATGCGTCGCGTATTAGGGAAATCAAAGCCCGCATTGACCAATGCACTGCGCACCCGTTCACGGCTCTCTTTGACGGCGGTTTCGGGTAAGCCCACTAACGTCAGGCCCGGCAAGCCATTAGCGAGATGCACTTCAACATGCACCGCCGGTGCGTCTAAACCTACGCCTGCGCGTGTGGCGACAATGGCTAGCGTCATTGCATTCCCTCGCTGATTTTTCGTACGGCCTGAAGCTAATGCTTGCCGAAACCTACGTTATCTTAAGTATTTAAACTAACGTAATTAAGAACGCTTTGGTAGTCTCATGGCTTGCTAATCAGTAGAGGGGGCGTTCACCACAGCCGATGCATCTAGCGCCGCAGTCAGTTCGCGAGCAAACCGCTGGGCGGAGGGAAGCGCGCCGAAGCTCCATACCGGCGGCAGGCGAACTATCCTGTCGTTTTTGACACTGGGAAGATGCTGCCACAGACCGCTTTTGGAAAGCTGCTCTTCAACCCCGGCAGGCAATGGGTCGATAATCACCAGCGTTGCCTCGGGGTAACGCGCCAACGCTTCAACCCCTACCAGCGCAAACCCCCAGGCGTTGGTGGGCTGGTCCCAGGCATTAGGGAGTTCGAGCTGCTCTAGAACAGCGTTGTAAAGACTGTTATCGCCAAAGACGCGCACGTGGCGGGCATCCATAAACTGAATCATGAGTAGCGGCGCGATTTCTGACTGTGAGAGGGGGCGTGATTTGCGCAGGCTAGCCATCAAGGCTTGGGTGTCTTCAATTAGCTCTTCTGCTTGGGGCTGGTGCTCGGTTAACTCGCCTAGCTGGCGAGTGAGGGTTTGCATCTCTTGCCAGGTATCGGTGCCGGGCGAATAGAGCGCGAACGAGGTGACCGGTGCGATTCGCTCCAGGCGCGGTGTTAAGCCAGCGAACATGGGGGAGATCAGTATCTGTTCGGGCGGTACTTGGGCCAATAGCTCCAGATTGGGTTGGGTGCGCAGGCCCATATCAGTGGCACTGTTAAATATACGGGGCTCACCTACCCAGTCGTGGTAAGCGTCCTGTTGGGCAACGCTGCTAATAGGGGCGTCAATGGCCAGCAGGGTTTCGGCGATAGTCCAGTCGACCGTTGCCCACTGCGCCTTTGCCGTTGAAAAAGTCATTAGGCAAACGGCGAACAGCCCACAGCGTACAAATAAAGAGAGCAGGGTGGTTTGGCGCATGATGAAGAGAGGCCATCCAGAAAAATAAGAGCTGTATTTAAACGATAATATTTATTGTTTGCAAACATGAGTGCAGGTAAAAAAGCCCAGGCGCGGCGGCCTGGGCAAATATGTTCATGATTACTTCTCGATACTTAGGCAATGGCTCTGAGCGGAGGATTAGAATCGGTAGTGAACGCTGGCAGTGATGCCACGCTCGGCGCCAAAGTAGCAGTACTCCAGGGAGTTGCAGGAAGCCACGTACTCTTTATTCAGCAGGTTGTTCACGTTTAAGCGTGTTTCGACCCCTTCAACGCCGAGTTGGCTGAGGTCGTAGCCAACGGTGGCATCGACCAGCGTGTAGTCGGGCACGCTTTCGGTGTTGGCCCGGTCAGCCGCAATATCCGCATAGTGGCGTACACCAATCCCCATATCCACACCGTTTAGCCAACCCTTGTTGCCCTCGTAGTGGCCCCACAGTTGAACCTGGTGTCGGGGTGAGTAAATCGCGTTATTGCCCTGATTGCCGTCATCGCTTTTGGCGTAAGTGATATCGGTGAAGCTGTAGCCCGCCTGTAGCGAAAGGGTGTCGCTCAACCGTGTTTGCGCTTCCAGTTCCAGCCCTTGGGATTCGATTTCACCCACGGCCCGGTAAGGGTCAGTGGGCTGCTCTTTGGTGGCGACGTTCTCCTGGCTGATGTGGAACAGGGCCGCGCTGTACTGGCTGGCGCTGCCGTTTGGTTGGAATTTGACGCCGGTTTCCCACTGTTCGCCTTCCATCGGTTGCAGCAGATCGCCACTTTCATCCACGAAACTGGTGGGGGTGAACGCGGTGGAGTAGCTTAAGTAGGGCGCCACGCCGTTATCGAACAGGTAGACCACCCCGGCGCGGCCACTGAACTGGGTATCGCTGAGCGAGCTGGTATCCCCACTGTCGCGGTTGGTATTGTCGATATTCACCCAGTCGTAGCGGCCGCCCAGGGTGAAGCGCCAGTCATTGAGGGCGATTTGGTCTTGCAGGTAAACGCCGGTTTGGTCGATTTCGTGGCGTTCCCGCACCGGGGCGTAAAACTCGATGGGTTCGCTGCCATACACAGGGTTAAACGCATTGATCGACGGAAAATACCCGGATGGCCAAGAGACGTCGTTTTCCCGCTGCTGGTAATCCACCCCGAACAGCAGCGTGTGATCCATAAAGCCACTGCTAATGTTGGCTTCTAACTGGTTATCGAGCGTCCAGGCGTCTAGCGATTCATTGCTGCCGGAGTAGTAGCGGGTGAGTTCATCAGACGTAGGCGAGGTCCAGCCAAAACCGTAGACCTGATTGAGCACCACATCTGAATTGAGGTAGCGCATCAACTGCCGACCGGTCACCTGATCGTTAAAGCGGTGCTCCAGGGCGTAGCCGACCATGCGCTGGGTGCGCTCATAGGTGTCGTAATCCTCTTCGCCATCAAAGAAGTTGTTGCTGATCTTACGGCCATTGTGGGCGACCACGGCGCCTTCATAGGGGACGCCGGAGTGGTAGCCGCCTTCGGGTTCATCCTGCAAGTAGGCTTCTACCGTTAGGCTGGTGTCATCGGTGATATCCCAAGCGAGCCGGGGCGCAATGGCGTAGCGCTCCTCTTCTGCCGGGCCAAACTGGGTGTCCGCGGCGCTGGCAATGCCGGTCAGGCGAAAGGCCACCCGCTGCTCAGCGCCAAGTGGCCCGGTAAGGTCAAAAGCGGCGCTGCGCTGGTTATTATTACCCACTCGAAAACGCAGCTCACCGCCCTGTTCAAATTCGGGCCGCTTACTGTTCAGGGCGACCACTCCGCCAGGGGAGGCACGACCATAGAGCACCGAGGTGGGCCCGCGCACTACTTCGATACTTTCTAGAAACCACGGGTCGATACGCATGCTGCTATGGGAGTTGGCATCGCCCATGATCTTTAAGCCATCTAAGAAGGTGTTGCTCAAACTGCCGTCTGAAAAACCGCGCAGCACGAGATAATCAAAGCGGTTGGAGGCGCCTATCTGATTGCTGTAGACACCGGGCGTGTAGTCGGTGGCGCGCTGGACGGTGCTGACACCGCGGTTATCCATCTGTTCTCGCGTAATGGTCGAAACACTTTGAGGTGTTTCGATAAAGGGCGTTTCTACCTTGGTAGCGGCCTGCTGCGCAGTCACCGTGACAGTGCCCAGCTCGGTGTTCTCTTGTGCATAAAGGGGTGATACCGCTAATGCGGCGATGACGGCCACGCTGAGCGGGGTGCGTGACAAAGAGTGCATAGGGAGTAAGCGGAGATCGGAGATGTACATGGAGTGAGTACCTGCGCAAAAATCGATTAACTAAATTGTTAATAAGAATTATTGCGTTTAATGGCGTTTAAAAGGTATGCGGGATGACAAAGCAGCTATGCGTACTGCCAAGAAAGCCTTTATCCAGGAACTTGCAGCATTAAGGTCTGTGCAACCTAGCCTTGGTTGAGCACTTCATGAGGTGCGATGCCAAAGGCCCGTTTAAAGGCAGTAGCAAAATTAGTGGCGTGGCGGTAACCACAGGCATGAGCGGCTTGCTGCACGCTATAGCCGCGCTGTAAGTCACGATACGCCTGCGCTAAGCGGCTATGGCGTAGGTGATCAAACAGCGAGTAGCCATAACAGGCGCGAAACTTCTGGCGCAGGCTGCTGGGGCTCATGGCGGCTTCACGGGCTAAGTCGTTCAAGCAGTAGCGTTGGGTTGGGTCATCGGCAATGCGTTGATGCAACCGTGTTAGACAGTCGCGGTCACGTGAGGTCAAGCGAGTCTCAGGTCGGTGGCTGGCGGAGTGCTCTGCCAGGGGTGATAACTGATTTTGCGGCAAGCCATGGCCGAGTAGCTGCAGTGCTAACCCTTGCCATACCAGAGGTTGGCGGCAGGCGCTAGGTGGCTGGTCGATAGTGGCGCGCAGGAGCGTGATAAGCGGCTCAGGGAGCCGCCAGCGATGCAGCAAAGGTTCTTTCGGTGCTAAGGGGAGATCATGGGGGGCTGTGGCGAGTACGGCTAGGTTGACCGTGCGCAGGCGCGGTTGCGTTGGCTGGTAGACAGTGAGCGAGTGCTGGGGGGTGAAGTGGGCGCAAAGCCCATCACCTGCTGCAAAGGCCAGGCATTGATTACCTACCGTGGCGTTAATGTGTCCTTCCAGCACCACACTAAGGAACCAGGGTACCGATTGGCGAGAAGCTGACCAGTAGGTGCGTTCAACCTGAAGATCAGAGAGCGTTAAATGCAGTGATGCAGAGAGACTAACATCGTGAACACGGCCCTGGGCAACGGGAGCAACACCTGCGCAGCTACCTTCAATTCGGTACTCGATACCGAAGCGTGATCCCAGCTGCTCTAGCGATTGCGGCGTCAGAGTATGCTGTGTTTGGTCTGCAGGCGGGTGAGCAGAGAGTGTTTTCATAGGTCATGGCGCTATCGTTTTCGATGATATGCATCAAATTGGCGCATCAGTACGCAAGACGACTTATCAAAATGAAAAAGTCCGCGCTGGCAGAGGCCATCCCAACGCGGTGTCGGCACCGGTTTGACCTATCTTGGTGCTTACACGCGACTTTTTTACAGGCCGGCTTTCGCAAGAACGCCACTAGCGAACAACGAATGGCCTTTAAAAGGGCTGCTAGACCAGAAAGGTAACATTAGCAGTTAAAATGTCAATGATATTGATTCGTATTTATGGGGTGGGGCGTTTTGAAAGGATACGATAGAGCAAGGTGAGCCATCATGACGGCAGATGTCGGCAATAGGTGACGTCACGCTATTGCCGATAACCGCTAACTAAGTGACTGAGCAGTAAATGGATTTACCGTTGGGTCGGTTTTTTGTCTTCATTGCTGTCACTGTCATCGTCTGGTTCTGGTGTAGGCACTGGCGGTACTTCTGCTTCCACCGGCGTGGTAGTTGGCGCTGTGGAGGCTTCAACGGCTGCTTCAAGGTGGGCGACTTGGCGTTCTAACGCCTCTACCCGTGAGCGCGTACGCTGCAGCACGTCCATCAAAATATCGAAATCTTCCCGCGAGACAAGCTCTAGTCGGTCGAAAGCGCCACGCACGACTTGCTGGACGCCCTTTTGTATATCTTCCGGTGCCTGAGAGGCGTTCTGTAAACGGTCGCCAATCTGCTGTGCCAGTCGGCTGATGCGGTCTTGAGGCGCCATAGCTGCTCTCTCCTTAATCACTCACTAAATGAACATATATAAAAACGGCTTACCCGTAAGGATACGCAACAGTTGGCGAATTCGCATGCGTCGAATGGATTAACTGCTCAGCGGGTGGCTTGCATCGAAATAGAGCAGGCAACATTTGCTTATGCCTTTTTTTGGTGCAATAGCCGTGCTGTGACGGTGAATTTGACGCAATTAAGCGCTTTTAAGGACTCCTTTTGTTTCCTAATTGATTGACTTATAGGCAAAAAAAATCAGCTGGCACAGTATGCGCATTATCGGTTCAGGTGCTTATTCTGGCGGCTGTGCCGCTACCAATCTAGCAGGACTTATCCAGCAAGGGAGATCCGGGATGAAACTCATCACCGCTATCATCAAGCCATTCAAGCTCGACGACGTTCGTGAGGCATTAGCCGACAACGGCGTTCAGGGCATTACGGTCACTGAAGTTAAAGGGTTTGGTCGTCAGAAAGGGCATACCGAGCTGTACCGCGGCGCGGAATATGTCGTCGACTTTCTACCCAAGGTAAAAGTAGAAGTTGCTGTTGACGATGCGCGTTTAGAAAGCGTGTTGGATGCGATCTGTAGCGCTGCCAATAGCGGCAAAATCGGTGACGGCAAGGTGTTTGTTACGCCACTGGAAGACGTGATTCGTATCCGCACCGGTGAACGCGGCGCTGACGCCGTATAACTGGCGCCACGCGAACAGGCTGCAGAGCCGTCTTTTGCGTATAACTTCTCATAAAATAACGGGGAACACCTCATGAATGAGTTAGCTGATTTGAGCTACGCGCTCGATACGTTCTACTTTCTAATTTGCGGCGTGCTGGTGATGTGGATGGCCGCTGGCTTCTCCATGTTAGAAGCGGGCCTGGTACGCTCCAAAAACACCGCTGAAATCCTGACCAAGAACATCGCGCTGTTTGCGATTGCCTGCACCATGTACCTGCTGGTGGGCTACTACATCATGTACTCCAGCAGCGCTGGCGGCTTCTTGCCTAATCTGGGCTTCCTCATTGGCGCCGAAAACAGCGCTGATGCAGTAACCGCCGGTGGCGATGACGCACCTTACTACTCCATGCGTTCTGACTTCTTCTTCCAAGTGGTGTTTGTTGCCACCGCCATGTCGATTGTGTCGGGTGCCGTGGCCGAGCGTATGAAGCTGTGGGCATTCCTGGCCTTTGCAGTGGTGATGACCGCGTTTATCTATCCGGTGTCTGGCTACTGGACGTGGGGCGGCGGTTGGTTGTCCGAAGTCGGTTACTCTGACTACGCTGGCTCAGGCATTGTGCACCTTGCCGGTGCAGCTGCAGCTCTCGCCGGTGTCATCGTGCTAGGCCCACGTAAAGGCAAGTACGGTAAAGATGGCTCTATCCACGCGATTCCCGGTGCCAATATGCCGCTGGCGACACTAGGTACGTTCATTCTGTGGATGGGCTGGTTCGGCTTTAACGGTGGTTCCGAACTTAAACTGGCGGCCGTCGATTCTGCGAATAACGTGGCGCAAGTGTTTGTAAATACTAATGCTGCTGCAGCAGGTGGTGTTATTGCGGCACTAATTTTGGCCAAACTGTGGTTCCGTAAAGCGGACCTTACCATGGCACTGAACGGTGCGCTGGCGGGTCTGGTGGCAATCACTGCTGATCCGCTCTCTCCGACCGCACTGGGCGCCACGATTATCGGCGCGATTGGCGGCATCATCGTTGTCGCTGCCATCGTCACCCTCGATAAAGTGAAACTGGATGATCCGGTGGGTGCGATTTCGGTGCACGGTGTTGTCGGTATCTGGGGCGTGTTGGCCGTGCCGTTGACTAACGAGGGCGCGTCATTCGGTGCGCAGATCATCGGTATCGCGGGTATCTTCGGCTGGGTGTTCCTGGCAAGCCTGGTGGTGTGGTTGATCCTGAAAGCCATCATGGGTATCCGGGTCAGCGAAGAAGAAGAGTATGAAGGCGTTGATATCGCTGAATGTGGTCTCGAAGCCTACCCCGAATTTGGTATTAAGAAATAATTTAATGCCAACTCTTTGAGCTGGTGTGCTCCTTATAGCCTCCCCTAAAGTGGGAGGCTTTTTTATTCTCTGCCGATAGCGGTGTATGCTGGTGGTTAGTGGTTATTGGTTGCCTTATCAGCAGCCGTGCAACCCAACCCCATCACGGCCACCCAGTTAGAGGATATGGTAATGAAATTGATCACAGCTATTATCAAGCCGTTCAAGCTCGACGATGTGCGCGAGTCGCTCTCCGATATCGGCGTGCAGGGTATTACGGTGACAGAAGTGAAGGGCTTTGGGCGCCAGAAAGGGCATACCGAGCTGTATCGTGGCGCTGAGTATGTGGTGGACTTTCTACCCAAGGTGAAGCTGGAAGTAGCCGTGGACGACGACATGGCCGAACAGGTGATTGATGCGATCACCCAGGTCGCGAATACAGGGAAAATCGGCGACGGCAAAATCTTTGTGATGCCGCTAGAGCAGGTGATCCGTATCCGTACCGGCGAAACCGGTAAAGACGCCGTTTAAAGGCGCCAGCATACAAAACCCCCGCTAGCCGGTTTATATCCTCAAACCGAGTAGCGGGGGTTTTTAGTGGCTAGTGGTTAACTTATTTTTCAACGAAAGCGCGTTCAATCACGTAGTCGCCCGGCTCGCCCATGCGCGGCGAGATATTGAGCCCCAGCTCATCAAGCAGTGCGCTGGTATCGTCCAGCATGGCGGGGCTACCGCAGATCATGGCACGATCCTGACGCGGATCGATGGGTGGCAATCCGGTATCTTCGAACAGCTTACCGGTACGGATATGATCGGTCAGGCGGCCCATGGTGTGGAACTCTTCACGGGTAACGGTCGGGTAGTAGACCAGCTTTTCAGTGATATCTTCACCCAGATACTCGTGCGCAGGCAGCTCTTTGGTGATGAAGTCGGCGTAAGCCAGTTCAGAGACCTCGCGGACACCGTGTACCAGCACGATTTTCTCGTAGCGTTCGTAAACGTCTGGGTCTTGGATCAAGCTCATGAACGGCGCCAGACCAGTACCAGTCGAAAGCATGTAGAGGTTACGACCGGGCAGTAGATCATCGGTCACCAGCGTGCCGGTTGGCTTGCGGCTGACCATGATCTGATCGCCCACTTTCAAGTGCTGTAGGCGTGAGGTTAGCGGGCCGTCGGGCACTTTGATGCTGAAGAACTCAAGGTGGTCTTCATAGTTGGGGCTGGCAATCGAGTAAGCGCGCATTAGCGGCTTGCCATTCACTTCCAGACCAATCATTACAAACTGACCGGTTTTGAAACGCAGGCTGCGCTCGCGTGTGGTACGAAAGCTGAACAGGGTATCGTTCCAGTGATGAACACTAAGCACTTCTTCCAGAGCAAACTTACTCATGCCGTTTCTCCCTTAGCCGATGCGGACGTGCTACTGCATCGGGCATATTCTTAAAAAGAATAAAAATGATTAAATAAGTTGCCAGCAAGTCTAAGCAAAGGGTGGTATATCTGTTAATCGAATTATATTGATATCGGTTATCTGAAAAATAGATATAGATCAAATAAAGGTCAGACGTTATGCACTACACTTTGCGGCAGTTGGAAGTTTTTGTAGCGGTCGCCCAGCATGAGAGCGTCTCCCATGCGGCGCGGGCGCTCTCCATGTCTCAGTCAGCGACCAGTACCGCGCTTGCCGAGCTGGAGCGGCAGTTCGATTGCCAACTGCTGGATCGCATCGGCAAGCGCCTAAAGCTCAACGCACTCGGCTTTCAACTGTTGCCCAAAGCGGTGGCGCTGCTCGACCGCGGGGAAGAGATAGAGGAACTCCTGCGTGGTCAACAGGGGGTTGGGTCGCTGGAGGTAGGCGCCACGCTAACCATCGGTAACTACCTTGCCACGCTGCTGATCAGCGACTTTATGCAGCGCCACCCCGGCAGCCGAGTGCGCTTAGCAGTGCGCAATACCCGCCATATTATCGAAGGTGTGCGTCAACATTCGCTGGATTTAGGGCTGATTGAGGGGCAGTGCGACGATGAGATGATCATCAGCCAGCCCTGGGTCGAAGATGAGCTGTGCGTGTTCTGCTCGCCGCGCCACCCACTGGCAGGCCGTGAGCACCTTGAGTTAGAGCAACTACTGCGTGAAGACTGGATCATGCGTGAAGAGGGCTCGGGCACGCGGATGACGCTGGAGCACGCCGCACGCCACCGCCGCAGCCGGTTTAATACCTTGTTGGAACTTGAGCACACCGAGGGCATCAAGCGCGCCGTGGAATCAGGGTTGGGCATTGGCTGTGTCTCACGCCTAGCCCTGCGCGATGCCTTCCGGCGCGGCAGCTTGGTACCGCTGCCCACGCCGGAGTTGGATTTGAAGCGTCAATTCACCTTTATATGGCACCGCCACAAGTACCTCACCACCGGTGTGCGTGAGTTCTTGCGGCTATGCCGTGAAATGACCGCTGGGGCTAAACGCAGTGACGATATTGCGCTGCCGCCGATTCCTTAACATCTCCACTGGCTTTGCTCTTGAGATTAGGTGGTATAGGCTCTGGCGTTGCTTAATGCTAACGGAGCAGACGCTGATTCTGAAAGTTTGAAGCCGCCCACTGCATCTGCCAAGCGTAGTGACTGATCTTTTAGCTGCTCAGCTGCAGTGGTGGATTCTTCCACCATGGCGGCATTCTGTTGCGTCATGCGGTCGAGTTCGGACACGGCAATATTGACCTGACTGATACCATCACTTTGCTCACGCGTAGCGGCGGTAATTTCGTTCAATACATCGGTTACACGAGTGATGCTAACGACAATCTCTTGCATGGTAGAGCCCGCGCTCTTAACCAACTGAGTACCGTTGGTAACAGTTTGGTGAGAAGTATCTATGAGCGTTTTGATCTCACTGGAGGCATCGCTGCTGCGCTGAGCCAGTTTACGTACTTCATCGGCTACCACTGCAAACCCACGGCCATGCTCACCAGCGCGTGCAGCCTCTACAGAGGCATTCAATGCCAGCAGGTTGGTCTGGAAGGCGATGCCATCCATGAACGTAACAATCTCTCTGATTCGCGTAGATGAAGCCGAAATATCGTCCATGGTGGCAACAACCTGGCCCACTACGTCACCACCGCGGTTCGCTACTTCAGATGCGTCTAACGACAGTTGATTAGCATGTTGTGCCGAGGAAGCGGTATGTTCGATAGTGCTGGTGATTTCTTCAATGGAAGCAGAGCTCTGCTGAAGGCTTGAGGCCGCATTGTCGGTGCGCCGCGATAAATCCTGGCCACCAAGGGCGATTTCACTGGCCGCGGTTTGAACCGATTGGCTGCTGTCACGAATGGTGAGCATGACACCATCCATTTTCGCGACAAACTGGTTAAAGGCGCTGGCAATTTGTGCCACCTCGTCGCGACCATCTTCTGATAAGCGCTGAGTTAAATCGCCGCTGCCGCTGGCTATGCTCATCAATGCATTGCGCACGCTAAGCAAACGACGCAGGAGAAAAGTTAACAGCAGGCCAAATGTAATTATCGTGATGCCAGCAACAATGATTAGCGTCACAATGGATGTTGTCGCGATTGCCCGAAGGCCCGTTGTGGCTTCGGCTTCATCTAACGCCACCACTAATTGCCAACCGCTACTGCCACCTACCGGACTGCCTAAAAGTAATTTGTCGCTATCTTGTAGTGTGAGGGCAATGGGTGTGGAGGCACGGGACAGTTGGTCGAGCATCGCAGGGGTAAGCTGTGCGCTAATTGCTGATACAGGCTCTAGTGTTAAGTTAGCATCAGGGTGAGCGACGAGCGTGCCGTCATTCGTAGTAAGAAAACCAAAGCTAGCGTCTGTCGGTGCAATGCCGCTAACAATCTCTATGACATCAGTGATGGCAATATCGGCCCCAACCACAGCTGCTAGCTTTTCGTTTTGATAATAAGGGCGCGCAAACGTAACGATAAGGCCACCGCTTTGGGCATCTACATAGGGGGTAGTAATAATGGTTTCTCCTGCACTTACCGCGTCTTGGTACCAGGGACGCTGGCGAGGATCATAATCACTAGGGGGCTCCCAGCCATCGGAAAAAATAGCGGCTGACGTAGAGGGGTGGGCAATGTAGGTACTCATGAAATTGCCTGAGGACTCTAATTGGCGCAGCGCGGCAAGCGGGTCATCGCTATTAACCGCATCTTCCATACTGGACAGCATCGTATAGCGTGCGCTAAACCACTCGTTGATAGCTTGCGTATTACCTTTAACCACGGCACTTAGATTACGGGTTATTTGTTGATTATTATGGTGTTTTACCGTGGTATAGCTGGCAATGCCGTTAATCATCAGGGCAAGAGTAATCACTACTAGCGCAGCTAGTAGAATGCGTGCTCGGAGGGTAGAAAACATGATCGCTCTCGACGTCGAAGTGCATGTCAGTACCCAGGGAGGCACTGTTGATAGAACTTCTTAGTATCGGCGAGAGCGACCACTACTTTAGGTTAGTAAGGAGATTGTAAAGTTAATACGTCTAACGTAAGTCGCTCACGGCAGTTTGAATTTCTGCTAGCGAGGCTTTGCTTAGGTCTTTCGAAAGGGAGTGAATGACCAGTTTCTGGGTCGGGCCATCAAGCTTGTCACGCAACAGGCCTAAAAATTTAGGTGGGGCGACCATGATTAGCTTTTCCAGGCTGTTCTTAACCCGCGCACTGTAGAGGTGTTGAGCGACCTCTTTAGCAAACAGTTCATTCTCGTGCTGTGAAGCAACGTTTTCTTCTCCAGAAGAGCGTGACGTAGAGGATGTTGACTCATGCACATCGGCGCCGCGGCGATCAGTGATTAAATCGCCTTCATGAAGTCTTCCTGCTGCATGTACCAGGCTTTCCTTTTCGGCAAGATTAAGCGAATCACGGGTAAAAATACGCGCGCGAGCGGCGTCGGCTACCACGATATAAGTTGTCATCGCTGTGCATACTCCTTGTCGTTGATGATCCTTTAAACATGGCAAGCGTTTGGCGCTAGGTCAAACGCTTAGGCCACCTACAGGACTTTGCCGCGCAGCAAACTGGTGATGGCTTCGCCAATCAGCACCAGCACAATAATGGCAATCAAAATGGTCGCCACGGTTGGCCAGGCAAAGGTGTCAATGGCACCTTGCAGGATCACCCCAATACCGCCCGCACCCACTAAGCCAAGCACTGTCGATTCGCGGATATTGATATCCCAGCGCAGGATCACAATGGCAAAAAAGGCTGGCATGACCTGAGGCACAATCGCATAGGCAACCACTTTGGCCTTGGAGGCGCCGGTGGCTTCCATCGCCTCTACGGGGCGTCGGTCGATTTCCTCGATTGCCTCGCCCATCAACTTGCCGATAAAGCCAATGGAGCGAAATACGATGGCGAGTATCCCTGCTAGCACGCCAGGACCAAAAATTGCCACGAATAGCAGCGCCCAGATAATGGTGTTTACCGAACGGCTGGAGACGAGAATAAAACGCCCCAGCCACAGGCAGGTACGGTTTGGCGTAGTGTTTTGGGCCGCAATATAGGCCACCGGTAAGGCCAAGAAAATGGTTAAGAAGGTCGCCAGGGTGGCGATATGCACGGTCTCAATGAGCGCTGCGATAATGCCATTAAATCCCGCTGCACTGGGCGGCCACATGCGCCCCCCAAGCGCAGAGATTTGGTTAGGCGCATCCCATACCCAGGGCCAAAAAATATCAATGTCGCGCACCGTCCAGACCACTACTATCAAGGTGGCTAGGAGCACGGCGTAGCGAATAAGGCGTTGCTTGCGGTCGTAACGTTGCCAAACACGGTCGGCAAGTTGCTGTGCGTGATCTACCATATTTTTTTCCTTACCCAGCCGCTGACACCTTCGCTGAGCAAAATGACCGCGATAATAACGAGCAGAATCGCAAAGGCGAAATCGTAATCGTAGCGCCCAAAGGCGTTCATGAGCGTGCCGCCAATGCCGCCTGCCCCCACGATTCCAACCACTGCTGAGGCGCGAAGGTTGCTGTCCAATTGGTACATGGAAAGGCCGACCTGGCGTGGCAGTATTTGCGGGAAAACCGCATAAAATAGAATCGCCAAATAGCCCGCTCCCGCGGCTTTCATCGCTTCAACCTGCCCCCAGTTAATTTCCTCGATTTCTTCGGCGAGCAGCTTGCCGACAAAACCAATCGAATAGAGCGTGAGGGTAAGGATACCCGCCAGCGGACCAAAGCCGACAGCAGCGACGAACAGAATCGCCACGATCACCGGGTGGAAGCTGCGTGAGACAATAATCACTGCTCGGCCAATGATGTAAATCGGCATTGGAGCGATATTGCGCGCCGCCATCACGGCAAAAGGAATAGAGAGCAAAACCCCCATCAATGTGGCCAAAATGGCGATTTGAAAGCTCTCTTTAAAACCTGTCAGCAGTAGCTCGTAGCGCTCTAAATTGGGCGGGAAGCCGCCACTAAAAATACGCGTGGCGCGAGGCAACCCTTCAGAGATTCGCGCCCAGTTGAATGGCAGCGAGCCGAACGCCCAGACCAAATAGACTACGGCGACGATGATCAAACCGTAGCGCAGCAGCGGATTGGCGATAAACGGCGGCTTTTTCCAAGTACGTGGTGAGGCAGTGGTAGCGTCAGGCGGAGTCATGGGCGCGCTCCTCCGCTGGATTCTCGGTGATCGCATCGTCCGGTGCTTCAATGCCGCCGTAAATGGCGTCTAGCGCGTCTTTGTTGAAGTCGGCAGGCAACCCATCAAAGATCATCTTGCCGTGGCGTAGACCCACTATGCGCTCGGTATAGGTTTTGGCCTGTGCCACGTTGTGGATATTAATGAGCACCGGCAGCGACAGCTCGCTGGCCAGGCTCTGCAGCAGTATCATGATCTGCTCGGAGGTGCGTGGGTCGAGAGAGGCCGTTGGTTCGTCTGCCAGCAGGACTTCAGGTTCCTGCATTAGCGCACGAACCACGCCTACCCGCTGGCGCTCACCGCCGGATAGCTCATCCGCGCGCTTGTTGGCGTAGTGAGCGATTCCCACCCGCTCCATCAGCACAAACGCACGTTCAATATCTGCCTGGGGATAGCGGCGCGATATCGCTTGATAGAGATTGACGTAACCCAACCGCCCGGCCAGCACGTTCTCCATCACGGTCAAACGATCCAGCAGATTAAAGCCCTGGAACACCATGCCGATTTTGCGGCGAGCACGGCGCAGTTCAGCGCCTTTCAGGTTCACCAGCTCATTGCCGTTGAGTTTGATTGAGCCAGAGGTGGGCTCGACCAGGCGATTAATACATCTCAGCATGGTGCTTTTACCTGCACCCGAGGCGCCTACGATAGAAACAACACTGTTCCCATTTACCTTGAGGTCAAGCCCTTTCAGCACGGCTTCATCGTGACCATAACGTTTGACCAGATTGGTAATTTCCAGCATGTGTCCGCTTCCATCGTCGAGAAAATAACCGCACCGCCGGAGGCGATGCGTTACGTTTACTCTTCCAGATTTTCTGGCGTATAACTCACATCATTAGCCGCCTGAATGGTGCGGATTACCTTCCAGTTATCCTGGTAGTTGATGGGAATAAATTTCTCGACGCCTTCAAACTCCTCTCCTAGCTCGGTGCCGACAAAATCAAAGCTGAAAAAGGCTTCTTCGATTTTTTTGACCAGATCTGGGTGCAGGTTATGGGCGTAGTTGTAAGACGTGGTGGGGAAGCGGTCGGACTCAAAAATCAGCCGCACGTCCTCTTCATCGTAAAGGCCGCGGGCGGCCATCCGCTCGACGACTTCAGAGGCCACAGGAGCGGCGTCATAGTCTTGGGCCACAACACCTAGCATGGACTGATCGTGGCTACCCGAGTAGACAACCTCGTAATCTTCATCGGGCGTAATGCCGAGTTCAGGCAGCAGGGCGCGAGGGGCCAAGTTCCCCGAGTTGGAGGTGGGCGAGGTGTGGGCGACACGCTTACCTTTGAGGTCTTCTACCTCGTGAATGTCGGAATCGACGTGGGTAAATAGCTGCAGGGTATAACCAAATTGGCCGCTATCAGAGCCCATCAATGCAAATGGCACAGCACCAGCCAAATTCACCGCAAACGGTGTGGGGCCGGTAGAGAACCCAGCAATATGCAGCCGCCCGCTGCGCATGGCTTCTACCTGCGCCGCGTTGGACTGCACCGCGAAGAAGCGCACATCGCGCTCGGTGACTTCCGCCAAGTGATCGATAAAGGGCTGCCAGATATCTGAATAAATGGCCGGATCTTCTACCGGGGTATAGGCAAAAATCAGCGTATCGGGATTAACCCACTCAGACTCGTCAGACGGACGATCAGCGACCATATCGCCATCTTCGTCGCAATAAATGGCAGCCAAATCACCCCGCTCACACTCAGCGAAAGCAGGTGTTGTTAACAGGGCGAGCGGAAGGAGTGATGCGGCGGTAAGCATTGCAAGCGGGCGCTTGCGGAAGAGCGAAGTTGCCATGGTATGCCTCGTTTGTACGGTTATTGTTGTGTGCTTGCTATGGTTAATGCTGTGTTCTCTTCACTGCGATTTGCTACTTATGAAAACGAAAAATGGTTCGTAAGTGGACATTCCGCGCGAAGGATGGTTATTTTCGAAAGCAGACACCTTCAATCTAGGGTTTGTGACAAACTTATGTCAAATACTTTACAGCCTCCCTCTGACCATTGGCGCAATCGCTATTTATTAATGCGCCACGGCCACAGCCAAGCAAACCAACAGGGGCTAATTATCAGCAGCCCTGAGCGCGGTATTAACGAGTTTGGTCTCTCGGCGATCGGCGAGCGCCAGCTTGCCCAGGCGGTGGCTGAGTGGGGGTGGCCTGTGCCCACCAAAGTGGTGCATTCAGATTTTTTAAGGACGACCCAAACGGCTGCCCAGGTGGCGAGCGCTTTTAAGCTTGAGATGGCCACCGATAAGCGCTTGCGGGAGCGTTATTTTGGCGAATTCGATGGGCAGACTGATGCGCATTATCCTGACGTATGGGCACTGGACAGCCGTAATGCCGATCATACTCATCATCAGGTGGAAGCCGTTAGTTCAGTAGCGGCGCGCATGAGCGCCGTGATGGAAGGGCTAGAACAGCAATACGCAGGTGAAATCATCCTGTTGGTAAGCCATGGCGACCCGCTGCAAATCCTGCTCACGGCGCTAGCCGGGAAACCGCTGACGACCCATCGTGAGCAAACGCCGTTAGCACCCGCTAGCATCACTCTTTATGGGCATGGTGTGTAATCCACAGAAAGCTGTGTGATAGTCTCTAAGAAAAGTAAAGAGATCCTATTATGCCTGCTCCTTTACCGCCGGATGCGCCGAGCTTGCTAAATGCCCTTGCCGTGGGCAGCCGTGCGCTAATCAATGCTCACTTTTGGAGTGAGGGTGTTGATCAGCTATTGGCGGCGTTAGGGGAGGCATCGGGTGTCAATCGAGTGTGGATATTTCAAACCATAGAGCGCAACCCAGACGGTGTCCTGCAGGATTTTGTTTTTGAGTGGGCGTCTTCATCGCACTATCGTGAGCGAACGCAAAAACGCTTTCGCTTTTTTACCACGATGATTGACGATCCCGAGTATGAGAAAATGGTTAATCGCCGTGAGCGCGGAGAATCGTACACCTGTATTACGTCGAAGGTGGATTTGGGAACGCTGCGAGACAATTTGGAAAGCCAGTCGATTCAATCGATGGTGGCCGTTCCGATTATGGTGGATGGTCAGTGGTGGGGCACGTTGGGCTTTGACGACTGTGAACGCGAAGTTGACTGGGAGGGAGCGGGGTTGCAGGCGCTAGTGATCGGCGCCGAACTGATCGCCTCGGCTATTTATCGTCAGCATCTTACTCGTAGGCAGCGTCAGGTTGATCTGTTGCAGCAGGTCGCCGCCTGTGGCACCTGGGAGATCAATACGCGCAGCGGCGCCACCTGGTGCTCTTCGGCGTTGCTGCTTTCGCTGGGTTATCCTGGCGATTACGCTAGGCTCCCGTTGCGTCGCTTACTGGCCCATGCCATGCCCGCCGACCGCTTAAGGGTGTTTGGTTTGATTCGCGAGTACCAACAGCGGCTGCAAACCCAATGTCGTATTGATGTCCAGCTCAGGGTCGCATCCGGGCAGTGGCGCTGGCACGAGCTGGTGATGGAAAGCTACTACACCGATGATGGCTATTTGGCGCGTATTGGCGGCCTAGTCATCGATATTAGCCAACGTAAAAAAATCGAAGAGCAAGCCTGGGCGGCGGCGGAGTTTGACGCCTTGACCGGCACGCGCAACAGGCGCGGCTTGGCTAACCACTTAGTGCAACTCAATGAGCGTCCTGTCGTGTCAGCCTATTATATGTTGATGATTGATATTGATTACTTCAAACATATCAATGATCGCTACGGCCACCCCGCAGGGGATGAGTTATTGGTGGAGATGGCAAAGCGCGTCCATGATGTCCTGCGGCCGGAGGATTGTCTGGCAAGGCTTGGTGGTGAAGAGTTTGCTGTTACAGCCGGTGATTTATCGCACCAAAAGGCCGTCCAACTGGGCGAGCGTATCCGCCAACGAATAGCCCAGCAGCCGTTTTATCTGACGGCGAGTGATTCTCAAACGCCGACGATGGTGACACTCACCGTCAGCGTGGGAATAGCACCTTTGGCGCTCACCAGTGATTTAGACCACAGTCAGGCAGTAGCCGTTGCCCAGGCTGACCAAGCGCTCTATGCCGCCAAAGCGGCGGGGCGCAATCGCGTCGTGGCACACTGGCAGCCGTGATAACGCCTATTGATAAGGTTTATTGCTGCGACGGCGGAATCCAGGCGATCATATCGACTTCCACATCGGCGCCGCCCGCCAGGCCAGTCACGCCAATGCAGGTGCGGGTAGGTAGCGGCTGCGGAAAGTAGCTCGCGTAGACCTTATTCACTTCATCGAAATGGCCCATATTGGTAATAAACACCCTAGACTGCACCACATATTCAAAAGCGCTGCCGACTTCTTCCAGCACAATCGCCAGGTTCTGCATCACCCGGTGTGTCTGCTCGGTGAAAGTGCCCAGCAGCATTTCGTTGGTTTCCGGCACGGTCGGCATTTGCCCAGTGATAAACACCAGATCACCTACGCGGCACGCATGAGAAAACGGTGCGATGGGCTGTGGCGCGCGGTCAATAAACAGCTTTTCAATCATGCCTTTGTCCTTTATTTGATAGCCATTTTTTAAAGTCTGTTAACCATCATGGGCCTCAAATGAGACCCATGATGACGTACTTATCAACAGCTGCTTTGTCGATTGGGCTGTGGATTAATGCCCAAGAATCTGGCTCAGGAACAACTGGGTGCGTTCAGACTGCGGGTTATTGAAGAACGGTTCAGGCGCGTTTTCTTCAATGATTTGACCCTGATCCATAAAGATCACTCGGTCAGCGACCTTTTTGGCGAAGCCCATTTCGTGGGTGACACAAATCATCGTCATGCCCTCTTCCGCCAGTTCCACCATAACGTCCAGCACCTCTTTGATCATCTCGGGGTCTAGGGCGGAGGTGGGCTCGTCAAACAGCATCACGTCAGGGTGCATGCACAGTGAGCGGGCGATGGCCACGCGTTGCTGCTGGCCGCCCGAAAGCTGCCCAGGGTACTTAGTTGCCTGCTCGGCAATGCGCACCCGTTCCAGATACTCCATGGCCAGCGCTTCGGCTTCTTTACGGGGCTTCTTCTGAACCCACATCGGCGCGATACAGCAGTTTTCCAGCACCGTTAAGTGAGGAAACAGATTGAAGTGCTGAAAAACCATGCCGACGCTGCGGCGAATCTGCTCGATACGCTTAACGTCTTGGGTCAGCGGTACACCGCCCACCACAATTTCACCTTTTTGGTGCTCTTCAAGGTGGTTAATGCAGCGAATCAGCGTGGATTTACCCGAACCTGAAGGGCCGCAAACCACGATACGTTCGCCGCGTTTTACCTCAAGGTAGATATCACGCAGTACGTGAAAATCGCCGTACCACTTATTGACGTTGCGCATCTCGACCATCAGGTCAGAAGTGCTGGTGTCAGAGGTGTTAGTGGCTGCTTGTGTCATGTTGAAATCCTACTTAAATCGTAAAGAGATGCGGCATCAGTGCTTATGGCCGGTATTAAGCTTGCGTTCCAGGTACTGGCTGTAGCGCGACATGCTGAAACAGAAAATCCAGAACACAAACGCCGCAAATACATACCCCTCTATCGAGAAGCCCAGCCAGCGCGAGTCGGAAAGCGCCGCTTGCACAATGCCCAACAGGTCAAACAGCCCGATGATCATCACCAGGGTGGTGTCTTTAAACAGGGAGATAAACGTATTAACGATACCGGGAATCATCATCTTAAGTGCCTGCGGCATGACGATGAGCCCCATACGCTTCCAGTACGTCATTCCCAGCGCCGCGGCGGCTTCGTCCTGGCCTTTGGGGATCGCCTGCAAACCACCGCGAATCACCTCCGCCATGTAGGCGCTTTGGAACAGCGTGAGGCCGATCAGGGCGCGTACCAGGCGATCCACGCTGATTTCTGAAGGCAGGAACAGCGGCAGCATCACCGAGGCCATAAACAGAATGGTAATCAGTGGTACACCGCGCCAGAACTCAATGAAAATCACGCAGAAGGTTTTGACGATGGGCATGTTCGAGCGTCGCCCAAGGGCGAGCACGATACCAATCGGTAGCGCGCCAATCATGCCTACGCTGGCCAAGAGCAGGGTCAGCATCAAGCCGCCCCAGCGGTGGGTCGAGACACGCGGTAGGTCAAAGTAGCCGCCGTGGAGTAACACGTAGGCGATGACCGGGAAGATTAGCAGCGCAAACAGGGCCATCCAGCGCTTAAAGGGCAGGCGAGGAATGACCATCCAAGCAATAATGGCCGCAAACATGGCAAACACGATGTTGGCACGCCAATACTCTTCGCTTGGGTAAAGGCCATACATGAACTGGGAGAAACGCGCGTTGACGAAGACCCAGCAGGCGCCCGCCCGTGTGCAGTC
Source organism: Vreelandella indica (assembly GCF_037070225.1). Classification (NCBI taxonomy): domain Bacteria; kingdom Pseudomonadati; phylum Pseudomonadota; class Gammaproteobacteria; order Oceanospirillales; family Halomonadaceae; genus Vreelandella; species Vreelandella indica. Next base: position 88,389 of record NZ_JBANSO010000006.1, read on the forward strand.
TTCGCGGCTGTCGCCCACCCAGTTGGCATCGATAAACGCCCACTGAACGGTTGGCACCACCAGCAGATACAGTACGTACAGGCCCAACAGCGTGAAAACACTATTGATAGGACCGTTGAACAGGTTGCCCCGTAGCCAGGCAACCGGGCCGATCGTGCCTTTAGGCGCCGGACGCTGAGGTATGGTTTCTTTGTTGTGAATCATGGGGTCGCCTCCGGCCTAGCGTTCTACCAGCGCAACGCGAGCGTTGAACCAGTTCATGAACATGGACACCAGCAAGCTGATGATGAGATAGACCGCCATGGTCATGGCAATGACTTCGATTGCTTGACCGGTCTGGTTGAGCGTGGTGCCAGCAAAAACCGACACCAGGTCGGGGTAACCAATGGCGGTGGCCAGAGAGGAGTTTTTAATCAGGTTGAGATATTGGCTGGTCAGCGGCGGAATGATGACGCGCAAGGCTTGAGGAATCACCACCAGACGCAGAACGAGTTTTCGCGGCAAGCTAAGTGCTTGGGCCGCTTCGGTTTGGCCATGGGGAATCGCTTGAATGCCCGAGCGCACAATCTCAGCAATAAACGATGCGGTATAAATGGAAAGCGCCAGCCACAGGGCCAAAAATTCGGGAATGATAGTAATACCACCACCGAAGTTAAAACCACGCAGTACCGGCATTTCCCAAGTGACCGGAACGCCGGTCGCCACCAGTACCAGCAGTGGTAGGCCAAAAATAATCACCAGCGAGATCCAGAAAACCGGTATGCGTTTGCCGGTCGCTTCGTGGCGGCGCTTATTCCAGATGACCAACGCAATGCTGGCAATCATCGCTACCACAAAAGTAGCAGGGATCAATCCAAAGCCTGATTCAAACAGCGGTTGTGGCAAGTACAACCCGCGTACGTTCAGGAAAATGGCTTCGCCAAACGCCATGCTCTCTCTAGCGCTGGGTAAGGTACGTAGTACCGCGAAGTACCAGAAGAAAATCTGCAGCAGCAGCGGGATATTACGAAAGGTTTCGATATAGGCGTTGGCTAACTTGGCGATCAACCAATTGGGCGATAGCCGCGCAATACCGACGATAAACCCGATAATCGAGGCGGCAATGACCCCCAGCCCCCCGACCAGCAGCGTGTTGAGCAAGCCAATCACGAAGGTGCGGCCGTAGGTACTCTGGGAAGAGTACTCGATTAAGGTTTGACCAATACCAAAGCCGGCTGTGTTGCCCAAAAAGCTAAAGCCTGTGGTGATGCCGCGGGCATTCAGGTTGGCTTGGGTATTGCCGATAATATAGATCAGGAAAGCCGCCACAACGGCGACCAAAATGATTTGAAAAATAAGTGCGCGCTTAGCGCGGTCTCGCCAAAACGGCGGCTTGTGGCCGGCGGGGCGAATGTTGGGTCTTACAGACATGGATGGCGTCTCCGCTACACGGACGGTCAATCAGATGGCCCGCCAGGCCTTTGAAACAGATACCTGTAAAGAGGGTGGCGGGCCGGGGTCAAGCGAGACGCTTAGCGAATCGGGGGAGCGTACTGGAAGCCACCGTCGTTCCACAGGGCGTTAACACCGCGCTCGATTTCAAGCGGAGAGTCCATACCCACGTTACGTTCAAAGCTTTCAGCGTAGTTGCCGACTTGGCTAATGATGTTGTAAGCCCAGTCTGCTTCCAACTGCATGCCTTCCCCGTAGTTGCCGTCTTGGCCCAGCAGGCGAGCAACATCAGGATTTTCTGAGTTCAGCATCTCTTCAGCGTTTTCGCTGGTAACGCCGTACTCTTCAGCGTTAAGCATAGCGAACAGCGACCACTTAACGATGTTGAACCAAAGATCGTCGCCCTGACGAACAACAGGACCCAGCGGCTCTTTGGAGATAACATCAGACAGGATCATTGAGGCTTCAGGGTCATCTAGCTGAATACGAAGCGCAGCTAGCTGAGAGGTATCAGAGGTCAGAACATCACAGCGGCCAGCTTGATAACCACCCACGGTTTGCTCAGAGGTATCAAATACGATGGGGTTGAATTCCATGTTGTTAGCACGGAAGTAGTCAGCCAAGTTCAGCTCAGTCGTGGTGCCCGACTGAATACAGATAGAAGCACCGTCGAGCTCGTCGGCACCGGTAATGCCCAGGTCGCGGGAAACCATGAAGCCTTGGCCGTCGTAGAAGTTAACGCCGGTGAAGTTAAGGCCCAGCGTGGTGTCACGGGTAGTGGTCCAGGTGGTGTTACGTGAAAGTAAGTCAACCTCACCAGACTGCAGGGCGGTGAAGCGCTCAACGGCGTTTAGAGAAATATAGTTAACCGCATCCGCATCGCCGAGTACTGCTGCCGCTACTGCACGGCAAACATCAACGTCCAGACCCTGCCAATTACCGTCGTCATCCGGTGCTGAGAAGCCCGGCAAACCATCGCTCACACCACACTGAACGGCACCACGCTCAATAGTATCTTCTAAGGTGTCGGCTTGAGCAGTCGCCATTCCCGCTAGGCTCAGTGAACCAGCGGACGCCAGAAGCGCTAGATGTTTTTTATTGAACATTTAGTTTCCCTCGAAGTGATTAAAAACCGTCATTAAAATAGTTATGCATGCCGTAGCATGTCACTAAACCTAGCAAGGAAGATGCCAGCAAGGGTACAGGCGTGAATTCAGCGCTTTTCAACGCTACTCAATGGATTCGAGACGAACGTCTAGGTGCAAAAAATGTTACCACCCACCTCGCTTTGCACCTTTATAGGGCAAGCTGAGGTGGGCGGTGACAGAAAGTACGCGATGAACGGGGGGTTATTCGGCCGCGAATGCCTTGCGCATAAACGGAGGAAGGGCGAGCGCGCCGCGATGGGCATCAACGCTGTAGTACTCAAGCGGCAGCTCGTGGCTGGCGGCTGCCTGCTCGCGGAACGCATTCACATCAATGGCTTTACCCGCCAGTGTTACGCTCCACCAGCCTGATGGGTACACCGGCTGCGGGAAGGGCAGTGTGGCGACGCTGTTAAAACCCGCTTCAAGCATATCGTGGCGTAGCTCACGAATGATCGAACCCGTGTGGTAAAGCGGTGACTCGCTCTGTTGCACCATCACGCCGCCGCTTTTCAAAATACGGTGGCAGCGCTTGAGAAAGTCGGTTTTAAACAGCCCTTCCGCAGGGCCGACCGGGTCGGTTGAGTCGATAATCAATACATCGATGCTCTCATCAGGTGCATCGTCTACCCACTTCACGCCATCAGCGAACAACAGCTCGGCGCGCGGATCATTGTTCGATTCTACCAAGGTCGGGAAAAAGCGCTCGGAGGCTTTCGTGACTTCTTCATCGATATCAATCTGAGTAACTTTTTCAACGCCTGAGTGGCGCAGCACCTCTTTTAACGTGCCGCAGTCGCCACCGCCGATAATCACCACCCGCTTGGGGTCTCGATGGGTAAACAGCGCCGGATGCGCGATCATCTCGTGATAGAGGAAGTTGTCGCGGTCGGTCAGCATCACACAGCCGTCCAGCACCATGAGGTTGCCGTAAGTCTCGGTAGCATAGACTTCCAGATGTTGATACTGGCTCTGCACATCCAGCAGCTTTTCAGAGATCTTCAGCGAGAAGGCGCTGCCGTGGCTATCAAAGACTTCGGTAAACCACTGGTCGTCGCGTAATTCGCTCATCAATAGGCTCCTGAATGCGGTGTGTTGGATTGGGTGGGGATATCCCGATGGTATTGCGGGCTAAGTTCGTGCAGCGCCTCCATGAAGGCGGTGACGTTATCCGGGTTAGTAAACTGGCTGATACCGTGGCCCAGGTTAAAGACGTGGCCAGGGCCGTGGCCGTAGCTTTCGAGCACACGGGCCACTTCAGCGCGGATAGCCGAGGGGCGGGCAAACAGTACGTTAGGGTCCAGGTTGCCCTGCAGTGCGACCTTATGGCCAACGCGGGCGCGGGCATCGGAAAGCTCGGTAGACCAGTCGATACCCAGGGCATCGGCACCGGCGCAGGCGATATGCTCAAGCCACTGGCCGCCATTCTTGGTGAACAGAATCACCGGCACGCGACGACCATCTTGTTCGCGGATCAGGCCGGACACGATCTGCTCCATATAGCGCAGCGAAAACTCTAGGTACGCAGGCGTGGATAGCGCGCCGCCCCAGGTATCAAAAATCTGCACCGCCTGGGCGCCGGCGCGAATCTGCGCATTCAAGTAATCGGTGACCGCATGGGCCAGCGTATCTAGCAGCTGGTGCATGGTATCCGGCGTATCGTAAAGCATGGTTTTCAGGTGGCGGAAGTCCTTGCTGGAACCACCCTCCACCATGTAGGTCGCCAGCGTCCAGGGGCTGCCGGAGAAGCCGATCAGCGGCATGCGGCCGTTCAACTCGCGACGAATGGTCGACACCGCACGCATCACGTAATCCAAGTCGCGCTCGGCATCGGGCACGCTCAGTGCCGCGACTTCTTCCTGGGTGCGCACGGTTTTGCGAAATTTAGGACCTTCGCCGGTTTCAAAATAGAGCCCCAGGCCCATCGCATCCGGAATGGTTAAAATGTCAGAAAACAGAATGGCGGCGTCCAGCGGATAGCGCTCTAAAGGCTGCATAGTGACTTCGCAGGCCAGGTCATGATTACGGCACAGATCCATAAAGCTGCCCGCATCAGCACGGCTGGCGCGGTATTCCGGCAGGTAGCGGCCCGCTTGGCGCATCATCCATACAGGTGTGCGGTCAACGGGCTGGCGCGCTAATGCGCGAAGGAAACGGTCATTTTGTAACGGTGTGGTGGTCATAAATACTTGCTCTTAAGAAATTTGCCCGCATCGTACTTGAAGCAGTGCTTGGGGTCGTATTTGAAATCGTATGTGAGCAATTGTACTTGAAGATAGGCGCTAGGGCGGCGTAACCGGTGGCAAAAATCGTCGCACCCGATCAATTTTTCTCCTCTAATTAGCCAACTTTAGCTGCGTTGCCATCGTGAGGCGGGCGCCGCTTCCTGTTAGAATACTTGCCCATTTTGCCAACACTGGTGTGGTTAACTGGTTTGGTCAATCAGCGAGGTAACCTGTGACCATTCGCTTTATTGCCGCTTCCCAACTGCCCACCCCCTGGGCAACCTTTACGATGCATGGCTTCGAAGATGAGGCCACTGGCAAGGATCATATCGCCTTAACGTTGGGTGATGTGACCGGCGATGTGCCGGTGCTGGGGCGTGTGCACTCCGAGTGTTTAACCGGCGATGCGCTGTTTTCTATGCGCTGTGACTGTGGCTATCAGCTTCAGGAAGCGCTGAAGCGTATTGCCGAAGAGGGCCGCGGCGTACTGTTTTATCTGCGCCAAGAGGGCCGCGGAATTGGTCTGCTGAATAAAATTCGCGCTTATAATTTGCAGGATCAAGGCGCGGATACGGTCGAAGCCAACGAACGGCTTGGCTTTGGCGCCGACATGCGCCGCTACGACCTTTGCGTACCGATGCTCAACCACCTGGGCATTACGTCGCTGCGATTAATGACCAACAATCCGCGCAAAGTGGATGCCCTTACCCGCGACGGGGTGAACGTGGTGGAGCGCCTGTCGATCACGACCGGACTGAACCCGCATAACGAGCAGTACCTTGCCACTAAAGCGGGCAAGCTCGGCCATATGATGGCCCTGGATGACTTTACCCAGGCCAGCGATGTGGATATTGAGCGTAAGGGGTGATAGTGGCTATGCGAGGATGTTGAATTAAGGTGTTGTCAAATATTAGTTAAACACTGGAATGCCATGGCGGCAGCGGATGTGCGGTTTTCAACACCGAGCTTTCGAAAGACTTGCTCTAAGTGTTTATTAACAGTTCGGGGGCTCAATTCGAGTATTTGTCCGATCTCACGATTAGTCTTGCCTTGTGCAATCCATAGCAGTACTTGTGATTCACGGTTAGTTAGTCGGAGTTGGTTTTGTAAAAGCAAGCTTTCGCTGTCCCCATCCTGATGCAGCAAGCGGAATAAGTGCTCATTTGCGGTAGATTCGCCCAGGTATCTCAATCTTAAGGCGTTATGCGGCAAGGGCAGCGCTAGCTGGTCGCCGGTTTGCGGCGTTCGGGTTAGCCAGCGCTTAATTTGTTCCGCAAGCTCCGTGCGTGGGTTGATCAAATTCTCTTCAGCTATGTTGATCCAATCCTCGGCCTGAGGCGTACCCCAAAGCCATCTTCCTTGCGTGTCTGTTGAGAATGATACCTGGCCAAGTTTATCTAGGGCAGTGTGAGCACTTTGGGCGAGGCGGGCGTTATTGAGGTGTACGCGAATACGAGCCACCAATTCCTTTGGCCGAACGGGTTTTGTCACATAGTCCACACCACCAGCTTCAAGTCCCCGCACCACATCTTCGGTATCCGTTAGTCCTGTCATGAATATGATCGGTACGCTTGCTAACTCGGTATGTAGCTTAAGATGACGACAAGTCTCAAAGCCATCCATGCCAGGCATTAAGGCGTCCATTAGAATTAAGTCAGGCGTCATTTTCTCCGCGATTGAGATTGCTTGAGCCCCACCCATCGCTACCAATGCAGTTAATCCAGCCTGCTCTAAAGCATGATGAATCATTCCCAGGGAGTCGGCAGAATCATCAACGACTAGGATGAGATCCTTACGCTGAATCGGGTTCATGGCAATTTCTCCAGCAAACGCATCACTTGGTGGAAGTCAAAACGATCTAAAGCACTTTCCAGCGCTGTCGCCAGTGAAGAACTAATCCTTCCATGATACTGGGCGTCGTTCAGAGTGTTACGTAGACCACTGATATGGCCGATTTCTACTAGCGACAAGAGTTCTTCACGCAATGCCGCGTCAATATGGGCTGGGACTGTCAATTGAGTCTGAGCAAAATTAGGTGAAGAGGGGGGGTGATGATGCCATTTCAGCTGTAGCTGCCGTGCTAGTGCATCAAGAAGCGCTCCCTGCTTGAAGGGTTTAATCAAGTAGTCGTTATGCAACCCTTCGCTAAGCGCTTCCATTTGGCTCTCGCGGGCATTGGCAGAGAGCATCACAATAGGCCCCTGAAATCCTTGCTGGCGGAGTAGGCGAGCGGTTTGCCACCCGTCAGTGTCCGGCATGGCGATATCCATCAAGATCAAGTCATATTGGGTATGGCGGGAGAGCTCCAAGCTAGTCACCCCATCGGGCGCTTCTATTATCGTAAATCCCAGTGGTGTGAGCATGTCACTGAGTAGACCCCGATGAGAGGGATCATCATCGACCACCAGCAGAGTACATCGCTCACCTTGATATCCTTGAACTACCTGATGGGGCGATCTTACAAGCTCTAAGGGCTCTATACTGGATAGCATTACCGAAAGCCGAAACTCACTGCCGATTCCATGTGTGCTAATTACTTGTAGATCCCCGCCCATGATATCGGTCAGTAGTTTAGTAATCGTTAGGCCCAGACCGGTACCGTGGGCAACTGGTACACCGGGTTTGCGCACACGTTCAAAGGGTTTGAAAATTCGTTGAATGTCTTCCTCTTCTATACCTACTCCAGTATCGCGAATAGTGAATTCTGCCACCTGATTGCGGTAGCGAAAGTTTAGCGATACTTTGCCATGGTTAGTGAATTTAATGGCATTGGAGAGCAAGTTAATCAGTATTTGACGTAGGCGTTTTTCGTCGGTAATGACCCACTCCGGGATGCGTCCTTGGCTAGTAAAAGTGAAGTCGATGCCTTTTTCCTGAGCCTGAAGTCGAAACATTGCGACGAGTTCATCAATCAACTCGCTGACTCGTACTTGGTTTCGATACAGCTCCAGGCGGCCAGCTTCAATTTTGGAAATTTCTAACAGTCCTTCGATTAAATCAGAAAGGTGTTCGGTACTGCGGCGAATGATGGCGACCGCTTTTCGGCGCTCAGGTGGAATGGTGTCATCATGCTCAAGGAGCTGGGCATAGCCGAAAGCAGCATTAAGCGGTGAGCGAAGCTCGTGGCTTAGGCTCGTCAGATAGCGGCTTTTAGCTTGGTTGGCCGCTTCAGCAAGTTCTTTGGCTTTTTGTAGTTCTCGGTCGGTTTCCTCATGGGCGTCGATCTCCTCTAGCAGCATGCGCGTTTGGCGATGCGACTCTTCATGCGCCACCACCCGACTCTCGCTGGCCAGCACAAAGAGCCAAGCTACCACGCCGCTGACAATAACGAGAATGGCTAATATTTTAGCTAAAGTAGTGGCCATTAACGCCTCCACATCAGGCGTAAGGTCTGGGAGCTGGTAGAAAACAAGTATCAAGAACCCGGCAATCACCAGGGTTACAAGCATCAATAGGCTGGCGAAATGGCCCATGCGGGAGTTGAAATGCTTAAGCATGTGATTAGGGAGAAGTACGCCTAACCAGTCCATTAACTGCTCTTGAAAGGTGGCGTGCTGCTTGCAAACATCATTGCAGCGAGCGTCCAGAGAACAGCAGAGCGAGCATATAGGTGCGTTATAAGCAGGGCAAAAGGCCATATCTTCGATATCGAAATGGTGCTCGCAGATGATACAACCGTGGCCCTGGAGAATCGATTTGGGTTCTGGAGTGCGGGCGATGTAATAGCGTCCTTTGGTTAGCCACGCGATAGCCGGAGCGCTAACAAACGCGGTCAGTAAGGCTAGAAAGGATGCGAGTGCTGCTGCCGTTTCACCCCAAAGCCCTCCTCTAGCGGCGAGCGCAACAGCCGTCGCCAGTAACATTGCACCGAAGCCGACAGGATTGATGTCATAGAGGTAAGCGCGCTTGAACTCGATATGGCGCGGACTGAGCCCCAACGGTTTGTTGATTACTAGATCTGCCACCAAAGCACCGATCCAGGCCATTGCGACCATTGCGTAGTTGGCCAAAATAACTTCAAAAGCGCGGTAAATGCCAATCTCCATGAGTACCAGCGCGATCATTACGTTGAAGAGTAGCCATACCACTCGACCTGGATGGCTATGGGTAAGGCGAGAGAAAAAATTGGACCAGGCGATGGAGCCGGCATACGCATTGGTGACGTTGATTTTCAGTTGTGAAAGCACAACAAAAATGCCCGCCAGCGCCATTAACATGGCAGGATGCGTGGTGACATGGCTGAACCCTACCAAGTACATATGCATAGGTTCCTGAGCAAGTTCGGCGGCCAAGCCGTGATGAATGGCGAGAACCGCCAGGAACGAGCCTGCCAATGCCTTGACGGCACCAATAATGATCCAGCCTGGGCCCCCGGCGAGCATTGCCGACCACCAACGCAAGCGTTTACCAGGCTGAGCTTCGGGTAGAAAGCGCAGGTAGTCGACCTGCTCCCCTATTTGGGCGACGAGAGAAAACATCACGGTTGTGGCTGCACCGAATAACAGCAAATTAAAACCTTGAGTCCCTATCATATGGTTGTCGAAATCGACCCAGCGCTCGAGAGAGTCGGGATCCTGTAATAAAATAAAAATAAAGGGTAACAGCTGAAGGAATATCCATAGGGGCTGAGTCCACACTTGGAAACGACTAATGTAGGTAAAGCCGTGAGTCACAATAGGTATTACCACCAGAGAACTGATGATGTACCCAAAGGTAAGAGGAACGTTAAATAACACTTCCAAAGCCATCGCCATAATAGCGGCTTCTAAAGCAAAGAAGATAAAAGTGAATGTGGCGTAGATGAGGGATGTCAACGTCGAGCCCAGGTATCCAAATCCTGCGCCGCGAGTCAGGAGATCGATATCCACTCCGTAGCGCGCCGCATAATAGCTGATAGGTATGCCGAGCAGAAAAATAACAAACGTGACCACTGCGATGGCGGCAATAGCATTAGTAATGCCGTAGTTGAGAGTAATGACGCCCCCAATCGCTTCCAGAGCCAAAAATGAGATTGTTCCTAAAGCCGTCAGGGCAACACGTTTGGCACTCCAGCGCCGTGCGGATTTGGCTGTAAAGCGTAGCGCAAAATCTTCTAATGTTTGATTAGCTACCCATTTATTGTAGTTGCGCCTAACCGGAAATATACGCTGTTTTGTGCTTGTCATAGCGGGCCTTGTATCGGCCAATGGATATCGGCCAGCAGGGTTGGATGACCTCTTAACGCTCAATGCTGAGAAGAATTATGCAACGTCCATGCCCGAGGCGTATTAGTGATCTTAAACGGTAGGTAAGAGGGTAGGTATGGGGTAAATGACGTAGTGGTCTGGTGCATTCCGCGCATGGTTGGCTTACCTAGGTCTCCCCATACTCAATAGCGAGGGATCAGCAAGATTCCGCGGTTTTCCGCTGACTTGCGTTCCGCTGATTAGTTTTCGCTGACTTGGGGACTCACCATCATGACGACGACACATACCACGCTGTCGCATTTGCGGCGTTTTTTATTGACCGGAATTGTGGCACTGCCTATCGCGCTGAGCATTTCGTCGCACGCTTTAAGTGCACCACCCACCGAAGAGGTCAATACCACAGGACTTGCCGTGACTGACGATACGGTACAGGTAGGTATTTTGCATTCATTGACAGGCACGATGGCCATCAGTGAGACAGGTTCGGTCGAAGCCGAACAGTTGGCGATTGAGCAAATCAATGCACAGGGTGGAGTGCTTGGTCGTCAAATTGAGCCGATTATTGAAGACGGTGCGAGTGATTGGCCAACCTTCGCAGACCGAACACGTAAGTTGCTAACTCAGGATAATGTTCCGGCCATCTTCGGTGCCTGGACATCGGCCTCGCGCAAGGCAATGCTACCTGTGCTAGAGCGTGAGAACGGCCTGCTTTACTACCCAACTTTCTATGAAGGACTCGAAGAGTCTCCAAATGTCATTTATACCGGCCAGGAAGCCACCCAGCAGATATTGGCGGGAATTAACTGGGCTTGGAATGAACAGGGCGCGCGTACCTTCTACCTAATCGGTTCGGATTACATCTGGCCGCGTACCTCAATGAAGATTGCCCGCATCCATATTGAAGAAGTGCTTGGCGGTGAAGTGTTGGGCGAGGATTACGCCCCGTTGGGACACACTTCCTTTGGCTCCAACATCAACCGTATTCGCCTTCGCAAACCTGATGTCATTTTTGCGGCGGTAGTCGGCGGAAGTAACGTTGCTTGGTTTCGCCAGCTTAATGCCGCAGGGATTAATGCCGACAATCAAACGTTGTTGACTATTTCGGTCACTGAGGATGAGGTTCTCGGTATTGGTGGTGAGAACGTCGAAGGCTTTTACTCCTCCATGAAATATTTTCAGAGCCTAGATAACGAAAATAACGCTGCATTCGTGGAAGCGTTCAAGGAGCGCTGGGGTGAAGACAGCGTTATTGGAGACGTTTCACAAGCCGCCTATCTCGGGCCATGGTTATGGAAGGCAGGTGTCGAGAAAGCGGGCAGTTTTGACGTAGACGCGGTTTCTGCTGCCATGGCCGATATCGAGTTGACGACAGCGCCGGAAGGTTACGTCCAAGTGCATCCTAACCGCCACTTATGGAGCAAAACACGCATAGGTCGCTGGAACGAAGATGGTCAAGCTACCGTTGTGTGGGAGTCTGATCTCGTCGAACCCAACCCTTTCCCAGAAGGTTATCAATAAGCTTCGATTCACATCACGGCGGTGCAAGCCGCTGTGATGTTGTTGCCAAATATTGATTTTTGTTACAGGGGGAGGCCGCCATGAGTGGATTTAGTACCCAAGAGCTACTAGCAATTTTTGCCATGCAAGGCTTTGCTGGCGTGAGTTTTTTTAGTGTTTTGCTACTGATGGCCTTAGGTCTGGCTATCATCTATGGCCAGATGCGCGTTATCAACATGGCACATGGTGAATTTATGGTGATAGGCGCCTACGCCACTTACCTCTGCTCTATCACTCTAGGTGCCTTGCCTGGGATGACTGACTACTATCTTTTCTTCGCCATCCCTATCGCATTTGGTAGCGCTTTCCTAGTCGGCTATGTCGTCGAGATAGCGCTCATAAGGCATCTTTATCACCGCCCTCTGGATACTTTGCTAGCGACCTGGGGCTTGGCCTTGATCATGCAGCAAGGATTTCGATCAGCCTTCGGTGCCCGCGAGGTGAGCGTGTTGGTGCCGGACTGGTTACGTGGCTCCTACCGCCCCACCATGATGATTGATATTCCGCTTAACGGTATCGCCATCTTGGTGCTTACCCTGCTGGTGACATTAGGTGTGTGGTGGTTCCTGTATCGCTCGCGCTGGGGACTGCGCGTGCGCTGTACTACCGCCAATCGCGATATGAGCGGCGCGGTGGGCATTAACACGAAACGGGTTGATCGCGTCACCTTTGCGCTGGGCTGTGGCATTGCCGGTATTGCTGGCGCGGCCTTTACCACCATTTCCTCCACCGGCCCCACCAGTGGTTCGCTGTATATCGTTGATACCTTTCTCGTGGTGGTATTTGGCGGAGCGGGCAGTCTAGTGGGCACTATCGCGTCTGCCTTCTCCATCGCTCAAGCCCAGTCACTTATGGAATTCTTCCTGGGTTCCTCTATGGCCAAGGTACTCACGCTGCTGACGGTGATTGGCATCTTACTGCTGCGCCCCGAAGGGCTTGTGGCTAGCAAGGTTCGCCGCTAAGGAGTCCTATCTAATGAACAGACTTTTCAGTTTTTTTCAGGATCGTCATGCTGGCTTAGGCAGCATTTTGCTGCTGGCAATCGTCCTGATGGTTGTTATGCCGCTTGTGTTTGATATTTACCGCCTTAATTTGGCAGGGCGTTATTTGACCTATGCTTTTGTGGCGCTAGGCCTGGTGCTGTGTTGGGGGTATGGCGGAATTCTCAGTCTTGGGCAGGGCATTTTCTTTGGCATCGGTGGCTATGCCATGGCGATGTTTTTGAAGATTGAAGCCTCAGACCCAGAAAGCACCAGCATCCAGACCACGCCGGGCATACCCGACTTTATGGACTGGAACCGTATCACAGAATTGCCGTGGTTCTGGGTTCCCTTCAATAGCCTAACGTTCACCATCATCGCGGTGCTGGTGCTGCCTGCGGCTTTTGCCTTTTTGATTGGCTTTGCCATGTTCAAGCGGCGTGTTAGTGGCGTTTATTTTGCGATTATCACCCAGGCCCTAGCGGTGGTGCTGACAATCCTGATTATCGGCCAGCAGGGCTATACCGGTGGCATTAATGGCATCACCGATCTGCGTACCTTGATGGGGTGGGATATTCGCGATGATAGCGCCCGCTATCTGCTGTATTACCTTAACGCCGTTTTGTTAATCGGGTGCTTGCTGATTGGTCGTTGGGTACTGAACTGCAAATATGGTCGCATTCTGACCGCTTTGCGCGATAAAGAGGAGCGCGTGCGCTTTTCCGGTTACGACGTGGCCAACTTTAAGGTGTTCATCTTTTGCCTGGCGGCGTTCATTTCCGGCATCGGTGGCGCGATGTTCACACTCCAGGTTGGCTTTATGTCACCTTCCTTCATCGGCATCGTGCCCTCCATCGAGTTTGTGATTTTTGCCGCAGTGGGCGGGCGATTGTCACTGGTGGGTGGCGTCTATGGGGCGCTATTGGTCAGCTTTGCTAAAACCATGTTTGCCGAAGCCTACCCGCAACTATGGCAGTTCTTGATAGGTGCCGTTTTTATCTTGGTCGTGCTGGTGCTGCCCTACGGATTGGCCAGCATTTATGGCCGCTTTGGTCACCGTATGCGCACCCCTTTTGAACGCTGGCTCGGCGATAGAAAGGCTCGTTCATCTGCTTCAAGTGGTGGTTTTCAAGAGCCGTTGCAGGAGAAAAGGCCATGAGCTCGAACACTAATTTTCTACTCTCTATTGAAAACTTAACAGTCTCTTTTGATGGTTTCAAAGCCATTGAAGGTCTGAACTTATACATGGATGAGAGTGAGTTACGAGTCATTATCGGGCCGAACGGTGCAGGTAAGACCACGCTGCTGGATATGATTTGCGGAAAAACCCGTGCTAGTGAAGGGTCGATCAAGTTCAGGGGCAAAGAGCTTACCCGTATGCGGGAGCATCGTATTGTCTGGGAGGGTGTAGGACGCAAGTTTCAGACGCCTTCTATTTACGAGGAGCTGAGTGTGTTTGACAACCTTGAAGCTTCCTATCCTAGGGGACGAAGTGTCTTCGGCGCCTTGGCGTTCAAGCGTGACGAGGAAGTGCTCCGCCGCATTAATGAAGTGGCCAAGGAGATCCAGCTGGAAACGCGGCTTGATGAATCGGCTGGCTTGCTCAGCCATGGCCAAAAGCAGTGGCTGGAGATCGGCATGCTGCTAATTCAAGATCCAGAGCTATTGATGCTAGATGAGCCAGTAGCAGGGATGAGCGTAAGTGAACGCGAAGAAACGGCGCATCTGTTACGAAAAATTGCAAAAGGACGGTCAGTGATCGTCATTGAGCACGATATGGAATTCGTTGCCTCTCTGGGCGGCAAGGTAACGGTGCTTCATCAAGGCAAAATCCTAGCAGAGGGCGACATGCAGACACTTAAGCAGGATCAGCGCGTCATTGATGTTTATTTAGGCCATTAAAGGAGAGCACCATCATGCTTGAAGTCAATGGTTTACATGTTAGCTATGGTCAAAGTGAAGTTATCCACGGCGTCAGTTTCGACATGAATCAAGACGAAACCTTGGCCATCATGGGTCGCAATGGTATGGGCAAGACCACCCTATTCAAGGCTTTGATCGGGGTGCTGCCAAGCGGGGCGGGAAGTATTCGTTTGGATGGCAAAGAACTGAGTGGCCTGCCCGCCCACAAACGCGTTGCCGCTGGCTTGGCCTATGTTCCCCAGGGACGAATGATTTTCCCCAACCTCACGGTGATGGAAAACATTGAATCTGGTCTTGAGACAGCGAGAACCCGCAAAGTGCCGCGGGAAATTTTTGACCTGTTCCCGGTATTGTTGGATATGCGCAACCGTAAAGGTGGCAACCTTTCTGGCGGCCAGCAACAGCAGCTCGCCATTGCTCGGGCGCTTGTCACTGAGCCCAAAGTATTGCTGCTTGACGAGCCTACGGAAGGTATTCAGCCATCAATCATTAAGGAGATTGCTCGGACACTTAATGACATTCGTGAGATGAAAAAAATCGCCATTCTCGTTTCCGAACAAGTACTCAGCTTTACCATGGAGATCGCTGACCGACTTACCGTCATTGAGCGGGGAGAGTTTATTCATGAAGAGAGTCGAGCCACTGCCGATCAAGCCAAGATCGCCAGCTATCTGGCTGTTTGACCTGTCTGTTTTCTAATCAAGCCATTGTTTTATTAATCAATGCTCAACAAGCCCAGGAGTGAATCTTATGCGTCATGGAGATATTTCCAGCAGTGCCGATACCGTCGGTGTGGCCGTAGTCAATTACAAAATGCCGCGCCTACATACTCGTGAAGAGGTGTTAGACAACGCACGCAATATCGCTGAAATGATCAAAGGTATGAAAGTTGGATTGCCCGGAATGGATCTTGTGATCTTTCCCGAATACAGCACCATGGGGATCATGTATGACAACGATGAAATGATGGCCACCGCCGCGACTATTCCCGGCGATGAAACGGCGATTTTTTCAGCCGCCTGCCGGGAAGCAAATACCTGGGGCGTGTTTTCGCTCACCGGGGAACGGCATGAAGATCATCCCCATAAGGCGCCCTACAACACGCTGATATTGATTGATAATCAGGGCGAGATCGTACAGCGGTACCGCAAGTGCATCCCCTGGTGCCCCATCGAAGGGTGGTATCCCGGAGATACCACCTACGTCACCGAAGGCCCGAAGGGCATGAAGCTTAGCCTCATCATCTGTGATGACGGTAACTACCCGGAAATCTGGCGCGATTGCGCTATGAAGGGAGCCGAGCTGATCGTGCGTTGCCAAGGCTATATGTACCCAGCCAAAGAGCAACAGGTGTTGATGTCTAAGTCGATGGCCTGGGCCAACAACTGCTATGTGGCGGTGGCGAATGCCAGCGGCTTTGACGGAGTTTATTCCTACTTTGGCCATTCGGCGATCATCGGCTTCGATGGTCGCACGCTAGGCGAGTGTGGCGAGGAGGACATGGGAATCCAGTTTGCCCAGCTTTCGATCAGTCAGATTCGCGATGCCCGCGCTAATGACCAGTCGCAAAACCATCTGTTCAAGCTCTTACACCGGGGCTACTCAGGTGTTCATGCCTCGGGTGACGGTGATAAGGGTATCGCCGATTGTCCTTTTGATTTCTATCGTACCTGGGTCATGGATGCCAAGAAGGCGCAAGAAAACGTTGAGGCGCTAACGCGCAAAACTGTGGGTGTCGCCGAATGCCCGGTGGGTGAATTACCCGTCGAAGGTAAGGAGCGTGGCGCAGGCAGATAAGGAATTAGACATATGCCCTTCATTAATGATCGCTTAGAGGAGAGTCGCGAGATCGCTGATCTAGAGCGGGAGCCAAAGGCCAACGGAAGGCCTTTACGCTTCCGGTTTGACCCTGCACAGGTAATGCAGCGATTGCGCGAACGTATTGTTGGTCAGGAACACGTACTTGATGCCATGGAAGCGATGTTGTACGTGGTCAAGGCTGACATCGGTGCCGAGGAACGCCCATTAGCCGTTAATCTTTTCCTTGGCCCCACTGGGGTGGGCAAGACCGAGACGGTACGCCTGCTGGCTGAGGCTATTGCTGGCCGCGCAGATGCGCTGTGCCGTATCGATATGAACACGCTTGCTCAAGAGCACTATGCGGCGGCATTGACGGGCGCTCCGCCGGGTTATGTGGGGAGTAAAGAGGGGCACACGCTATTTGATATCGATGCCATTCAAGGCAGCTACAGTAAACCCGGTATCGTGCTATTCGATGAGTTGGAAAAGGCCTCGAAGGAAGTGGTACGTAGCCTGCTTAACGTAATGGACAGTGGCCAGTTAGTACTGTCGGGCGGTACACGTAAGATTGATTTTCGTAACACGCTTATTTTTATGACTAGCAATATCGGTGCTACTGACGTGGTGGCCTATCGCAGCCGTTTTGAGCAGGGTTGGCGTCGTTGGTTAGGGGTGAAGCCAAACAAAGAAACCCGCGTGCAAGAACAGGCGCTGCAGCGTCATTTCGACCCTGAGTTTCTCAATCGTATAGATCGTATTTTGCCTTTCGAGAAGCTGAACGAACGATGGTGGTCGTCCTTGTTGGATATCGAACTCGCGAAACTCGATAAACGCCTCGCTAAACAGCAAATCTCACTGCAACTAACCGACGATGCACGAAACTGGTTGTGCGAGAAACGCGACCCAAAATTTGGCGCTCGCGATTTAGCACGAAGGCTGCGCGTGACGCTAGAGCCAGTGCTGGCCAGCGCTCTGCTGAAACATCCGGATAAGCAATTATTCCAAGTCAGCATCAACGAAAGCCATTCGCTTAGCGTTCTGCCCATCACCGCTCCATAGCTTTTATACGTCATATAACGTAGTAGCCGTGGTGCATTAGCTTATGGCTGCCTGAGTAACGATTTTACATAGTGGTACAGGGAAAACGGGTTTCTCTATAACCATTATTCGACGTTACGTGCAAGAGGTATGTGTCATGGCTGAAACAATCATTAAAGTTGACCTTAATCAGTCGCCTTACGAGAACGAGCAGATTCACAATCGATGGCATCCAGATATCCCCATGGCCAGCATGGTGAAGCCTGGTGACGACTTTATTATTGAGTGTCATGACTGGACTGGAGGACAAATCCATAACAATGATAGCGCCGACGATGTGCGTGATGTGGATTTAACTCAGGTGCATTTTTTATCAGGTCCAGTCGGTATTGAAGGCGCAGAGCCTGGCGATCTGCTGGTGGTCGATATTCTCGATATTGGTACCTTTGAAGAGAGCCAATGGGGATTCAATGGCTTCTTTTCCAAACAAAATGGTGGTGGTTTTTTAACCGAGCACTTCCCTGAGGCACAAAAGTCGATTTGGGATTTCAATGGTATGTTTACTAAATCCCGCCATATTCCCGGTGTAGAGTTTGCAGGCCTGATTCATCCAGGTTTGATTGGTTGTTTGCCTTCAAAGGAGATGTTGGATGAATGGAATAAGCGAGAAAAAGAACTCTATGATACGGATCCTGATCGTATACCACAGTTAGCGGCACTGCCTTTTGCAGATACGGCTCATATGGGAAAGTTATCGGGTACAGCCAAGCAGCAAGCGGCTGCTGAAGGTGCTCGAACAGTACCACCTCGTGAACATGGTGGTAACTGCGATATTAAAGATTTATCACGGGGATCAACCATTTATTTTCCCGTTTATGTCAAAGATGGCGGCCTATCGGTAGGCGATTTACATTTCAGCCAAGGTGATGGGGAGATCACTTTTTGCGGCGCCATTGAGATGGCCGGTTGGATTCACTTACGGGTTAACCTGATTAAAGGCGGCATGGAGAAGTACGCCATCAAAAACCCTATTTTCAAACCGAGTCCTATCACGCCTAAATACGATGATTATCTGATTTTTGAAGGGGTATCGGTAGACGAGCAGGGCAAGCAGCACTATTTGGATGTGCATGTGGCTTATCGTCAGGCCGTTCTCAATGCCATCGAATATCTCAAAAAGTTTGGGTATACCGGTGCCCAAGCCTACTCGTTGCTAGGGTGCGCGCCAGTGCAAGGGCATATTAGCGGCGTCGTGGATATTCCTAATGCTTGCGCAACGCTTTGGCTGCCAACGGATATTTTTGATATTGATGTGAAACCGAATGCCAATGGGCCCGGTGCCCAAGTCGCTCAGGGGGCTGACTTACCACTCTCAAAAGATAAATAGAGACTTCCAAGCGTTGATAGCATTGAGATAGGCGGCGACGTCTTAACATCGCTGCCTGTTTGAAACAGAAACTATTAAGGAGAAAGTGGTATGCCTCTTTATGATTATAAGTGTGCTTCCCATGGCTTATTCCATGAGCTTGTTCCCCTACGAGAGTCGGGTGATTCTCACGCTTGCCCAACGTGCGGAACGCTATCCCCTAGAGTACTGATGGTTGCCCCTCAGCTGTTAATGATGGACGCCACAAAACGTAATGCTTTTGCTCGTAATGAAAAAGCCGCACACGAGCCTAGGCATGGGAATCAGCATAGTGAGCATGAGAGCGGATGCTGTCATCGAGAACGTCATAAACCCCAGGTATTTTATACGGCGGAAGGTAATAAGATGTTCCCCTCAGCACGCCCATGGATGATTAGCCATTAAGTCCTGAGTTACTCCGACTGCGCCACTCACCCAGGCCAGCGATGTGGATATTGAGCGTAAGGGGTAACTAACAACAAACTAGCAACGCGTGATGCTTAATCGGACTCGGAAACTTGCTTTTTTTTAACCTTTTTTGCCCGGCAACTGAGCTATGTTGATACATAGCAGGATGCTAACCCAGGGGTATAAAGGTTAAGGAGAAGCGACGATGAAAGCACTTTGCTGGCATGGTAAAAACGACGTTCGCTATGACACGGTACCGGATCCAGAAATTGAGCACCCACGCGACGCTATCATTAATGTAAGTAGCTGTGCTATTTGCGGCTCTGATCTCCACCTTTACGATCACTTCATACCGTCTATGGAGTCGGGAGACGTGCTTGGCCATGAGTTTATGGGCGAAGTGATGGAGGTAGGCAGCGAAGTAAAGAATTTAAAGGTAGGTGATCGTGTCGTAATTCCCTTCACTATCTTTTGTGGTGAATGTGAGCAGTGCCAGCGTGGCAATTATTCAGTCTGTGAGCGCTCTAATCGCAATAAGGCATTGGCCGATAAGGCGTTTGGTCATGGTGGCGCGGGTTTATTTGGCTATTCCCATCTCACTGGCGGGTATGCAGGCGGCCAAGCTGAATTTGTCCGGGTGCCATTTGCCGATACCACCCATATTAAAGTGCCCAGTACGCTCACTGACGAACAAGTACTCTTCCTAGGTGACATTTTCCCTACCGGTTGGCAGGCGGCGGTACAGTGTGACATTCAGCCTACCGATACAGTGGTTATTTGGGGCGCTGGGCCAGTAGGCCAGTTTTGTGTTCGCAGCGCTGTGCTGCTGGGCGCAAAGCAAGTGGTGGTGATTGATAATGTCCCCGAGCGGCTGGCCATGGCAGAAGCAGGCGGTGCTATCACCATTAATTTTGATAAAGAGAGTGTGCTGAGCCGCCTGCAAGACCTGACCAACGGTAAGGGGCCGGAAAAGTGCATTGATGCGGTGGGCCTGGAAGCACACGCCACCCGTTCACTGGACTCCATGTACGATCGCGTTAAACAAGCCATGCTGTTGGAATCTGATCGAGCTCACGTATTACGCGAAATGATCTATGTATGCCGCCCGGCAGGCATCCTCTCGATTCCTGGTGTTTATGGGGGATTGGTCGACAAGCTCCCCATTGGTGCGTTAATGAATAAAGGGCTGACGGTGCGCACCGGCCAGACACATGTGAATCGCTGGACCGATGATCTGCTGCGGCGTATTGAAGAAGGCCAGATTGACCCCTCATTTGTTATTACTCACTCCGTTGGCCTAGAGCAAGGGCCCGAAATGTATAAGACCTTCCGCGATAAACAGGATGGTTGCGTCAAGGTAATTCTCCAGCCTTGAAGACACCGACATGGAGGTAGGTATGCATAAGCACACAGACATGACCCAGTCGCAAAGCTCAGCGGATAAGCTGGCGCGAGGGCTCGGTTGGTTAAGCCTGGGTGTCGGGCTTTATCAACTGCTAGCACCAGGCAGGATTACCCGTGAGCTCGGCATGCAAGGCAGCGAAAACAGCCTGCGTGCCTGTGGGGTAAGAGGCGTAATGAGTGGTATCGGCGCGCTTTCAGATAATCCTACCCCAGCAATATGGAGCCGCGTTGGCGGCGATGTGTTAGATCTTGCGGCCCTCTCCTTTGCGCTAAAGGATGAGCATAATCCCAAGAAGCAGAACGTTTACCTGGCGCTAACCGCGGTGGGCATTCTTACTGCCCTTGATTATGCCTGTGCCAAGGCTTTGAGCCAGCGCCATGCCTATCAAGGAGGCGCTACCCCTGATTACAGCTATCGAAGTGGCTTCCCCCAAGGGTTAGCAAGTGCGCGCGGTGCTGCGCTAGGCTTTCAAGTGCCCGCCGATATGAAGGATGTTTTACCCTCGCCAACGCTTTAAAAAGATTCCCATTGCGTGCATTGGTAGAATTTCTTCTCCAATCAATACCGAGCCTGGCTTTATTTTTCGGGCTCGGCTTTAGTTGCTTTATTTCTATTTGCTTAAACGAAGGAACAAACTGCCGCTAGCACTCTCTTTATTGTCAGCTACTCGCTATTTTTTACATGACTGATATAAGTTAATAAGGGCGTTTAGAGGTGTCACGTTTGAAAAATACCGATATCGACGACTCGCTGGGCGAATTCAGCGTTATTGAAGAGTGGCTGCACAGCATTACCCACGGGATTGGTGCTGCGCTTAGTTTGGTAGGCATGGTGGTCTTGCTCGCAGTGGCGAGCCTAGCGGCACACGTCGACCCATGGAAGGTGGTTAGCCTTAGCCTGTACGGCACTACGCTGGTACTGCTGTATACCGCTTCGACCCTTTATCACGGCATTCCGCATCGGCGTTGGAAGCTGCGTTTTCAAATACTTGACCACTGCGCGATTTATCTCCTCATCGCGGGTACTTACACGCCTTTTTTATTGGTGAACATGCGCGGCCCCACCGGGTGGATACTATTTACTGCTGTATGGTCGCTCGCGTTGGCGGGCATTGTCTGCAAACTATGTTGGCCGCATCGCTTTGCGGTATTGCGCGTCACGATTTATTTGCTGATGGGTTGGATGATATTACTCGCCGCAGAAGAAATGGCGGCCAATTTGTCATCAACCGGCATCACCCTACTGGCCGCGGGCGGCATCACCTACACGCTCGGGGTTATCTTCTACGCCGTGCGTGCCATCCCCTATAACCACGCTATTTGGCATCTATTTGTAATAGGTGGAAGCGTCTGCCACTACTTTGCTATTTATAGCGCGGTTCTCCCCGTTACGTCTGCTTAACCCTCAGCGGCGGCTTTCTCACGCGCGACGGCTTTAGCCATGGCGGGACGCTTGATATGCCGCTCGCGGTAAGCTAGTAGCGGCTCGGGCAGGCGATGCTTCATGCTGGCCGCCCAGGAAAGGGTATGAGTCAGAAACAGATCCGCCAGAGTAAAGGTGTTACCTACCAGATATTCCTGACCGTTATAACGGCGCGCCAGGGCACTTATTGCACGCTGAAATTCCCAGGCACAAACTGGCAAAATAGCAGGAACGCGCTTATCAGCGGGCAAGGCAAACTTATGCTTGGCCTGATTCCACAGCGGCTGCTCAATTTCCGTCACGATAAAGCTGAGCCATTGATCAACTTGGGCACGGGCCGCGGGGTCGCTGGGCAGCAGTGTGCCATCGCCATAGGTCTCGGCCAGATAGCGGCAAATGGGCGCCGACTCAAATAGATGTACATCGCCATCTTCAATGACGGGTACCTTTCCGTCCGGGTGACGTGCCAAATGCTCGGCCGTTTGGCCCTCGCCTTTATCCAGCGCCACGTGCTGGCACTGGTACTCAAGGCCAAGCTCTTCAAGTACCCAAGCCACTCTTAACGAGCGCGACTGGGGGAAACTATACAGCGTGATCATGGCGTGCTCCTGACGAAAACAGTCGATGCTTGAATCTAGCGGGCGCTAGCGAACCTGTCGATTATCTTGTTGTTAAGGCTGCCTTTAGGCGCTGCCCCTCGCCGTACGTATACGCTCGTAGGCATTGCCGATTTCGCTGGTGCGCGCTTGGGCAATGTCGCGCATGCTCTCGGGCAGGCCTTTACCCGCCAATTTGTCGGGGTGGTTTTGGCTCATTAGACGACGGTAAGCCTTCTTGATCTCAGCATCGCTTGCATCGTCCGAAACCCCCAGTACGCGATAAGCATCTTTTAGCGCTTCTTCGCTGGCGCCTTGGGAGTTAGCAGCAGCGCCGTGGAGCATCGCTTCGATCTGCTGTAGTTCGGTATCGCTGCAACCCACGCCACGGGCAACGCGCAGGATCATCTCTTGTTCAGCCGGATGGAGCACGCCGTCAGCGGCGATAGCGGAGAGCTGAACCTGGATAAATACTTGGCGCAGCACCGGTTGACGCTGGGTGAGGCGGTTAACATTGGCCAATTCGGCGTCTAAGTTGAAGTCATCGGCGCGGCCACGCTCAAAGGCGGCGCGGGCCTTGGCGCGTTGTTCACCCTGCAGATGCATCTGATCAAACAGTTTCTCGGCTACATCCAGCTCGCCATCGGTTACTTTGCCATCGGCTTGGCACAGGCAGCCCATGACCGAGAAGATCGATTCAAGAAAACCTTCCTGAATACGCATTCGGGCGATATTCAAGCGACGACTGATGCGTCGCCCCAACCACCAGCCCAAGCCGCCGCCAATCAGAAGCCCCACCGGGCCACCAAACGCAAGACCGATCAGGCCGAAAATAACAATAAGCAGTAGCATATAAATCTCAAAAGTAGTTTAAAGGTAATGCCGGATGGCAACCGAATAGCAATAAGTTTTAGGGCAGCCGGACGCGAATAGCGCGCTCGATGCCTTCAATATCCAACTGGCAGTCGGCAAGTAGCTGCGCTGGCGTGCCGTGCTCGACAAAGGCATCCGGCAGGCCGAGATTGAGCACTTCCACCTGCACGCCTTCGGCGAGGAGCAATTCATTGACAGCGCTGCCTGCGCCACCCGCAATTACGTTCTCTTCCAGTGTTACCAGCAGTTCATGCTCGTCGGCGGCGTGTAGCACCGCATCCCGATCGAGTGGCTTGATGCTGCGCATATTGATATGGGTGGCATTGAGCCGTTCGGCGACGTCGGCGGCAGCGCTATTCATGCTGCCAAACGCCAACAGCGCAATGCGAACGCCGTCGCTTGAGGTGCTTCGGCGTACCTCGGCTTTGCCAATCGTTAGCGGCTCAAGGTGGGCGGGAATCTCCACGCCGGGGCCAGTGCCGCGTGGGTAGCGCACCGCCGCGGGGCCAGGATGATGATAGGCAGCACTGAGCATGGCGCGGCATTCAGCTTCATCCGCTGGGGCCATAATCACCATGCCGGGCACGCAGCGCAGGAATGAGAGATCCATGCTGCCGTGGTGCGTGGGCCCGTCTTCGCCCACTAAGCCTGCACGGTCAATGGCAAAGGTGACATCCAGATTCTGCACCGCCACATCATGAATCAACTGATCATAGCCGCGCTGTAGAAAGGTAGAGTAAATTGCCACCACTGGTTTCATGCCTTCGCAGGCCATACCTGCCGCGAGCGTCACGGCGTGCTGCTCTGCAATCGCGACATCGAAATAGCGTTGTGGGTACTCTTTAGAGAAGCGAATCAGGTCGGAGCCCTCGCGCATCGCGGGGGTAATGCCCATCAAGCGCGAATCGGCGGCGGCCATATCGCAAAGCCAGTCGCCGAACACATTGCAGTATTTTTTCTTGGCTGCGGCTTGTTTAATAATGGGTTTTTTGGCGGCGCCGTTACTGTCAGCGGTGCTGGGCTTTTCCAGCTTGGTAATGGCGTGATAGCCAATCTGGTCGGCCTCGGCAGGCAAGAAACCTTTACCTTTTACCGTTTTGATATGCAGGAACTGCGGGCCGTCGAGGTCGCGCAGGTTTTCAAGCGTATCGGTTAGCGCGTTGAGGTCGTGACCATCAATGGGGCCAACATAGTTAAACCCCATCTCCTCAAACAGCGTGGCGGGGCTGACCATGCCTTTCATGTGCTCTTCGGTGCGCCGGGCAAGCTCAAGCGCGCCGGGCAGGTGAGAAAGCACTTTTTTGCCCTCTTCGCGTATTTTGAGATAGGGCTTGCTGGAGAGCACGCGGGCAAGATAGGTCGCCATGCCGCCGACGTTTTCGGAAATCGACATTTCGTTGTCGTTAAGCACCACCAGCAGGTTGGCGTCTACGTGGCCTGCGTGGGCCAGGGCTTCAAAGGCCATGCCGGCGGTTAGCGCGCCGTCGCCAATGATTGCACACACGTGCCGCTTATTTCCCTGTGCCTTGGCCGCCAGCGCCATACCCAACGCCGCCGAAATCGACGTGCTGGAGTGGCCGACACCAAAGGTGTCGTACTCGGACTCGGCGCGGCGCGGAAACGCTGCTAAACCACCGTGCTGACGAATACTCAGCATCGTCTCACGACGACCGGTCAGGATCTTATGCGGATAAGCCTGGTGGCCAACGTCCCAGACTAAACGATCATGGGGCGTATGGAAGGCGTGGTGTAAGGCAACGCTTAACTCGACCACGCCGAGCCCGGCGCCAAAGTGGCCACCCGACACGCCCACGCTATATAACAGGTAAGCACGCAGCTCATCAGCCAGTTGGGCGAGCTGTTGGTCATTCATGGCCCGCAGGGCAGCGGGGTGATCAAAGGAGTCGAGCAGCGGCGTCACGGGGCGCTCACGGGGAATCTCGTCGAACAGCTTCATGGGCATGTTTTCATAGGCATGTTTTCATGGGTATTGTATTCAAGAGCATCATATTCAAAGACATCGTATTCAAGGACATCGTTTAGTAGTCACGCTCAATCATATAGTGGGCTAAGTCAGCCAGCGGTGCAGCACGTTCGCCCAGAGGGGCGAGCGCGGCGATAGCCTCGTCAATCAGGCTGTGCGCTTTACGTTGAGCGCCCTCTAATCCCAGCAGACTGGGGTAGGTGGGCTTGGCTCGGGCGGCATCGGCGCCTGACGTTTTGCCTAGGGTCACGGTGTCGCCGGTTACGTCCAGAATGTCATCGTGAATCTGAAAGGCTAGACCAATGGCGCGCGCGTAGCGAATAAGCGCGGTTAAACGGGGGTCATCGTCTGCAACGGCTACTAAGCCGCCGAGGCGCACAGCGGCAACAATCAGCGCGCCGGTTTTATGGGCGTGCATGTGGGCGAGGGCATCGACATCCGGGTGGCCACCAACGGCGTCTAAATCCAGCGCCTGACCCGCCACCATGCCGTCGCGGCCAGCGGCTGAGGCAAGCGTATGGACTAAACTGCCCAGTCGAGGATGCGCGGTACTGGCCAGCACTTCAAACGCCAGTGCCTGCAGGGCGTCGCCAGCCAGAATCGCGCTCGCTTCATCAAAGGCTTTATGCACGGTGGGCTGGCCGCGGCGCAGGTCGTCGTCATCCATCGCGGGTAAATCATCGTGGATCAGCGAGTAGGCATGGATTAACTCAATCGCCGCGGCGGGAGCATCCAACGCCTCGTCGTCTGCCCCAAGTGCATAACCGGCCATGTACACCAGCAGGGGGCGCAGGCGCTTGCCTCCCGCTAGCAAGCCGTGGCGCATGGCCGCCTCAAGCCGTGGCGCTACCGCCGGGCGGCTATCAAATAGTGCCGCCAGGGTGGCGTCTACGCGGCTATTGCTGCGGTGGCGCAGGGTGGCAAGCTGGCTCGGCTGGGTGGCTACCATGGGGGCGTCTCCTTGCTCTCTTCGTCGGCCGCATCCTTGGGGTCGTCGGGGCCAGCAAAAGGCGCCACATTCAAGCGGCCTTCGCTGTCTTCACTCAGTGCACGCACCTTAAGTTCGGCGCTATCCAGCCGCTGCTGGGCATCGCGGGTTAGCCGCACGCCCTGTTCAAACGCGGTCAGCGCATCCTCCAATGAGAGCTCGCCTGACTCAAGACGTTCAACGATGGTTTCGAGTTGCTCAACCGTCGTGGCAAAATCCTGCGGAGGTGATGTGGTGTCGCTCATTGGGGTATGCCTGCCAACCGGTATGTTTTTTAAAATAAGCTGAAATAGGCCCACAGTATACACCGACGCCAGGGGGTGACGTCTGCCTTTCAGCCTACGCTTATGGTAACGACTTGCGGTTCATTCATTGTCAGTACGCACACTTTTCATCATCTTGACCCGGCGTGAATGGGGCGGTCTGTGCTACGATATGCGCCTCCCGTGAACCGATACACGGCGCATGCCGCCGACCATAGAGGTTGATTCAGCCATGGCCAAAACGTCCCTGGACAAGAGCAAGATCAAGATCCTGCTACTCGAGGGCGTCCACCAAAGTGCGGTGGACAATTTTCACAA
Organism: Vreelandella indica; assembly: GCF_037070225.1. Lineage (NCBI taxonomy): Bacteria > Pseudomonadati > Pseudomonadota > Gammaproteobacteria > Oceanospirillales > Halomonadaceae > Vreelandella > Vreelandella indica. Next base: position 115,336 of record NZ_JBANSO010000006.1, read on the forward strand.
CGCAGGTTATGAAAATATCGAGCATCTGCCCACATCGCTTGATGAAGAAGCGCTGATCGAAAAGATTCGCGACGTTCACTTCATCGGCATCCGTTCCCGCACACAGCTGACTGAGCGTGTGTTCGAGGCAGCAGAGAAGCTGGTCGGCGTTGGCTGTTTCTGTATCGGCACCAATCAGGTCGATTTAACCGCCGCGCTTACGCGTGGTATCGCGGTGTTCAACGCGCCGTACTCCAATACCCGCTCGGTGGCCGAGCTGGTATTGGCAGAAGCAATCATGCTGCTGCGCGGTATTCCTGAGAAAAACGCCCGTGCCCACCAGGGCGGTTGGTTGAAATCAGCCAAGAACTCCCATGAAGCGCGCGGTAAAACGTTAGGCATCGTGGGCTACGGCAGCATCGGTGCGCAGCTTTCCGTGCTGGCGGAGTCATTGGGTTTCAACGTGATTTACTACGATGTGATCACCAAGTTGGGAATGGGTAACGCCAGCCAGGTCACAAGCCTAGAAGAGCTGCTGGGTCGCTCCGATGTCATCAGCCTGCACGTGCCTGATCTTGCCTCTACCCGCTGGATGATCGGCGCCAAAGAGATTGCCGCCATGAAGCCCGGCGCGATCTTTATTAATGCCTCCCGCGGTAGCGTTGTTGAAATTGAACCGCTTGCCGAAGCGCTTAAAGTGGGCCATCTCAACGGTGCGGCGATTGACGTCTTCCCGGTAGAGCCGAAAGGCAACGAAGAAGAGTTCGAAAGCCCGCTACGCGGCCTGGAAAACGTGATCCTGACCCCGCATATCGGTGGTTCTACCCTGGAGGCCCAGGAGAACATCGGTATCGAAGTGTCAGAAAAACTGATCACGTATTCGGACAACGGCACCACGGTGACCTCGGTCAACTTCCCCGAAGTGGCGCTGCCTGCGCACCCCGACAAGCACCGTTTACTGCACATCCACGACAACGTGCCGGGAGTGCTGTCGCAAATTAACCGCGTGCTGTCTGAAAATGGCATCAACATCTCGGGTCAGTACCTACAGACCAACGAGAAAGTTGGCTATGTGGTTATCGATGTCGATAAAGCTTACGGCCCACAGGCGCTAGAAGCGTTGCGTGAAGTCGATCACACGCTGAAAATTCGTGCGCTCTACTCGTCACAAAACAGCTAAAGCCTTTATTAAATAAGTTGGCTGTAAAAACGGCGCCTCGCAAGAGGCGCCGTTTTGGTTGGTGCGGTTTAGTCAACGCGGTGATCAAGCCAAATCAAACAGCAGCACTTCGCCTGCTTCTTTGCCGGTGAGGCTAATCGACTCATCTGGCGTAAACGCCGCAGCATCGCCTGCGCCTAGCGTCTCGCCATTCACTTCCATTTCACCGTTCACTACATGCAGCCAAGCGTGGCGCGAAGGCGGCGCGGTTGGCTGTTCGCCAGCGTTAAACAGGCCCGCGTACAGGTTCACGTCCTGATTAATGCTCACGGAGCCTTCGCGGCCCTCTTCAGAAACCACTAAACGCCACTGGCCTTGACGCTCGGCGGTAGGAAACGCTTTCTGCTCGTAGCTGGGTTTAATGCCGAGCTGCTTGGGTTCAATCCAAATCTGCAGGAAGTGCAGCTCGTTTGTCTTGGAGTGATTGAACTCGCTGTGCAGCACGCCGGTACCCGCTGACATGCGCTGCACGTCGCCCGGTCGCATTACCTCGCCATTGCCCATGTTGTCTTTATGCTCCATCTCACCTTCCAGCACGTAGGAGATAATCTCCATATCCCGGTGAGGATGGGCACCAAAGCCATGGCCGCCCGCGACGCGGTCTTCATTGATCACGCGCAGGGCGCGAAAGCCCATATGGTTGCGGTCAACGTAGTTGGCAAATGAAAAGGTATGGAATGAGCGTAGCCAGCCGTGGTCGGCGTAGCCGCGCTCGTTTGAACGACGAATAATCATGCTGTACTCCGAGATTATGTGATGTGGAATAGTGACAATATACGCCTCGTTGACGCCGCGTGGGGTGAAGGTTTCAGTACGTTTCTGTCGAATAAATCGACGTTTTCAGCGCCAGGTTGCGCTAGAATATGCGCGTCTTAATAACCCGGTCCGTCCTTTACGAGGATGACTACCTGGAGCTTTACATGTCAGTACCCATCCAAATGCCGCCCATTGTGGTCGCGGCGCTGTATAAATTTGTCACCCTGAACGACTTCGAAGCGCTGCGCGAACCGCTTCACCAAACCATGCTCGATAACGGCGTTAAAGGCACTCTGCTGCTCGCTAAAGAGGGCATCAATGGCACGGTGGCGGGCAGTCGCGAAGGCATTGACGGCCTACTTACCTGGCTGACTGCTGATCCCCGCCTGGCCGATATTGATCACAAAGAGTCCTATTGCGACGAAACGCCGTTCTACCGCACCAAGGTCAAACTCAAAAAAGAGATTGTTACCCTCGGCGTACCGGATATCGACCCCAACGACACCGTGGGCACCTACGTCGAGCCGGAAAACTGGAATGACATCATCGCCGACCCGGAAGTGCTGGTGATCGATACCCGCAACGATTACGAAGTGGCGATAGGTAGCTTTGAGCGGGCGATAGACCCTAAGACCACCACTTTCCGCGAATTTCCCGAGTACGTGCGCGAGCACTACGACCCGGAAAAGCACAAAAAAGTAGCGATGTTCTGCACCGGCGGCATCCGTTGCGAAAAAGCCTCCAGCTTTATGCTCAAAGAGGGCTTTGAAGAGGTTTATCACCTGAAAGGTGGTGTGCTGAACTATCTGGAAAAAGTCCCGGAAGAGCAGTCGCTATGGCGCGGTGAGTGTTTTGTGTTCGATAACCGCGTGACGGTGCGCCACGACTTGAGCAAAGGCGAGTTTGAGCAGTGCCACGCCTGCCGCATGCCGATCTCCGCCGAGGATATGCAGTCATCTGCGTATGAACCGGGCATTAGCTGCCCCCACTGCATCGACTCGCTGCCGGAGAAAACCCGCAACGCTGCGCGTGAACGCCAGCGCCAAATTGACCTCGCCAAAGCGCGCGGCGAGCCGCACCCGTTAGGCCGTGATACCCGCTTAATGAAAAAATCCTGATAAAAATGGTCTAGCGCACAAGCATTGCACGCAAAGCTTGTGCGCTAGACTGATGGGCACTGTGTTACTCACATTCAGGAGTTCACCATGCCCACCACCTCTGACGGATCCTTTTCTGAAGAGCTATCTTCACCTGCCACCATCCTGCAACGCCTTGACCAGCAGGGCGTCACAACGCTGACAATGAGCGCGCCAGAGCGCTTTAACGCGCTTTCGGAAGCCATGCTGCAAGCCCTCCACGATGCCTTCGCCGATATCGCCGACGATAGCAGCGTGCGTTGTGTGGTACTTGCCGCCGAAGGCAAAGCCTTCTGTGCTGGCCATGATCTTAAGCAGATGCGCGCTAACCCCGATAAAGCCTATTACCAAACGCTCTTTGCCCGCTGTGGCGAAGTGATGCAGGCCATTGTGAATCTTCCTGTGCCGGTGATTGCTAAAGTTCAGGGCATCGCCACTGCCGCGGGTTGCCAACTGGTCGCGAGCTGTGATCTGGCGGTGGCGGCGCGCAGCGCTCGCTTTGCTGTTTCTGGTATCAACGTTGGGCTGTTTTGCTCCACCCCAGCGGTGGCGCTGTCACGTAACGTTGCCCGTAAGCGTGCCATGGAAATGCTGCTGACGGGTGAGTTTATTAGCGCCGAGCAGGCGGCGGAATGGGGGCTGATTAATCGTGTGGCCGAAGATGATGCGCTGGATGAGACAACGGAAGAACTGACCGCCAGTATCTGCGCGAAAAGCGCCGTGGCGGTGCGAACAGGAAAAGCCATGTTTGCCCGTCAGCTCGCCATGCCGCTTGATGAAGCCTACGCCTTTGCCGGCGAAACCATGGCCTGCAACATGTTAGCCGAGGATGTGGGCGAAGGGATTGATGCGTTTATGGCTAAGCGGCCACCGCAATGGCGACATCGCTAAGATAACGCCATTGAATGAATGGAATTCGTTTCCGTAAACGCGACAACGGCTGTGTTGGCACGTTATCCTGACGCCCTTTATGTTTTCAGGGAAGGCGCCGTCAGCAAAGGCGTTTTCAGGTAGGAGCGCCTTTTAGGAGATAGTCAGGTGAGTGAAGCCAAGCGCAGGACGGTCGGTCGTCCGGCGAATACCGCCAAAGCCAGCGGCGGGCACAGCCAGTCGCTGGTACGCGGCTTAACGCTGCTGGAGTATCTTGCGGCGAGCCCCCTTGGGCTCGCCCTTTCGGAAGTGGCGGAAATGGCCGAATTAGCGCCATCGACCACCCACCGCTTGTTACAAGCACTGCAAAGCCAGGGGTTTGTCACCCAGGAGAACGAGCAGGGCCTGTGGCGAATCGATGTCAAAACCTTCCGCATCGGCAATAGCTTTCTTGAAGCGCGCGACGTCGTGGCCACCAGCCGGCCATTTTTGCGCCGCCTAACGGCCGAAACCGGCGAAACCGCCAACCTGGGTATCCGCGATGGGGAAACGGCAGTGTTTCTCGCCCAGCATGAGTCGCCCCAGATGATGCGCATGATCACCCGTCTTGGCTCCCGCGCACCGCTGCATGCCTCCGGAGTCGGCAAGGCGTTGCTGGCGTGGATGCCTAATGATGAGCGCGCTCAATTGCTGGATGGCCGCGAGCTGGCAAGAGTGACCGCTAATACGCTTTATCAGCCCGAGACCCTGCAAGAGGAAACCCAGCAAATTCGTGCTCAGGGTTTTGCCTGTGACCGTGAGGAGCACGCGATCGGCCTGCACTGTGTGGCCGCCTGCGTCTTTGACGAACACAGTACCCCGCTGGCGGCGATTTCCGTTTCAGGTCCCATGGCGCGCATCCCTGAAGCGCGGCTGCTAACGCTGGGTGCACTGGTTCGACAAACGGCCGATGAAATCACCCAGCAGTTGGGCGGCCAGATGCCACGTTAACGAGGTTCGCTAATTGATGCTGAGCCTGTTTTTTGTCGCCTTAGTCAGCGCGACGCTGTTACCGGGTGGGTCGGAAGTGTGGCTGGCGCGGCTGTGGTGTATAGGGGAGTCTCCATTGGCGCTATGGTTAGTGGCGACCTCGGGTAATACCCTAGGTAGCATGATCAACGTGGCATTAGGCCGCTATGCCCGCCAGTTTCAAGATCGCCGCTGGTTTCCCGCCTCGCCACGTAGCCTAGCCCGCGCAGAGGGTTGGTATCACCGCTTTGGTGAGCTAAGCCTACTGGTTTCATGGGCGCCGATTATTGGCGACCCCCTTACCGTGTTGGCCGGCGTGTTCCGGCTGCCCTGGTGGCGGTCGCTGGCGTGGATTGTGATCGCTAAGGGCGCCCGCTACGCTGTGGTATTACTGCTCGCGCACTACTGGCTAGCGCCACTGTGCCAGTAAAACGTCTTATTAATTAAGGCATGTTACCCTGTACAACTTTTTAACAAGCTGCACAGGCAGTGTAGAGTGTAGGCAGCCGTTAGATTGAAAAGAACACTCACCCAAAAGGAGGTTAAGGTGTGAAGCCACTTCGTTTACTACCCTGGCTAGGTGTCTGGCTGTTGGCAATGATTGCCCTATTGGCCACGCCAGCCATGGCACAGAGCACGCCGAGTGAATCGGCTAGCGCCGAAGGCACTGCATCATCAGAAGCCCCGGCACCGACGTCTTACGAGGCGCTGGCCAATTTATTGGAAGATGAGCAGTCGCGCCAAGAGTTGATTGAGATGTTGCGCAGTCAAGCCTCAGCGCTGCCCGAGGGAATTGTCAATGAGCTTTCGCCAGAAGCCGCTGCTCAAGGCAGTGAGATAGCGCCCGAGGATGTCTCGTTGCCGCGCCAGCTAGCCGAACTCACCAGTCGTGTGGTTAGCGACGTGGGCGGGCAGTTTGAGCAAGTGGTTGGCATTGTAGGCGGGCTGTTCGCCGGTCAAGAAGCCGATAGTGTCTTTGACATGGCCGCGTTCACCAGTGCGGCGATTAATCTGGGCCTGGTGATTGTCGCGACCTTTGCGATGTTTATGATTTTCAGGCGCTTGGCGAAGCCGCTGTTTACGAAAATCAGTGGCTGGTCGCTGAACGGTAGTAACTTAACACCCGTGTTGCGCTTGATTACCTGTGTGGCCATTGCGGCGGTGATAGATGTACTGCTGGTAAGCGTTTCCTACGTAGGTGGCAATCTATTAGCTACCTTTGCGATTGGTGAAGCGGGTGAGCTGTCTACCCGCGCCTCCCTATTCTTAAATGCCTTCCTGGTGATCGAGTTGCTCAAAGCCGGGGTGCGGATGCTGTTCTCTTCACACTATGAAGGGCTGCGCCTACTGCCTATTTCGACCCAGGAAGCGTCCTATTGGAACCGCTGGTTGGCGCGCTTGATTGGCATGGTAGGTTACGGCCTGATGGTCGTGGTGCCGTTGATTAATTTCTATGTGGCGGCGTCGTTAGGCCAGGCAGTCGGCACGCTGATCATGCTGTTGGCGTTTATTTATGCCGTGGCAGTGGTGCTTAAGAACCGCCTCCGCCTACGCAATAACCTGAATGATATGGCGGCAAAATCAACCTTAACCGCCAGCCGTGTTTCCCTGCAGCTATTTGCCCGCACTTGGCACCTGTTCGCGCTGCTGTATTTCTTAATCGTGTTTGTGCTGACGTTAACGCGGCCCGGCGATGCGCTGCCATTTGTGATGTTTGCCACCCTGAAGTCCCTGGCCGCCATCGTGGTCGGACTGCTGGTGTCGTCCTTCCTTACCCAGACCATTGGCCGCCGTATCACGCTTTCAGACGACCTGCGGCGCAAACTCCCGTTGCTTGAAAAGCGTCTGAATAGTTACGTTCCCAATGCACTGCGTGTGCTGCGTACCGTCATTCTGATTGTGGTCATCATGATGGTGTTGAACGCCTGGGGCGCGTTTGATCTAGCCGCTTGGTATGCCTCTGAACGCGGTGCCAATCTGGTCGGTAAACTGGTCGGTGTCGCGGTGATTTTGATTGTCGCGCTAGCGGTTTGGCTGGGGCTGGCGAGCCTGATTGAGCATAAACTCAACCCGGAAACCGGCTATGGTGAACCTTCCGCGCGGGCGAAAACGCTGCTTAGTCTGTTCCGTAATGCGCTGGCCATCGCCATGGTGACGATTACCGGCATGATTGTGCTGTCGGAAATCGGCATCAATATCGGCCCGCTGATCGCCGGTGCTGGTGTACTCGGTCTGGCGATTGGTTTTGGCGCGCAGAAGCTGGTGCAAGACGTTATTACCGGGGTGTTTATTCAGGTAGAAAATGCCATGAACACTGGCGATGTCGTCACGGTAGGTGGCGTGACAGGTACCGCCGAACGGCTCAGCATTCGCTCGGTCGGCATCCGCGACCTGTCTGGCACTTATCACATTGTGCCGTTCTCAAGCGTAGATACCGTATCTAACTACATGCGTGAATATGGCAACCATGTGGGCGAATACGGTATTGGCTATAACGAGAGCATCGACGAAGCTATTGAGCAGCTCCAATTGGCCTTTGAAGATCTCAAAGCCAGCGAAGAGCACGGGAATAAGCTGCTTGCTGACCTAACGGTTGCTGGCGTGGTGGCCCTGGCGGATAGCTCCGTGAACATTCGTGTGGTGATCAAAACCACGCCGGGCGACCAGTGGGGTGTTGGCCGCGCTTATAATCGCTTGGTGAAGTTGCGCTTTGATGCGGCGGGTATTGAAATTCCCTTCCCACACACCACGCTCTACTTTGGTGAGACCAAAAATGGGAAGACACCACCTGCCAATGTGCGGGTCTTGGAGTCAACCGCTAAAGAGAAGGAAGTGGAAGAGAAGCCCATCGAGCAGGAAGAGAGCCAGGCGAGTGTGCAGCAAACCCGTGAACCTGATCATCTTAAGCCTGACCACGATGACGTCGATGAAAGGTAGCGTGTGATTGACGACACCGTAAGCATAAGCGAGGCCGCCTTAGGGCGGCCTCGTTGCGTTTTAACGACGCTCATTGTTAGGGGCTGCCGCTTCTTAAAGAAGCATCGGCTTATAACACATGCTTATAATGTATAGTTTTCCGAGTGTCGCCCCTCAATATTGATGGATTCCCCGCCATCGACAAACAGAATTTGCCCAGCTACAAAAGTATTGTCCAACAAGTAATACAGTGCTTGTACAAGGTGGGCGGGTTCTCCCTGCTGTTTCAGCGGAATGCCTTCAATACGCCACTGCACATAGTCACTGGTGCGCTGGGAGGCAGGCAGCACCACGCCGGGGGCAAGGCCATTAATGCGAATACGCGGGGCGAACTCCAGTGCTGCCATGCGGGTCATCTCCGCTAAGCTCTTTTTCGACAGTAAATATGCCGCATACGGGTATTGGTGATAGGCCACTTTGTTATCAATGATATTGATCACTTGGCCCTCTTGAACCACCTCGGCAAAGTGGCGCGTCAGCAGTAGCGGGGTAAACATATTGACTCGGAACTGAGCTTCCAGCATCGCCAGATCCGTCCCGGCAATCGGTGCAGGCTCATAGGCGGAGGCGCTATTCAGCAGCAAATTAAGCCCTGGGAAACGCTGCTTTGCCGACTGTATTAAGACGTTTAGGTCGTCGTTTAAAAAATCGCAATGAAATATTTCACACTCTCGTCCTTTGGCGCGAATGCCGCTGGCGACCTCTTCAGCCTCCTCGCGGGAGCGATTAACGTGCAGTGCAATGTCATACCCCGCGTCGGCCAATGCTTCAGAGAAGTATCGGCCCAAACGAGTGGCACCGCCGGTGACCAAAGCAGCTTGTTGATGCATAAAGCGTTCCCTATCGTTTTATGGATATGCAAAACTCTCTGCGTGAGTGCAGCGTTTGTCAATAACTTATACAGAGCTTGAACATGGCAGGGGCCTGGAGGTATTTATAACGCTGGCTCACAATAGGGTAGTTCCATGTTTCCTAGAAAACGCCACTAACATAGGATGTCGCCATGCCCCCCACGACATTGCCTAGCGAACAGGCTGTCTCCCTTCATGAATGTTTGATCTCCCTGGGGTCCAATATCGACCCTGAGCACTATTTTGATCAGGCGCTAACGATTCTTAGCCAGGAGTGCAAGCTCTTGGCGCGCTCAAAAGCGATACGCACAACACCGGTAGGTTATCAGCAGCAGCCTGATTTCTTAAATGCCGCACTATTAGTCAGCACTTCACTTGAGCAAGCAGCGTTTCGTGCCTATCTCAAGGAAGTGGAAGACCGGTTGGGTCGAGTACGCGGCGCGATTAAGTCGGGGCCACGCACGATGGATCTCGATATGGTGGCGTGGGATGGGGAAGTTGTGGATGAGGGTTACTACCAGCATGACTATGTCAAAGTACCGGTCGACGAAGTTCTCGCTAGCAGCGGCCGCACCCTTGAGCCAGTAAAACGCTTATGATTTTTATGGCTAGGCCGATAGTAACGTTATAGCCGCCAGCGTCTGGGTCGGTTAACTTCCTCCGGAGGCGTGCGTTGCTCAGCCTTAATACCAACCTGATGTCGCTTACCGTGCAAAATAACCTGCGCGGCAGTCAGCAAGCCATGCAGACCGCTATGCAGCGCCTCTCATCCGGGCTGCGTATCAATAGTGCTAAAGATGACCCGGCGGGACAGGCGATTGCCAACCGCATGACGGCGCAAATCAACGGTATGACTCAGGCAATTCGCAATACCAATGACGGCATCTCCATGGTGCAAACGGCGGAAGGCACGCTCAATCAGATTAACGATAACCTGCAGCGCATTCGCGAACTAAGCGTACAAGCGGCCAACGGCACCAACTCGTCTGATGATCTTGTCTCGATTCAGGACGAGATTGACCAGCGCTTGGAAGAGATTGACCGCATCGCCGAGCAGAGTAACTTCAATGGCATTGGACTGGTTAATGAGACTAAATCATTAAACATTCAGGTTGGCGCGAACGCTGGCGATAGCATCGCGGTGCGTTTTGAAGGTATGGACTTGCAGGGGTTGGCGCTGGAAGGCTTAAGCGTACTGGATGATGGCAATGGGACGGAAAAACCTATTGATAGGGTGGATGAGGCGATTAAGCGGCTAGATCGCCAACGCAGCTATATGGGCGCCGTACAGAATCGATTCGAGAGCGTTATTGACGGCCTCAATAACAGCATTGTTAATACTTCCTCCGCCCGCTCGCGCATCCAGGATGCCGATTATGCCCAGGAAGTCTCAAACCTGATTCGCGCACAGATCCTTCAGCAAGCAGGTATCGCTATGTTGGCCCAGGCCAACCAGCAGCCGCAGATGATTTTGCGCCTGCTGGAAGGTCTGTAGGAAAGAAAGCTGTAGAGCAGCAGCTTATTTATTCAATAATGCCCTGTTCGCGGGCCATGGCGTAGGCCGCCTGAGGGCCATTCCAGAGCGATGGCAGCAGTATCAACGACACCGGAATGGCGGTGATGACGATAAACTGCTGCAATGCGCCAATCTGACCGGCACCCATATACAGCAGTACCGCTGCCATTAGCGCCATGGCGATGCCCCAGAAGGCTCGGATTACTGGGCTGGGGTTGTCATGACCCGCACCGACCACAGCAATGGCGTAGCTCATTGAGTCGCCGGTGGTGGCGACGAAAATCGTCGTCAGCACTAAAATTGCCAGTGCCATCCAGGTGCCGCCGGGCAGCGCTTGGGCGACGGTCAGCGTCGCGACATCAAACTGGAAGTTATTAAGCGCTTCGGTTAAATCAATCACGCCAGTGAGCTGGTAATAGATACCCGAGCCGCCGAGCAGGGTAAACCAAACGGTAGTGGCGATAGGGGCGAGAATCGCCACCGCCACAATCATTTCGCGAATGCTGCGACCGCGGGAAATTCGCGCCACAAAAATGGCCATCACCGGTGCGTAGCCGATAAACCAAGCAAAGAAAAACACCGTCCACCACTGCATCCACCACGCAGGGGCGGTTTCAGCGGTCATGGTCGCCATGGTAAAGAATTCGCTGATATAAGCGCCCATACCGGAAACGTAGCTATTGACCAGGAACAGGGTTGGGCCAAAGACAATAATCACCGCACCAATGGCCAGCGCCAGCAGCACATTAAACCGGCTAAGTATTTGAATGCCTTTATGTACGCCGCTCATGGAGGAGAGCACGTAGATGCTGGCAAGTATGCCCAGAATAATCAGTTGGCCGGTATAGCCTTCCGGCAGGCCAAACAGCTCATGAAGACCAAAACTAACCTGAGTGGCCAGAAAGCCAATGGGCCCCACCGTGCCCGCCACCAACGCAATCACACAGCAAGCGTCGACTAAACCGCCCAGTGGGCCACGCATTAAGCGCTCACCGAGTATCGGGTAGAGCAGCGTACGTGGTTGCAGCGGCTGGCCTTTTACGTAGTGCGCATGCGCGAGAACCACGGCAGTTAATGACCCCAGTACCGCCCAGGCCATAAAACCCCAGTGCATAAAGGATTGGCCTAGCGCACCAGAAACAGCTTCGGCAGTGCCCGCTTCGCTATCAAAGGCGGGGGGCGTTACTACAAAGTGATAAACCGGCTCACCGGCGGCAAAAAATACGCCACCACCCGCCAACAGCGTGCACAAAATGATCGAGAGCCATTTAAACGTGCTCATTTCTGGTGCATCTAAATTGCCGATTTTCGCTTTTGCAGCTGGCGTCATGGCTAAACCGATGGCAATAAAGAACGTCATCAAAAGAAGTAGCTGGAAGTAGCTGCCTAAAACTAATGCCGTCCACGCGAAGCCTGCGCTGATGCTATCCGCCACCAGCGCTACGTCGTAAAACGACAGCGCCAGAAAAGCGACAATAAAGCCGATACTCAAAATCAGCACAATGGGATCGCCAAGCGAAAACCGTTGAGAGCCCTCAGCGTTGGGGCTTGGTTGGGTCATATCAAATTACCTTATGGGGAGCAGGAAGGAGCGGAAATCTAGCCTATCAAAGTGCGTCGTTAAGCATGTCATGCACGAACACAGAGAAATTACGGATAAAAAAAAGCGCCATTCAATGAATGGCGCGAGGACAGGAAACTGAGCTCAGTATAACGCCAATATAGACCAACGTCTAATAAAGTTACTAGTTTGGTGCGCAATGCTATTTAAGTGCACCCTAATAAAGCATGTGGGACATTGGGAGCAAGTACTGGGGCATGAAAAATCTTCTAAATACTCAATTAGTTAATATGACTGGCTGTTAACTATTTGAATTTAATTGTTTTATTAAAAATTGGCAGTGTCCATGCTAAGTATACAGCACGTTTTTTGTATACAAGGTGAGCTCGCTATGAACGCTTCATTGTCAGTTATTCGAGGGTTGAAACGCACTGCACTAGCAGGCGCTAGTGTTTTTTTGTGGTTGCCTACTCTGGGGCAGGCCGAAGAGACAACGATTCGCTTTCAACTAGATTGGCGCTTTGAAGGGCCCGCGGCGCCCTTTCTAATGGCTGAAGCCCGCGGCTACTTTGCAGATGAAGGTCTTGATGTACAAATTGATTCTGGCAGCGGCTCCGCGGGTGCGATTAATCGCGTTGCCTCTGGTGCTTACGAAATGGGATTTGGCGATCTTAATGCGCTGGTAGAATTTTTAGCCGAAAACCCTGATGGCCCCGGCATCAGCGGTGTCTATATTGTATACGACGGCACGCCTGCGGCTGTTTTTGCCCGTAAAGATAGCGGTATTGAAAGTCCGGCGGATTTAGCCGGTAAAACCATTGCCGCGCCCGCTTTTGATACCGGCTACCGTGCCTGGGGGATTTTTGCCGAGGCCAATGATCTGGAATCCGACGCCGTTGAATGGCAGAACGTCGACCCCTCTCTACGCGAAACGCTGCTGAGCCGAGGTGATGTGGATGCCATCACCGGTTTCTACTTCACCAGCCTGCTCAACCTTGAAGAGCGTGGCATGAGTGAAGAGGAACTCACCATCATGCCATTCTCCGATTATGGCGTGCCGCTTTACGGCAATGCCATAATCGCCAGCGATGAGTTTGCTGAGGAGCATCCTGACGCCGTGCAGGGCTTTTTGCGGGCCTTCAATCGCGCCCTGGGGGAAACGCTTGAAGACCCAGAAGCGGCGATTGAGTATGTGCGAGCGCGCGATAGTTTAATCGATGTGGACATGGAAACCCGGCGCTTGAAACTGGCCCTGAATAGCGTGGTAGATACCCCGGATGCACGCGAGTATGGCGTTGGCGGTGTTGATGAAGAGCGCTTGCGCGACGCTATTCAGTTGGTTGCCGAAGCCTATGACCTACCGACGCTGCCATCGCCTGATCAAGTGTTTGATTCACGCTATCTCCCGCCGAGCGATGAACGCCAACTGTTCGATCAAGAAGGCGAATAAGAATGGCGGCTGGTTTTGTTACTTTTGACAACGTGAGTCACGCCTACGATGGCAGCGGCAATGCTATTGAAGCGATCGATTTGAGCATCCACGAGGGTGAGTTTGTGGCCTTCGTGGGCCCATCCGGGTGTGGTAAATCCACCTTCATGAAGCTGTGTACGGGGCTGCAATCGCCTACTGGCGGCGCCATCAATGTGGACGGCGAGCCAGTGACCGGGCCGCTTAAAATATCGGGCATGGCGTTTCAGAATGCGAATCTGCTGCCCTGGCGCACCACCCTCGAAAATATCTTGCTGCCGCTGGAAATCGTTAAACCCTACCGCTATCAGTTTCGCAAACGCCGTGAAGAGTTTGTCGGTTGGGCGCGCAAGCTGCTCAAAACAGTCGGGCTTGAAGGCTATGAAGACCAGTACCCCTGGCAGCTCTCCGGTGGCATGCAGCAACGTGCGTCGATTTGCCGAGCGCTGATTCACCAGCCGCGCTTATTAATGCTCGATGAGCCGTTTGGTGCGCTGGATGCGTTTACCCGCGAAGAGCTGTGGTGCGTGCTGCGCGACCTGTGGGAAGCGCAGCGTTTCACCGTCGTGTTGGTAACCCATGACCTGCGCGAAGCGGCCTTTCTCGCCGATACCGTCTACATCATGAGCCGCCGCCCCGGCCGGGTTATCGAGCGCCGTGACATAGAGTTGCCGCGACCCCGTGCACTGGAAACCACTTATCAAAAACCCTTTATCGATCTGGTTCAGGAACTGCGAGCTCAGATTGGAGAAGTCCGTAGCAATTGATAAACGCACGCAGTACTTAATGAAAGGCGCACTTATGACGAAAAATAATCAGTTAATGGAAAGGCTGGCGCCCTGGATTGCGGTGGTTGCACTGGTAATCATCTGGGAAGTAACAGTGCGGGTATTTGACGTGCCCAGCTTTATCTTCCCCAGTGCCTTGGAGACGGCCCAAGCGCTGGTGACCTATTCCGGACCTATCGCCATACACTCCTGGCAAACCTTCTGGACCACGCTGATCGGCTTTGGTTTGGGTGTCGCCGTGGGGCTCGTGCTGGGCTTTATTATCGGCTCGTCGCGCTTTCTGTATAACGCTTGCTACCCACTATTAGTGGGCTTTAACGCTATTCCCAAAGTGGCTTTCGTGCCGATCTTAGTGGTCTGGTTTGGCATCGGTTCGGTACCGGCGATTCTCACCGCCTTTTTAATCTGCTTCTTCCCCATTGTGGTCAACGTCGCGACTGGCCTGGCGACACTGGAGCCGGAGATGGAAGACGTGCTGCGCGTACTGGGTGCTCGGCGCATGGATGTGCTTTTGAAGGTCGGTTTGCCACGTTCGCTGCCGTACTTTTTTGCCTCGCTAAAAGTGGCGATTACCTTGGCCTTCGTAGGCACGGTGGTGTCGGAAACCGTCGCTTCCAATCAAGGGATTGGCTACCTGATGATGAGCGCCGGTTCACAAATGCGCATGGGGCTGGTATTTGCCGGGCTGCTAGTGATTAGCGCCATGGCCATGGTGATGTACGAACTGTTTGCCCAATTAGAAAAACGCATGACCGCCTGGGCCCATCGTGGTCAAGGGCGTTAACTGCCGCAGCGGCAACGTATCGTTGTGGTATTGACTCGCTGGCATTGTCAGCTTTTATGAACGAGGGGAACGCATGAACTATTTATCCACAGCCGGTTTAGTCGCTGGGATGTTGATATCACCGTTTGCATCGGCTGAGAAGTTATTTTCAGACTCGAGCATCTCGCTGCTGTATAGCGATCAGTATCAAGCGTTTGGCGGGGAGGAGCGCACCGATACTTACGTGACGTTTGAGAACGTCACCGTGCACGACTGGGGTGGCACCTTTCTGTTTGTGGATCGCAATCAGGGGCGTGGCCGGGCCGATGGTGACGACGACCTGTACGGCGAATTCTCCCCGGCGTTAAGTCTTGGCTGGCTGAGCGGCGTTGATTTGCAGCGGGGTTTGCTTAAAGACGTATCGCTGGCGGGCACTTACGAATTTGGCGGCGGCACCGATGCCACCAATATCCTGACGGGCGTTAGCTTTGCCTGGGACGTGCCGGGAACTCAGTATTTCAACAGCACGTTCTATTACGTGAACAACAGTGAAATCGCCGATGACCTACAGCTGACGCTGACCTGGGGAGCGCCTTTCGAGTTGGGTGCGTCGCGCTTCTTGTTTGATGGCTACATCGATTACTCGTCGGCGGCGTCGGATCATGCCGCAGAGTTTCATTTCAATCCGCAGTTGAAACTTGATTTGGGCCACTACCGCGGCCACCCAGGCGTACTTTACGCCGGGATCGAGTACTCGTACTGGCACCATAAGTATGGCCTTGCCGACGATGTTATGGACACCGAAAGCGCCGTCAGCGCGCTGGTTAAATTCCACTTCTGATCGTCAAGGTAGCGCCGTCCAGGCGCTACCAACGATAAAGCAGCGACGCACTGGTGGTGCTGTCCGTGCGTTCGCTGGTGTCGTCGGGCGGCTGCGAGTTGTGCTTGATTTCGTGGGATAGGCGCAGCGATAGCTTTGAATTTAGCCTGGCGGTGAGCGCCGTTAGCGAGCGGGACGTCGTGTTCTGATCGGTATACTCAAGGGACATTTCCTGCTCGATATCGGCGTAGTCAGAAAATTCCCAGCGGTAATCCAGCGCGGTGTAGGTCACCATCAAGCGCTCATCGTCGTAATCGCGCAGTCGATCATGACGATAGCCAGGGCCCGCTTCCAGCGACAACGTATGGGTGTCATTCTCAAGAATCTGGCGCCCATAACCGCCAATCGCTGACAACTGCTGGTCGTAACCGGCAAAGCGATCCTTCTCCCAGCGGGCAAACCCAAATAGATAGTGTGGGCCATCTAGCTCATAGCGTTCGCGTCCTGCGACCAGGTACTGCTCGGCGCTGGTTTCGTTATCCTTACTCACATTGCGCACTTCACCACGTAAAGAGTAGGTGAATTTGCCGGTCAGCCACGTCAGCCGCGTTTTGCCAATCAGGGTTTGACTGTTGGTATTGCCTGAAAGGTGGGTAAAACCAAGCTCTGCATCACCACTGAATACGGGGGCATCTTCCTTAGGCGGTGGTGGGGCATAAAATGGGTTGGCATAGGCTGCGGTTAACCACAGTGGCCAGCAGGCCAGCAAGAGCATCCATCGAACAATTCTCGCAACAATAGCCACTACATCCCTCCTTGGTTTCGGCAATCGAGCATTATATCAGCGAACGAAGGCCTAGGTTGACGGCGATTAACGCCGTCTGCTGGCGCGTGCCATAATGGTGCGGTCATGTATTTCGAGTCTATCTATGAGTGCTACTCGCCCCCGAACACTAGCCGAGCTGCAGCGCTGGCGCCGTACCCGCGCTAGGCGCAGTTGGTACAAACGCAGCTTTCGCCTACAGGTAATGCTGCTGGTGGGGCTATTGCTGGCGGGCATGCTACTGGCACAGGGCACGTATCTCAATCTCCGCAAGGCGGAAATCATTAGCCAGCAGATGGGCGAACGGGCGCTTGCGGTGGCCAAAACGGTGGCGTCGATGCCGCAAATTATCAACGCATTTGATATCCCTAATCCCGCGTTTATTATCCAGCCGCTGGCAGAACGGGTACGCCAAGAAACAGGGGCGCGCTATGTCGTGGTAGGCAACGCCCAGAGCATCCGCTACTCCCACCCCGTGCCGGAAAGAATAGGACAACGGATGGTGGGCGGAGATAACGATCAGGCGCTGATCCATGGTCAGTTCTATGTCTCCGAGGCTACCGGTTCACTGGGCACCGCCATGCGTGGCAAAGCGCCTATCTGGGATGAAGAGGGCAATATTATTGGCCTGGTGTCCGTCGGCTTTATGATGGATCGCGTCGAGATGGACGTGGCGCGCTACAACAGCTTTGGCTGGATATTGGTGGCGCTGATGATCTGCCTAGGCTTTGCCGGTGCCTATTGGCTATCACAGCACCTTAAAAAGGTCATTCTAGGTCTGGAGCCCTACGAGATTGCGCGGCTGGCGATGGAAAAAGAGGCCATTTTGCAGTCGATCCACGAAGGCATCCTGGCGGTTAACCGCGAAGGGCATATCACTTTGGTCAACCAGCAGGCGCGGCGCTTTCTCAACTTGGATGACGAGCATGTGCTGCTGGGACAGCCCATCCGTGAGGTGGTGCCCAATTCGAGGCTGCTGGAGGTACTCCGGCGCGGTGAGCAGGAATTCGATCAGGAGATGTGGCTGGGTGATCATCCTGTTGTAGTCAACCGGGTGCCAATTTTGTACGAAGGAGAGATTGAAGGAGCGGTGGCCACCTTCCGTAGCCGTCGTGAGATAGTCGATCTCTCCCAAGCGCTAACCCAGGCCAGTCGTGACGTGGATATGCTGCGCGCCCAGGCCCATGAGTTTTCCAACAAGCTCTACACCATCTCCGGATTACTGCAGTTACAGCGCATCGAGGAAGCCTTGTCGCTGATCCATCAGGAAACCGAACGCGCCCAGGCGCAGATGAGCTTTTTAATGCGCAACGTGGCCGATGCCGTGCTTAGCGGCACGCTACTGGGTAAACTGACCCGCGCGCGGGAGCTCGGCGTGGCGCTGGAAATCGATGAGCAAAGCTCGCTCTCTTGCCCGCTAACGCCCACCGGTCAAGAGGTGATGATGAGCGTGGTGGGTAACTTGCTGGACAACGCCTGTCACGCCGCGCTGAATGGGCCGAGTGAAGAGCCCAAAGTGCGGTTATTTTTTACTGATTTGGGCGAACAGCTACTGATCGAAGTGGAAGATAACGGGCCTGGGGTACCTGCTCAGTTTGCTAAGTCAATTTTCCAGGAGGGTTTCTCGACCAAAACTGGCAAGCACCAGGGCATTGGCCTAGCGCTGGTGGCCAGGCTCTGCCGCCAGTACGGCGGCGCAGTGACGCTGGAAGAGAGTGAGCTGGGTGGCGCCTGCTTTATTGCAGTGCTCGACCGTTCGCTGTGTGCGCAGCAGTCTCAACAACAATTTCAAAAACAGTGACCACAACGGCTAGGGGGAAAGTAATGTCTGATGGGCAGTACGGCATTTTGGTCGTTGAAGACGATTTTCGCATTGCTGATATCCACAGGGCCTTTATAGAACAGAGCGACGGTTTTTATGTAGTGGGTATGGCACGCAATGGCAGCGAAGCTAAAGCGCTTATGGCGGAGCATGCCGCTAGTATCCAGTTGATTTTATTGGATGCCTACCTTCCCGACGTTGAGGGTTTAGAGCTGCTGTGGGCGATTCGCCGCGACCATGTGCATGTGGATATCGTGATGGTCACCGCAGCCCGGGAAGTGGAAACCATCAGCGAAGCGCTACGCGGTGGGGTATTTGACTATCTTATCAAGCCCATTGAGGCCGCGCGGATGACCCAGATGCTGACCCGCTTTCGTCGCGAGAGAGAGGCGTTGGCCAACCGAGTCGAGATGAACCAGGATGAGTTGGATCACGTACTGGCGCGCTTGAAGCCCGGCGAAACGCCGCGTGCTAAAACTCAAACCTTGTCTCAAGCCCTGCCCAAAGGGATTGATCGGCTGACGCTGCGCCGGGTGATCGATTCACTGGCTGGCGCCCCTGACTCGCTTACTGCCATGCAGATGGCACGCATCATGGGCGCCAGCCGCTCGACCGCGCGGCGTTATCTAGAGTTCCTGGTCGCCGAGCAGGCGGTGAGTGCCGAGCTGGGCTATGGTGATGTAGGGCGGCCCGAGCGACGCTACCGATTGTTAGAAACGGCACACAAGTGGCTAGATGCTCTATAAGTGCTGACTGTAAGCAAGTAGGCGTGAACAAAATGAACAAAATGCCCGTAAAGAACTTTTTGTCTTTTATGCGCACAAGCTTGTCGGTCAGGGTAGAGGTCTTCTAACGTTCGCGGCGTGCAGTCTCACAATAAGACGCCCCATACAACAACACTGACACGTGGAGAACGCCATGATCATTAAGCCTTCCTTTAAGTATTTAACGTTGCTGGCCCTGCCGCTAGCGGCTGTTACCACCTTTTCCAGTACCGCTTCAGCCTTCGAGCCTGAAGGTAAGGTAGAGTGCATTGCGCCATCTGACCCGGGCGGCGGCTGGGACTTTACCTGCCGCAGTGTGGGTAATGTCATGCAAGAACTTGATCTAGTGCCAGCGAATGTACAAACCATCAACATGGCTGGAGCTGGCGGCGGTGTGGCGTTTGCTCATACCGTAAGCAAGCGCGCCGGTGACGACCATCTGCTGGTGGCTGCATCTACCGCCACGACGACTCGTCTGGCTCAAGGGCAATTCCCCGGCTTGACTGCCGATCAGGTCAATTGGATCGGTGCTCTAGGGGCGGATTACGGGATTATCGCCGTGGCTGCTGATTCCGAGATTGATGATCTCAATGAACTGATGGAATCGCTCAAAGAAGACCCGCGCAGTGTTAAGTTCGCTGGCGGTAGCGCTAAGGGTGGTTGGGATCATCTTAAAGTGCTGATTGCCGCTCAAGCAGCCGATGTCGAGAACCTTCCCCGCATTGCCTACCTGTCGTACAACAATGGTGGCGAAGCGTTAACCCAGGTGATCGGTGGGCACGTGGACGCCTTTACCGGTGATATCACTGAAGCCCAAGGGTTTATGGAGTCCGGCGATTTGCGCGTGCTGGCGGTGCTTTCCGAAGAGCGTCTGCCCGGCGACCTAGCTGACATTCCCACCGCCCGTGAGCAAGGCATCGACGCCCTTGGCCCCAACTGGCGTGGCTTTTATATGCCTGCGGATGTCTCCGAAGAAGCTGAAACGTATTGGACCGATGCCATGGACACTATTTACCAGAGTGAAGAGTGGCAGAATGTTATGGCGCAGAACGGTTTGATGCCTTTCCACATGACTGCTGGTGAGTTTGAAGAGTTTGTACTCAACCAGATCAGTGACATTGAACAGCTTTCTAAAGATATCGGGTTGATTAAGTAATGACCTTTAACGACCGCATCTTTGGGGTCTTGATGATCGTCCTGGCCGTCGCGTACGGCTGGGCCGCCACTCAGTTCCCGGAACCGTTTGGTGGGGCCGAAGCCGTCGGCCCTGACACTTTTCCGAAGTTGCTGGCCGTGGTGCTGGCAATTTCCAGCCTTTATTTGATTGTACGCCCTGACCCTGACAACGCCTGGCCATGGAGCCGTACCGGTATTGAGCTGATTATCGCCGTAGTGGTGCTAATCTTTTACGCCATGCTGCTTCAGCCGCTGGGCTTCATTATTAGCACCACGTTGGCGGTGGGGACGCTTTGCTGGCGAATGGGAGCTCGCCCGACCAATGCTTACATGACTGGGGCAGTCTCGGCAGTGGTAGTGTACTTCCTGTTCAGTTTTGCACTTGATCTCGCCTTGCCGCTGGGTCTGTTGTCATTCCTGGAGATGAACTAATGGAAACTCTAGGTTATTTGATGGATGGTTTTGGCGTTGCTCTGCAGCCCCATAACCTAATGTTCGCCTTGCTGGGTGCTTTTCTAGGCACCTTGATCGGCGCCTTGCCGGGATTAGGCCCAGCCAATGGTGTGGCCATCCTGATTCCGCTGGCGTTCAGTTTGGGCCTCGCACCAGAAACCGCCCTGATTATGCTGACCTCCGTGTATGCGGGTGCCATGTACGGTGGGCGTATTTCATCGATTCTGTTGAATATTCCCGGCGATGAACCGGCCATGATGACCTGTCTTGATGGTTATCCCATGGCCCAGAAGGGCAAGGCTTCCGAGGCGCTGGCGATCTCTGCCGTGGCCTCTTTTATCGGTAGTCTAATCGCCACTATTGGTTTGATTCTGCTGGCGCCACTGCTGGCTAATTTCGCCCTGACGTTCGGTCCGGCAGAATATTTCGCGCTCTTCCTGCTGGCGTTCGCTACCTTAGGCGGCATCACCGGCAAAAACCCTATCAAAACAGTGGTTGCCGCCTGTATTGGTCTAATGATCGCTACGGTGGGTATCGACAATACCGGCGTTCAGCGCTACACCTTCGGCGTGCTTGAACTCTTTGAAGGTGTCGACTTCATTATTGCTATCGTCGGTCTGTTTGCCATTTCCGAGCTGTTGTTCTTCATTGAGGAGCGTGCTGGCGGTGGTAATGAGAAGATGAAGGTCAACAAGCTTTCTCTCTCTTGGAAGGATATCCGCGACATTCTACCCACCAGTTTCCGTGGCGGGGTGCTGGGGTTTGTTGCCGGTGTGCTACCGGGCGCCGGTGCTTCGTTGGGTAGCTTCATCAGCTATACCCTTGAAAAACGTGTGTTGGGTAAGAAAGGTTATTTTGGACAAGGCGACCCGCGCGGTGTGGCTGCTCCCGAAGCTGGCAACAACGCCGCTTCGAGCGGTGCTTTGGTTCCCATGCTAACCCTGGGTGTGCCGGGTAGTGGTACTACCGCAGTACTCTTAGCGTTGTTGATTTCGCTCAATATCACCCCTGGGCCGTTGATGTTCACCCAGAATGCCGACATCGTCTGGGGCGTGATCGCAGCGCTATTGATCGGTAACTTCTTACTGCTGATCCTTAACATTCCGTTGGTGGGCATCTTCGTCAAACTGCTGTCCGTACCACCCATGTACCTGCTGCCAATCGTCACGATGATTGCCTTCGTGGGTATCTACTCGATCAGTAACACCATCTTTGACCTCTACTTCATGGTGGCCTTTGGGGTGGGCGGTTACGTTCTGCGCAAGCTTGAGATTCCGCTGGTGCCAGTGATTCTTGGCTTGTTGCTGGGGCCTGAGATGGAGAAGAACCTGCGCCATGCCATGGATATCTCCGACGGCGACTGGATGATTCTTTGGGATAGCGGTCTGGCTATCGGCCTTTGGGTCTTTGCTGGATTGGGCTTGATCTTGCCTTATATTGTGGGTCCTCTCCTACGTCGTGGGATGAAGGGAAAAATACCCTCTTCAGGCTCGCCTGAAAGCGATTGATACTTAAGAGGTCAATCTTGAGCAACGGGGCGCCGACGAAAGTCGGCGCCCCGTTTTTATAAGTAGTACCTCTGAAAGATGGTCAGGCTTTTTTCTACTGCTTTTTGTAACTAAAGAGTAAGTATAAAGTTTCTAAATTGTATAAGACTAATCTAAGTACCGAGTTGGTGCAGTGTTTCTTATTGGTGCATTGTTAAGGTGCTCTAATAACAGCTTTGCGCTTTATATTGGTGCGTTTGACGATAATTAGGAATATTTTAAGATAACTAAGTGGCTGATTCGTTAACTATAAGTGGGCGTTGTGCCAATCTGGCGCATCCCTTGCAGGTGTTAAGGGCTAGTGGACGTATTGGGGAGCTAACACAACAACCCCAAGTACGAAGCCAACCATCAAGCCCCACTCATAAGGGGTGCAAGGAGATTAACAATGAACACTCTCAAACGCTCGACACACCCGCAACGATACCTTTCAAGTGGCCGTTTCGCCACCGCGCTACTTACCGCCGCGGTCATGGGGGCCAGCACCCAGGCCATCGCCCAAGACGATGACCCGATCAAAGTCGGTATCCTGCACTCCCTCTCTGGCACCATGGCGATTAGCGAAACTGTTCTGAAAGACACCGTCGAAATGCTTATCGAACAGCAGAATGAAGCTGGTGGTTTGCTAGGCCGTCAGTTAGAAGCCGTGGTGGTTGATCCTGCTTCCAACTGGCCGCTGTTTGCCGAACGTGCCCGTGAGCTGCTGGCCCAGGAAGAGGTTGATGTCATCTTCGGTAACTGGACCTCGGTATCGCGTAAATCGGTACTGCCCGTTGTCGAAGAGCTTAACGGTCTACTGTTCTACCCGGTGCAGTATGAAGGCGAAGAGTCTTCTGAAAACGTCTTCTACACCGGCGCGGCGCCTAACCAGCAGGCGATTCCTGCGGTTGAATACCTAATCAACGAAGTGGGTATCGAGCGCTTTGCGCTGGTGGGTACCGACTACGTCTACCCGCGCACCACCAACCGTATCCTCGAAGCGTTCCTCAAGGATGAACACGGCATCGCGGATGAGGACATCATGGTCAACTACACGCCCTTCGGTCACTCCGATTGGCAGAACATCGTGGCCGAAATTCGCCGTTTCGGTGAAGAGGGTAAACCGACCGCGGTGATCTCGACAGTGAACGGCGACGCCAACGTACCGTTCTACACCGAGCTTTCCAACCAGGGCATCGATGCTGCCGATATTCCGGTCATCGCCTTCTCCGTGGGCGAGCAGGAGCTCACCGGTATTGATACCGGGCCGCTGGTGGGCCACTTGGCTGCCTGGAACTACTTCATGAGCGTCGATAACGACGACAACTACGACTTTATCGATGCCTGGATTGAGTACACCGGCGACGATATGGCGGTGACCAACGACCCGATGGAAGCACACTACATTGGTTTCAACATGTGGGCCGAAGCGGTTCGCAAAGCGGGCACCACGGACGTCGATACCGTTAAAGACGCCATTATCGGTGTGACCGTGCCGAACCTCTCCGGCGGCTATGCGGCGATGATGCCCAACCACCACATCACCAAGCCGGTGCTGATTGGCGAAATTCAGGACAACGGCCAGTTCGACATCGTGTGGCAGACGCCGTCTACCGTGGCGGGCGATGCTTGGTCTGACTACCTGCCTGGCTCGCGTGACCTGATTGCCGATTGGCGCAAGCCGATGGAGTGCGGCAACTTCAACGTCGTGAACGGCTCGTGCGGTGGCAGCACCGCAGCAGAAGAAGCCGAAGCGGCACTCGCTGAGTAAGACATAAACTCCCTTGCCGCGCCGTGGTTCGATGGTTGGCGCGGCAAGGAGCACGCTATCTTTCCCTCTTAGATAACCGTTTTTAATAACCAAAGGAAGAACCCCATGAGGCGTTTCCTTTCCTTGGCGCTGCTCTGCTTCCTGCTGTTGGGGGCCACCCTCACCGCGCAGGCACAAACAGACACCGCTAACAACTCTGGTTCTGACAATACGGGCGCTAACGACAGTGCCGCCCTTGAATTGCTAGAAGCACTGGACGTTGAGTCTTACACCGCCAAAGGCGAAGCCATTACCGCGATTTTGCAAAGTGACGATGAGCGCGCTCGTGATTGGTTGCAGGCCTTGCTGGATGGCCGCCTACAGCGCACCGAAGACGGCCGCTTTGTACTGGTATTGGAAAACCGCGGCCGCGACTGGCCGGTAGCCGATGTACTGACCGGCGAAGCGCTGGGCGAGATGTCCCGACGTGACCTGGAGCGTATCGGCATTAACAACAACCTGCGCAATCAGCTGCGCAGTGCCATCGCGGTCGTTGACCTCTACTCGCCTAATGTGGAGCGCCGTCGCACCTCAGCCGAGCGCCTGTTAGGTGAAGTAGACGGTGAGCTGGTGCCCACGCTTGATGACTTGATCGAACAGGAAGAGGACGAGCAGGTGCGCTACCGGCTAACTCAAGCCGTGGCGATCTACCGCGCTGAAGCGGGTGAAATGGCTGGGGTTGAAGCGCTGGACGGCAGTCTTCACCCCCGCTCTCGCGTGGCGTTGAGCCGGGCAGCCAATAGCGATGATCCCATCGTCGCCAATGCCGCTGCCGCTTCCCTGGCGGGCATCGAGCAGCAGCTCAAGCTCAATCGCGGCCTGGAAACCCTCTATTTCGGCTTGAGCCTTGGTTCGGTACTGGTGCTGGCCGCCATTGGCTTGGCGATCACCTTCGGGGTCATGGGCGTGATCAACATGGCCCACGGCGAGCTGATGATGCTGGGCGCCTACACCACCTGGGCGATGCAGCAACTGCTGCCCGGCCAGCCGGGCTTGGCGTTGATTCTATCGATTCCCGCTGGCTTTATGGTTGCCGCCTTAGCAGGCGTGGCGATCGAGCGCGGCGTGATTCAGTTCCTAAAAGGCCGCCCGCTGGAGACGCTGCTAGCAACCTTTGGTATCAGCCTGATTTTGCAGCAGTTGGTGCGCACGGTGATTTCTCCACTCAACCGTACCGTCATCACCCCCGAGTGGATGAGCGGTTCATTGGTAGTGAACGATGCGCTGTCGCTGACGCTCAATCGCATGGTTGTGCTCGGCTTTGCGCTAGTGGTGTTTGCCGGCCTGATGCTGATTATGCGCCGTACACGGCTGGGGCTAGAGGTACGTGCTGTCACCCAGAACCGCGCCATGGCGCGCTCCATGGGCATTCGTGCCACTCGCGTTGATATCATGACCTTTGCGCTGGGCTCCGGTGTGGCCGGGCTTGCCGGTGTCGCGCTTTCCCAGCTTACCAACGTCGGCCCTAACTTGGGGCAGAACTACATCATCGATTCCTTCATGGTGGTGGTATTCGGCGGCGTGGGTAATCTCTGGGGCACGCTGGTGGCCGGGCTATCGCTGGGTGTCATCAACCAAGTGCTGGAACCTTGGGCAGGCGCAGTACTGGCCAAGATCATCGTGCTGGTCTTCATCATCCTATTCATTCAGAAACGCCCGCGTGGACTCTTCCCGCAGAAGGGCCGGGCTGCGGAGGGCTAAACGATGTCACTAACGACCGAATCATCGACGAATTTTTGGCTAACACGACCCTTCAGTGAACGCTCCACGCAGATATTTCTGGGTGTGCTACTGGCCGCGCTGGCGCTGGTCACACTCCTGCACGTGGCGGTGCCACCGGGGAATCCGCTGCATGTGGGTGCCTATACCGTCAACCTGTTTGGGAAGTACCTGAGTTACGCGTTGCTTGCCGTGGCGGTGGATCTGGTGTGGGGCTATTTGGGCATTTTAAGCCTGGGGCACGGCGCCTTTTTTGCCATCGGCGGCTACGCCATGGGTATGTATTTGATGCGCCAAATTGGTGACCGTGGCACCTACGGCCACCCGGTGCTGCCCGATTTTATGGTGTTCCTGAACTGGGACAGCCTGCCGTGGTTCTGGCACGGCTTCGATATGGCCTGGTTCGCCTTTGCCATGGTAATGCTGGCGCCTGGGTTGCTGGCGCTGGTCTTCGGCTTCTTGGCGTTCCGCTCACGGGTTACCGGGGTGTATCTATCGATCATTACTCAGGCGCTGACCTTTGCCTTGATGCTAGCCTTCTTCCGCAATGAAATGGGCTTTGGCGGCAATAACGGCCTGACCGATTTCCGCGAAATCGTTGGGTTTGATTTACGCAGCGACGCCACGCGGTTAGGGCTGTTCCTCGCCACTGGCGTTGCGCTGGCGCTGGGCTATATCCTCTGCCGTGCGATTGTCACCAGCAAGCTGGGCCGGGTCAGCGTGGCTACTCGCGACGCCGAAGCGCGCACGCGCTTTCTCGGCTACCGGGTCGAGCGCTTTCAACTGTTTGTGTTTGTGGTATCGGCCATGCTGGCGGGCCTGGCCGGGGCGCTTTACGTGCCACAAGTGGGGATCATCAATCCCAGCGAATTCTCGCCGATTTTCTCCATTGAGATTGTGCTGTGGGTCGCACTGGGCGGTCGCGCCACGCTGTATGGCGCGGTGATTGGCGCCATTTTGGTCAACTACGCCAAAACCATCTTTACCGGTGTCATGCCCGATGCCTGGCTGTTTGCCCTGGGCGCGATGTTCGTACTGGTCACGGTGTTTCTGCCCAAGGGGGTGGCCGGGCTGTTTCGCTATCTCAAGCGCCGTAAGCGCGAGGATCAAACGACGGATCCTGACCATCAACACACGTCCAAGGAGGCCTCCGCATGAGTTTGCTGCAATCGCTGTCCCAGCGTGACCGGGTGTTCGATTTCATGGCGCCTCAGGCCTCACCGGTGGACGTTCGCCACGGGCCGATTCTTTACATGGAAGATGTCACCGTCAGCTTCGATGGCTTTAAAGCCATCAATAATCTCAACCTGACTATCAACGACGGTGAGCTGCGCTGCATTATCGGCCCCAACGGGGCGGGCAAAACCACCATGATGGATATCATCACCGGCAAAACCCGACCCAATAGCGGCAGCGTATGGTTCGGCAGCCGCCACAACCTGCTGCATATGAACGAGCCCGATATCGCCAGCCTGGGCATTGGCCGCAAGTTTCAAAAGCCGACGGTATTCGAAGCGCTCTCGGTGTTTGAAAACCTGGAATTGGCCATGGCCGCCGACAAGCGTATTTTCCCCACCCTAACTGCCCGCATGACCGGCGAGATCAAAGACCGCATCGATGAAGTGCTGGAAACCACAGGCCTGACGGCGCTCCGCCATCAGCCTGCGGGCATTCTTTCCCACGGCCAGAAGCAGTGGCTGGAGATTGGCATGCTGCTGATGCAACGCCCGCGTCTACTACTGGTGGATGAACCGGTGGCGGGTATGACCGAGCAAGAGATGGAGCGCACCGCCGAGCTGCTCACCGGCCTGGCAGGCAAGCAGTCGGTGGTGGTGGTGGAACACGATATGGGTTTTGTGCGTTCGATTGCTCGCCAAGTGACCGTGCTGCACCAAGGCAGCGTGCTGGCGGAAGGCACCATGGATCAAGTCTCCAATGACCCTAAAGTGATCGAGGTCTATCTGGGTGCCGATGACGAGGAGGCCGCCTAATGCTAGCCATTGAAAAGCTCAACCAGTTCTACGGCGAAAGCCACACCCTGTGGGATTTAGACCTTGAAGTGCCCGCCGGGCAGTGCACCTGCGTGATGGGGCGCAACGGCGTGGGTAAAACCACGCTGCTGAAAGCCGTAATGGGTGAAGTGGTGGTCAAAAGCGGTGAGCTGCGCTACACCGCCGAGACTGGCGAGATCCAACTGACTAAAAAAGCCATTGAAGCGCGCTCGCGGTTGGGGATTGGCTACGTGCCCCAAGGGCGGCAGATATTTCCGCTGCTGACTGTAGAGGAGAATTTGCGCACCGGCCTTGCCGCCCGCAGCGACGGGCTGAAAAAGATTCCCGAGCGGGTCTACGAGTTGTTCCCAGTGCTCAAGGAGATGAAAAACCGCCGTGGCGGTGATCTATCCGGTGGTCAACAGCAGCAGTTGGCTATTGGCCGTGCGCTGGTGATTGAGCCCAAGCTACTGATTTTGGACGAACCGGGGGAGGGCATTCAGCCCAATATCGTCGCCCAGATTGGGCAGGTGATTCGCCAGTTGATCAACGAGGATGGTTTAACCGTATTGCTGGTGGAGCAGAAGCTACCCTTCGCCCGCAAGTACGCTGACCGCTTTGTAATTATGGATCGCGGCCGTCCAGTCGCTAAAGGCGAGATCGGTGAGCTCTCCAATGAGCTGATCAAGCAGCACTTGACGGTTTGAGTTATCCACACCCGGTTACCGCCTGCCTGGCCAAGCGTTTGTCGAAAGGCGGTCGCTTTTTTGCGCGCAGATGAGCCGTGTTTCCAAAAGCTGGGCTTCAAATGTTGGGCGGCGGCTCCACCGGCGCCTGACGTGCCCGTTGGCGTTTGACCAGTTGGGTAATTACGCCGTAGCGTGGCCCTGCCAGAAAGGCGAGGATCAGGAATACGCCGGTCATGACGGCCATCATGCCGCCAATGGAGACGTTGAGATACACGGCGAGGTAGTAGCCAGAAATACTCGAGGCGATAGAAATTAGCGCACCGATGATAAACATCATCCACAGCCGGTCGGTCAGCAAATAGGCGGCGGAGGCGGGAACAATAGCAAAGGCGATAAACAGTACTGCACCCACTGCATCAAAGGCCGCCACGGCAGTGGAGCTTGTTAGCATGAGCAGCACATAGAAAAGAATCGAGGGCATAAAACCGAACGTTTTGGCCAGCGCCGGATCGAAGGTGGCCAGCTTCAGCTCCTTATAAAAGAGCCCGATAAACGCGTAGTTGAGCACCGTCATCACACTCATCGATACCAGCGCCTGGGGGATGGGCAGGCCGAAGATGTCGAGGGTATCCAGCCAGACAAAACCGATCTCACCGAGCAGCACAGTATGCGTGTCGATATGCACATCATTGGCATAAATATTCAATAGCAGCACGCCGATCGAGAATAGGGCCGGGAAGACCAGCCCGATAGCGGTATCCTGCTTGACCCGTTTGGTGCTCGCCAAGGCTTCGGTGAGCAGGACGGTCAACAGCCCGGTGAGGGCGGCCCCGATCAATTGTACCGGCCCGCTCTGCTGCTTGGTCAGCAGCCAGACGATAACGATGCCAAACACAATCGAATGGCTGATTGCGTCGGATAACATGCTGTTGCCGCGCAGCACTAAAAAGGTGCCCACCGCCGAGGAGGCGATGCCTACCATCGCGCCCACTAGTATAATGGGCAGGGCAGTTGTGGTCAGTAGCTCTGCCATCATGATGCTAATTCCTCAAAGGCCGCGACCACTCTTCTAGCCTCCGCCTGGCCCTGTGCCGTTAGCCCCCAGCCGCCGTCGCTTGGGGTAGCACCGCGTAGAGAGCGGGTTAGGTAGCCTTGCTGCTTAAGCTTGTTGAACATCCGGCGTGACCCAAGTGTTGAGGAAGCGCGTGAGGGATCGGCCGAGTGTTTGTACAGCGCATAAAGCAGCTGCTGTTGCTGCAGCGCTGACTTCTGGCGATAGTGCTTTATCATGCCCCATAGCAGGCCACGTCCAGGTGCCAATGCCAACGATATAAGCACGATGGCGGTTGCGGTAAGGACAATCAGCGGGCCGGTTGCCAGGCCACGCGACAGGGTGCTGATGGTCGCCCCTGAAACACCACTGACAATACCGACGCCTGCGGCGATGGTGAGCATGCCGCCTAGGTGGCGGCTCCATTGTCGCGCGGCGGCCGCGGGTGCCACGATCATGGCGGCCATCAAAATCACACCGACCATCTGCAGGCCGACCACGACCGCTAGCGCAACCATAGCGGTGAGCGATGCTTCAATCACGGTGGTAGGCATGCCGAGCGTGCGGGCGTACTCCGCATCAAAGGTGACCAGCTTGGCCTGTTTCCAGAAGGCGGCAAGCAGCAGCAGCGTGACCAGCGTAATGCTGCCCATCACCCATAAATCGGAGCGCAGCGTCGCGGCGGCCTGGCCGAACAGAAAGGCCTCAAGACCACCCTGAGAGGCGTTATTGGTGCCCTGGATATAGGTGAGCAGCACAATGCCCACGGCAAAAAAGATGCTCAGGCAGGCGCCCAGACCTGCGTCGGTTTTGAGGCGGCTCAAACGCGTCAGCATCAGCATGATCAGCGCGGCGGCGGAACCGGTGATCAGTGAGCCAATAATGATCCCGCCAATATCGCGGCTACCGGTGATAATAAAGCTTAAGCAGATGCCGGGAAGGGCGGCGTGGGAGATTGCGTCTCCCAGCAGGCTTTGGCGACGCAGCACCGCAAAACAGCCCAGCGGGCCGCTAATCAGCCCCAGCAGTGAGGCGCCAATGACGACATTCTGAAAGGTGTAGTCAGATAAAAGCTCAAGCCACGCCATGGGTTACTTCACCTTTGAGGCGGAAAACATTAACGATTCATTGTCATCAAGTAGCGCGATTTGGCCGCCGTAAGCTTGGCGTAGGTGATCGATCTTGAACACCTCCTCGGCCTTGCCGCTGGCGATGACCCGCACGTTGAGTAGCAGTAGCCAGTCAAAGTAGGTGCGAACCGTTTGCAGATCATGGTGGACCACAATCAGCGTCTTGCCCGCATCGCGCAGGCGGCGCAGGATATCGATAATGGCCCGCTCGGTGGTGGCATCGACGCCCGCCATGGGTTCATCAAGAAAATACACATCGGCTTGCTGCACCAGCGCACGGGCTAAAAATACGCGCTGCTGCTGGCCACCTGAGAGTTGGCTGATCTGGCGCTCAGCAAAGGCACTCATACCGACCATCTCAAGTGCTTCCTGCGCCTCATGGCGCTCTTTGCGCCCCGGTCTTTTGAGCCAACCTAAACGCCCATAAAGCCCCATGGTGACCACATCCAGTGCAGTGGTGGGAAAATCCCAGTCAACGCTTGAGCGCTGGGGCACGTAGCCCACCCGTTTACGCTGCGTGGCGTAGGGTCGCCCATGCACCATCACCTCTCCTGACAACGACGGCACCAGCCCCAGCAGGCTTTTGATCAACGTGCTCTTGCCCGCCCCGTTAGGGCCAACAATGCCCGCCATTACACCGGCGGGGATATCCAGATCGATATCCCAAAGCACGGGCTGGTTATGGTAGCTCACCGTCAGGTTTTTAATGCTCAGAGCGGTGTCTGTAAGGTCGGATGTCGCCATGGATGCACTGCCTTATCGAATGCTTATTGAGTGAGTTGCCACTCGCTGGCCCAGTCATCCAGTGCCTTTGGCAGCGGCGCCAAGGAACCGCCTAGCGCCTCGACAATGTGCTGGGTGTTACGGTAGATCATGCCCATATAGGTACCATCTACCGTGCCTTCATCGCCCATGGCGTCGGAATAAAGCTGGCCGCCGATGGTCACATCATGGCCTTGCTGCCTTGCGGCATCGATCACTGCCTGAATGGTGCGCGGGTTGATGGTGCTCTCGACAAATATGGCGGGCACGTTACGGGCAACAACGCTATCCGCCATGCTGCGAATATCGGCGATCCCGGTTTCGGTTTCGGTACTGATGCCCTGAATCCCTTCTACCTCAATGTCATAGGCACGGCCAAAGTAGCTGAAAGCGTCGTGGGCGGTGACGAGAATACGCTGCTCTTCGGGGATGCTGGCAATGCTCTCTTTAACCCAGTCATGCAAGGCTAGTAACTGAGCTTGATAACGCTCGGTATTGGTTTCAATCGTCGTGGCGCACTCAGGGCGTGCTTCGCTAAATGCATCGCTCAGGGTGGGCAGTGTTTGGGCCCATAAAGAGACATCCATCCACAGGTGGGGGTCGACCCCGTAGACATCCTGAGCGGTGATCAACGACGCCGGATCAATGGAAGCGGGCGCCACGGCAAGCGTGGGTGTTCGTGCCGAGAAATTCTCCAGCACGCTCCCCAGCTGTCCTTCCAATGAGTAGCCTGAATAGAGAATGTGTTCGGCGCCCCGCAGCAAGGCTACGTCGCTAGCGCTTGCCTGATACAGATGGGGGTCTACGCCGGGGCCCATCATGGCTTCCACATTAACGCATTCGCCGCCTACTTCCTGCGCTACATCTGCAATCATCCCAATCGTTGCCACCACGTTTAAGGGCGTTTTATCGGCAGTTGCCAATGCACTTAAAGGAAGCGTACCCAATAGAATCACGGCATATTTTGTTGCCATTATGTAGCTCCAGACTCGTCATGAGGTAGATGGGTTAAAATTGCTTTGTGTAAACTGATTGTCTTAATGAAAGAAGTATAGCCTTGGCTAAGTTTGTGACGCTACTCATGCAATGTCAAGCGGATAACAGACGCTGAGGTGAGCTGAAAAGGGTTTCTGAGTATTGCGGGAATAAACGTAAGACGGGCTATTAACGCGCCTTTGGAATCTGCTAAGAACTGTTTAAGTTACCCACACCCGGTTCAAAGTCTTGGATCGGGTTGAAATGGCAGTGCCTCGGCTGTTGCCATGGCTTGCTCGAATAAGGGGTGGGCCGGGTTGAGCATGTAGTTAAGCTCTCTTGGTACCACCACACTGGGCAGCGCCAGCGCTAAACTCTGGCCAGATGCCAGCCAGCCATCGCCTAGATCAGCCGTTTCAGCAGGCGCGGGCGCTTCCTGCCAGTTTTCGGGTAAATCCTCTACGCCAACGCTGAGAATGCTCTCGGTGGGTAGCGTCAGGCGCAGTAGCGCATAGGCGTTGAGCAGTCGATAGCTTTCCAGATGCACCATGATTTCCAGCAGCGCCAACGACTCGGAGCTTGCCACATACACACAGGCATTGCCTGGGCTGTTCCAGCGCCCTCCGTAAAGCCGTGCACCCTCGCCATCAAACGCGCTCTCCTGAAACTTGCGCTTCACCAGCCGGTAAGCGGTGACCTCGCTCATACCGACACCCCGTGCTCCAACCGCCCGATCAGGTTCAGTACCGTTTGATACTCCGCCGAGGTGGCACTCATTTCGACGGGGCGGCGCCCGCCTAGCCCGGCATTGGGTTTGAGCAGCCAGGCACGGGCGCCCTCCGCGTCACCCTCGAACAGGTCCAGCGCTGCCTTGAAAAGCTCGGCAAAGCGATACAGCCGATCACTCTCTGCCATCTTGAAACGGCCCGACTTGGCGCGACGGCTTAGCGTGGCGGAAGGGATATCCACATAGCGCGCCAGCGCCTTCTGCTCAATACCTGACACCTTAGCAAGCTGGGGGTAAACACGATATTCCACGCCTGCATGTAGCAATTCATGCAGCTTACGGCCGCGAGCAGGAAGACCAACCTGCTGCCAATAGCCAGAGGCCACGGCTTTAGTGGGCTGATATTGAGTGAAATGGATATCCATAGTGTTTTCCATTTGATGTCTTTTTATCTATCAAATGATATACAGGTTGATGACACATTCGTCAAGAGCACGAATAGTGGCGCCCTTGCATGGTGCTTTTAAGTGCAATTCCGCCCCTTTTTGGTGCATTTTTTTAGTTTGTGCAGCTAACAAAACGCAGTGTTAGTTTTATGAATGGCACTGCACTCTGCTTTTCACCATTTTGGCGCATTAATTGCACTCATTAGCGAATGGCTTACTGACAGGAAGCGATAGCTAATTATGATGCTATGCGATATCGCAAAATCTCCCCTTGCCTCCGGCCACCGCTTTGACCAGGGCCGCCACTGGGCGGCATCGCTAGATCTGCGGTTTGCCCAGCGCGATGGCGTTACCCGCATGGTGCAGGCGCGCCACCAGGGGCCGCTGCGGGTGCAGCGGCCGTTCTACCCAGAAGGGCGCGGTGAGGCGTGCCATGTGTACGTGCTGCATCCACCGGGCGGTTTGGTCAGCGGCGATGCGCTCACCATTAACGCCCATGTCGAGGGTGGTGCCCATGCGCTACTCACAACGCCTGCCGCCAATAAACTCTACAAAGCCGACAGCCAGGGCGTGGCGTGGGCTCAGTACACCCGGTTAAGCGTTGAAGATGGCGCCACTCTGGAATGGCTGCCCCAGGAGACTATCGCCTTTGATGGCTCCAAGGGCGAGCAGCGCACCCAAATTGATCTTCACGGCAGTGCCCGATGCCTGGGCTGGGAAGTGATGGCGCTGGGCCGCCCCGCCAGCGACTTACCCTATGTTTCTGGACGCATTGAGCAGCACTTCCGCTTAACCCTGGACGGCAAGCCGCTGTGGTTAGAGCGCCAACCGTTAGACCCACTTCACCCACGCTTTGCTGGGCGCTGGGGGCAGGGTGGCGCCACGGTGCAGGCCACGCTCTGGGCGGTGGGGATTGCCGACGCGCCTGCGGCGATTGAAGCCTTGCGTGAAGCGCTGCCGGATAACGCACGCTGGGCGGTGACCGTCCGCCATGGCGTGCTGCTATTACGCTACTTAGGTAACGCGCGTAATGAAGCCTGGGCATTATGCGAACAGGCTTGGCAACTTTTGCGCCCCCTATGGATCGAGCGAGACGCCCACACACCGCGTATTTGGTTAACCTAATCGAATAGATTGCTGGAGAAACGCCCCATGGAATTAACCCCAAGAGACAAAGACAAGCTGCTTCTTTTTTCCGCTGCTCAACTGGCCGAGCGACGTAAGGCACGCGGGTTGAAGCTGAATTACCCCGAAGCGGTGGCGCTGATTAGCTTCGAGATTATGGAAGGCGCCCGGGATGGCCGCAGTGTGGCTGATTTGATGAGCTACGGCCGCGAGATTCTTAGCCGTGACGATGTGATGGAGGGCGTCGCCGAGATGGTCGACGAAGTGCAGGTCGAAGCCACTTTCCCCGACGGCACCAAGCTGGTCACTGTCCACACACCTATCAACTAGTTGTCAGCAACCAGGAGAGCATCATGATTCCCGGCCCAATGGTTCCAGGACAGTACCAATTAAAAGAGGGTGATATTGAGCTGTGTGTGGGGCGTGAGCGAATTAGTGTCGAAGTGGCCAATACAGGCGACCGCCCGATTCAGATCGGCTCCCACTACCACTTCGCCGAAGCCAACCCAGCGCTGGTGTTCGATCGCGACAAATCCCGAGGCTTTCGCCTGGATGTGGCCGCCGGCACAGCGATTCGCTTTGAGCCCGGCCAAACCCGGGAAGTCACGCTGATTCCCTTTGTGGGTAAGCGCGAAATTTACGGCTTCCGGGGTGATGTGATGGGCGCGCTAGAGGGGGATAAACAATGAAGCCGACCAACAAGATCAGCCGGCAAGCCTACGCCGATATGTACGGCCCCACGGTGGGCGATCGCGTTCGTCTGGGCGATACCGAGCTGTGGATCGAAGTCGAGAAAGACGCCACCCATTATGGTGATGAAGTGAAGTTCGGTGGCGGCAAGGTCATCCGCGACGGCATGGGCCAAAGCCAGCGCGCTGACGACACGGTGATGGATACGGTAATCACCAATGCGCTGATTCTGGACTGGTGGGGCATCGTCAAAGCCGACGTGGGTATTCAGAAAGGTCGCATCGCCGCGATTGGCAAGGCGGGTAACCCCGACGTACAGCCCGATGTGGAGATCGTGATTGGCCCCGGTACCGAAATCATTTCCGGCGAAGGCAAGATCTTGACTGCAGGCGGCATCGACTCTCACATCCACTTTATCTGCCCCCAGCAGGTCGAAGAAGCGCTGATGAGCGGTGTGACCACCATGCTCGGCGGTGGCACCGGCCCGGCGACAGGTTCCAACGCCACCACCTGCACGCCAGGCGCTTGGCACATTGGCAAAATGCTCCAGGCGGTGGACGACCTGCCGATGAATATTGGCCTGCTAGGCAAAGGTAATGCCAGCCTGCCGGAAGCACTGGAAGCGCAGCTAGAAGCGGGCGCCATGGGCCTCAAGCTGCACGAAGACTGGGGCACCACACCCGCCTCGATCAATAACTGCCTGAACGTGGCGGATGCCTACGATGTGCAGGTGGCGATCCACACCGATACCCTGAACGAATCAGGCTTTGTGGAAGATACCCTGGCCGCGTTCAAAGAGCGCTGCATTCACACCTATCACACCGAAGGCGCGGGCGGCGGTCACGCACCGGATATTCTCACCGCCTGTTCCAAACCCTACGTACTGCCATCGTCGACTAACCCAACGCGGCCCTACACGGTCAATACCATCGACGAACACCTCGATATGTTGATGGTGTGTCACCACCTTGACCCCAATATCCCCGAAGACGTGGCCTTTGCCGATTCGCGCATTCGCCGTGAAACCATCGCCGCGGAAGATATTCTGCATGACCTGGGCGTGATCTCGATGATCGCTTCGGATTCCCAGGCCATGGGGCGGGTCGGTGAAGTGGTCTGCCGTACTTGGCAAACGGCGCATAAAATGAAGGTGCAGCGCGGCTTCTTACCAGAAGACGAAGCCCTAGGCGCCGACAACCTGCGCGCCAAGCGCTATATCGCCAAGTACACCATCAATCCGGCGATCACTCACGGCATCGCCCATGAAGTGGGTTCCATCGAAGTCGGTAAACTGGCGGATCTAGTGCTGTGGAAACCGGCCTTCTTTGGCGTGAAACCGGCGATGATGATCAAAGGCGGCATGATTGCGGCAGCGCCCATGGGCGACCCCAATGCTTCGATTCCCACGCCGCAGCCGGTGCATTACCGCTATATGTTTGGTGCCTTTGGCCGCGCAGCGAGCCAAACCCGGCTCAGCTTTGTCAGCCAGGCCGCTTTGGATGCAGGCATAAAAGAGACCTTGGGGCTAAACAGCGAACTAGCGGCGTGTAAAAACGTGCGCCAAGTGCGCAAACAGGATATGAAGCTCAACGACGCCTGCCCCGACTTGACCGTCGACCCGCAAACCTACGAAGTGCGCTGCGATGGCGAAATTTTAACCTGCGAGCCCGCCACCGAACTCCCGCTGGCTCAGCGGTACCACTTGTTTTGATTGAGGCTATTCCATTAGGTAGAAGTGACGGGGGTAGGCCGTAGAGAGGGTCTTTTGCCATGGATGGCAAAAGTAGCGTACAGGGAGGTATTCACAGCGCCCTCTCGTAGGTCTACCCGCGGCACAGCCGCAGAGATAGCGAAGGGACGATAGCAATGCTAAAACTGATAGAACGTTTAGGACCAGTGGAGGAGAGCGCCGCTAGCGACACGCTGACGCTGCCCTTTGAGCTGCGCATTCGCGGGCGCTTAAAAGCCCAAAGCGATAGTGGCCGCGAGCTGGGTCTATTTCTGGATCGCGGTCCGGTATTGCGCAGCGGCGAAGGCCTGAAAGCCGAAAGCGGCGAAGTCGTGCGTATCCGCGCGGCAGTGGAGCCGGTGGTTACCGCGCGAGTGAGTACTGGCTTACCCCTGGCGCGACTGGCTTATCATCTGGGCAATCGCCACGTACAGCTGGCGCTGGGTGAAGATGAAAAAGGCGGCTGGGTGCGCTTCCCGCCGGATCACGTGCTGGAAGAACTCGCCGAGCTACTGGGTGCCGAACTAGAGCACCACAACGCCACGTTTGACCCTGAACCGGGCGCTTATAACCAAGTGGGCGGCGGGCATTCACATTCCCACGGTCATGGCCATTCTCACGATCATTCACACGACCACGCACACGATCATGACCACACGCATGAGCACCACCATGCACACTGAGCTTACCGCATTAGAAGGCCAAAGCGACGAACTGGCGCTGCTGGGGCTGATGCAACTGGTAAGCCCCGCGCTGCCGATTGGTGCCTTTGCGTTTTCTCAAGGGCTGGAAAGCGCCTTCGAGCTGGACTGGGTGCGCGATGAAGCGAGCCTTGCCGAGTGGTTAAGCGGCGTACTGGAAGATGGCCTAACCCGCTGCGAGCTGCCCGTGCTGGCGCGGCTGCATGAAGCATTCAACCAAGCGGATAGCTCATCGATTGCCGCATGGGATGAGTGGCTATCGGCCACCCGGGAAACCGCCGAGCTGGCCGCTGAAGACAGCCGCCTAGGCGCCTCGCTTAAACGACTGCTGGGCAGCTTGGAGTTATTGCCAAACGATCAGCAAATGCCAAGTGAAGACTTACTAACGCCTTTGCTACCGCCCCAGGCAGGCTATGTGACGCTGTTTGCCTATACGGCTCACTTGCGTGGTGTCTCTGTGCGCCAAACCCTGCTGGGCTTTGCCTGGGCGTGGCTAGAGAACCAGTTGGCGGTGGCCTGTAAAGCGCTACCGCTGGGGCACACCGCCGCCCAGCGCGTGATCGAGCAACTGCGCCCAGCCTTGGTGGATGCCGTTAACCAAGCGCTAGCGCTGGAAGATGATGACCTAGGCCCGGTGCTGCCCGGCTTGGCCCTGGCCAGTGCGTTACACGAAACGCAATATTCGCGCCTGTTTAGAAGTTAAAAAGCTCATAAATTGAAAAGCTTAGAAGTTAACGAGGAGAGAACGATGACTCACTGTTTACGCGTTGGTGTGGGCGGCCCGGTAGGCTCCGGCAAAACCGCGCTGCTCAAGCAGCTCTGTTTAGCGCTGCGGGATTACTACGATATCGCCGTGGTCACTAACGATATCTATACCCGTGAAGACGCCGACTTTTTGCTCAAGCACGACGCCCTCCCGGCGGATCGTATTTTGGGCGTAGAGACCGGCGGTTGCCCACATACCGCGATTCGCGAAGACGCCTCAATGAACCTGGCCGCCATCGATGAGCTACAGACGCGCCACCCAAAGCTGGAACTGGTCATGGTCGAGTCGGGCGGTGACAACCTCTCGGCCACCTTCAGCCCCGAGCTTTCCGACCTGACGCTTTACGTCATCGACGTTTCCGCAGGCGACAAGATTCCCCGCAAAGGTGGGCCGGGTATCACCAAGTCTGACCTGCTGATCATTAATAAAATCGATATCGCCGAGTATGTTCACGCTTCATTAGAAGTGATGGAACGCGATTCGAAGAAAATGCGTGGCGAACGCCCCTTCGTATTTACCAACCTTTATGACGGAGTAGGGCTTGAAGAGATCATCCGCTTTATTCTCGACAAAGGAATGCTGGATGAGCGGCGCCCGCAGAGCAGTGAAGGGGCTGCGGCTTCCGCTGGGTGAATGTTATTTAACGACGTTCTATGCAAAAGACCGCCAAATGTAAGGCGGTCTTTGTGGACGTCCGACTGGCAGCTGCTGGTATGAAAGCGATTAAATAACCGCCAGCAACCCACCGTCGACGTAAATGATCTGACCGTTGACGTAGCTCGACGCCGGAGAGGCGAGGAAAACCACCGTTCCCACAAGATCCTCAGGGACGCCCCAGCGTTTGGAAGGAGTGCGGTTAATGAGCCAATCATTGAATGTTGGGTCATCGACCAGCGGTTGGGTCATTTCGGTGATCATGTAACCTGGGCCGATAGCGTTAGTCTGAATGCCATGTTCAGCCCACTCCGCTGCCATGGATTGGGTCAACAGGCGAACGCCGCCTTTAGACGCCGTATAAGCACCCACCGTTGACCGCGCAACAGAACTCATCAATGAGCCAATATTAATGATTTTGCCGCCCTTGCCGCGCTCAATCATTTGCCGAGCAACATTACGGCCCAGTAGAAACGTACTGGTTAGGTTCGTGTTGATGACCTTATCCCATTGGTCGTGTTCGACCTCAAGCAGCGGGCGGCGGAGCTGCATACCTGCGTTATTGACCAGTATATCGATACTGATTCCATCATTTTTCAGTGCTTCAAGGGCCTGCTCAATGGCGTCCTCGTCAGCAACATCAAACGATGTTGTGAGCACTTTATGGCCTTCCTCAGAGAGCGTCTTGCGTGCGGCTTCAAGTTTGTCCTGATTGCGCCCATGAATAATAATTTGAGCGCCTGACTGCGCCAGCCCGCGAGCCATCGCAAGCCCCAGCCCGCCGGATGAACCGGTAATCAGCGCCGTGCGGCCGGTTAGATCGAACAACGTCATCGTTCTCACCCCTTGTAGCATTGTATTTTTAAGCATCGTTTTGCAGTAAGCGTTTTAAAGACTAGCTCAGCCGCGCCAGAGTTGCTCAATCAACCCGGGTAACCGGCTGACGGCTTGGGTCGATGTGCCATGGCAGACCAAGGCGGGTGTTGCGCTCCAGTTCGGCAATCACCTGGGCGCCAAGCAGTAAAATGATTGCGCCCACTTCCAAGCTGATCAGCACGATTACCAGGGTGGCCAGCGAGCCGTAAACAGCGTTGACGAAAGACAGATTGACGAAATAGTAAACCAATATTAGCCGCACTCCCTCCCACATTAAGGCCGCGACGAAGCCACCCACTATCGCTCGGTGTAAAGCGATCTTGACCACCGGAAGCACTTTGTAGATGGCGCTGAAGAGTAAGAAAACGCCGATGAAACTGGCTAGGTTAAGCACCGGTTCTGACAACCCCGCTAAGGGCAGCTCGCGCTCGAATAATAAAAAGACCAACGTATTGAGCGAACTGGCCAGGGTGACGACCAGGGTTAACACCATTAGTGCGGCCCCGAGAACCACCATAAAAGCGTAAGGCAGCATCACCGACACCCACACGCTGCGCTTGATATGCGGGCTATCCGGCGCATGGAAAATAATCGCTAGGGCATCTTCAAGCATGCGAAAGGCAAATGAGCTGAACAGTAGCAGAATAGGAAAGCTCAAAATGCCGATCACATCACGGGTTTCAAGCAGGCTGCGTACGGCATCCAGCAGTACTTCAGCGTGGGCGGGCGCCATGTGGCGGGCCTGAATAGCCAGCACGTTGAGCAGATGCTGCTGATCGACCACTTGGGTTAATAGCACCACGAGCAGCGCAAATAGCGGCACGATAGAGAGCAAAATGTTATAGCCCACGCCGCCCGCCAGTAGAATGCCGTGGTTTTTGAGAAAATTGCGTAATACACGCCAAGCAAAGAGTACCAACTTAGGGATCAGGAGCAGGGCAGCACTAATAAACGAGGAATTTTGAACCATGGCTTGCCGTTCTCCTTGTACGCTAGCGCCATGATACGCTGCTGGCGCAAGTAAGTAACAAAAGCAAGTAACAAGCGCAAATAACAAGGACGACAGGAAATGTTAGATCGAGAGTAGATAACGAGGTTATTAAGAGAAGGGAAGAAAGACAGTAGCAATAAAAAGGTCGCCTTGATCAGGCGGTAGAAAAGATCAAGGCAACCGAAGAACATGTGTTAGCGTCTTGCTAAAACGGGCCATCCTTGACCACCACTTCCCCACCATGAATGGA
This sequence comes from Vreelandella indica, assembly GCF_037070225.1. Lineage (NCBI taxonomy): Bacteria > Pseudomonadati > Pseudomonadota > Gammaproteobacteria > Oceanospirillales > Halomonadaceae > Vreelandella > Vreelandella indica. The sequence continues at coordinate 156,693 of NZ_JBANSO010000006.1, forward strand.
TCAGTGTGCTTTTACCTTAACCTAGGTTATGGAGCGAAGGTTTTTTAGCTAAATAGTTGCCTATAAAGCAAAAAAGCTAAAAAAGTGGTTAAAGTTGACACACTTTCAGTCGATATAGACTTAGTCTATACGCTAAAACCCTTCTCAAGATCGAACCTGGAAGACACACAATGCCCACTCTGCCTATCCATTCTAATACGTCTCCCCCTAAGTCAGGCCTTGGCTTGCAAACCAAGGTGTTGATACTGGTTTTGTTTCCGCTTTTGTTGGTCACGGTCGCCTTGGTCGGGTTTGACGTCTTTAGCAGTACCCAAGATACCCGTGAGGCGCTGGTGGAACAGCGCGAACAATTGATTGAAGAGCGACGAGCCTCGGTGCGCGACATTGTGCAGATGGCGACTACCGCTATCGCGCCCATCTACAACGACGCCGATGCCAACGACCGCGAAGCCAAGGAACGCGCTGCTGAGATGCTGCGTTCAATGCGCTTCGAGGGTGAAAACTACATTTTTGTTTACGACTACGATGGCACCAACGTGGTACTTCCGCACTCCCAAGAGCGGGAAGGCCAGGACTTAAGCGGACTACAAGCGCCTGATGGGTCTTACATCGTGCGTGACTTTATCCAGGTAGGCCAAGATGGCGGTGGCTTTTATGAATACCCCTGGGAATATCCTGGCAGCGGAGAGCCGGAACAGAAACACTCCTATATTGATCGCCTGGAAAAATGGGGTTGGATTGTAGGCGCGGGCGTTTATGTTACCGACGTTGACCAATCCATGGCTGAGCTGGAAGCCGATGCGGCTGCCGATTTGCGCCAATCGATTATGATTTCATCCTTGTTGGCGCTGGTCCTATTCGGCGTGATTGCCTTGGTGGCGTATGGTTTTGTGCGCCGTACACTGGGACCGATCAAGCGTACCGCCTCGGCGATGCACGATATCGCCCAGGGGCGCGGTGATTTAACCCGTCGCTTGGCAGTAGAAAGCGGCGATGAAATCGGCGACCTTGGCGTCCAGTTCAACGCCTTTGTAGCGCGTATGCAGGATACGCTACGTGACGTGCGCAGCAGCACGGTAAGCGTGCATCAAGCGGCGGGCGAAATCTCGCAAAGCTCGGAAGAGCTAGCGACCCGCACCGAGCAAGCCGCGGCGAATCTGCAGCAAACCTCTGCCTCGATGGAAGAGATCACCTCCACCGTCAATCACAGTGCTGACAACGCCCAGCAGGCCAATAAGCTGGTGCAATCCACCGCAGAAGTGGCCCGCGAGGGTGAAACCGCGATGGGGCAGGTGGAAAGCACCATGCGCGATATTAATGACTCCGCATCGCGCATCAGCGACATCATCAGCATGATCGACTCGATTGCTTTCCAAACCAATATCCTGGCGCTCAACGCCTCGGTGGAAGCCGCAAGGGCAGGTGAGCATGGCCGCGGCTTTGCCGTGGTGGCCCAGGAAGTACGCATTCTGGCCAGCCGCTCCAGCGATGCCTCTAAAGAGATCCGCACGCTGATCGATGCCTCTGTGAAGCACACCCACTCCGGGGCGGAGCTGGTGCGCAACGCGGGCAACACCATGCGCGAAATTGTCTCCAGCGTGGCGAAAGTCACCGATGTGATCGGCGAGATCAGCGCCGGTGCCAAGGAGCAGAGCAGCGGTATTGGCCAGATCAACACCGCCGTGGCTGAAATGGATACCATGACCCAGCAGAACGCAGCCATGGTGGAGGAGTCCACTACCGCTGCCGCCAACATGCGTCGTCATGCGGAGCACCTGAACCAGCTGATCAACTCCTTTGTGTTAGGTGAAGATGAGCCCACACAGCGGCATCAGGCGCTGGCCTCGCCATCTGCCTCCCAGCGCGGCAATGCCAGCGGTCTGAAACGCCCAGCGCTTGCTGCAAAACCTTCGTCACAACCGTCATCTAGCCATCAGGCAGAGGATGAGTGGGAAGCGTTCTAACGGTTGCTTAGCCATCAGTAAATAAACGGGGCTTGCCAAGTGGCAAGCCCCGTTGCGTTTACCGCTCTCAGAAAGCGTGTGGCTAACTGCCTGACCAGCCCAACAAGATCGGCACATAGACGACCAGCAGCAACACCCCGATCAACCCCAGCAGGTAAGGAATGATGGCGCGGGTAATGCGCTCCAGCGGCAGCTGGGTAATCGAAGAGGCCACATAGAGATTGATCGCCACCGGCGGGGTAATCATGCCGATCGAAAGCCCCACCACGATAATCAGGCCAAAGTGGATCGGATCAATGCCCAGTTGCAGCACCAGCGGTAACAGTACCGGCGTGAGGATAATCAGTGCACTGGCGGTTTCGATAAACACCCCGGTGAGCAGAATAATACCGACGATCAGCAGCATGATTACGTAAGGGTTCGTGGAGAGTGACAGCATCGCCTGGGCAATCGCCCCCGGCACCTGCCAGCTGGAGAGCGTCCAACTCAGCACCGCCGACATCGCAATCACCAGCATGATCACTGCAGTGGTCATCGCCGAACGAATCAGCAGCTTGTAAATCTGGGGCAGGTTAAGGTCACGATAGACAAACAGCGACACCAGCATGGCGTAGTTCACTGCCACGACCGCCGCTTCTGAAGGCGTGAATATCCCCGAGAAGATACCGCCGAGAATAATAACCGGCGTCATTAACCCCCAACTGGCATCTTTAAAGGTATGCCAAATGGTGGCCAACGACAGCGGCGTGCCCTTGGGGTATTGGCGCTTGTAGGCCTGGGCAATCGCAATGGTCATCAACCCCAGCCCCATCGCCAGTCCCGGCAAAAAGCCGTTGAGGAACAGCTTGGAAACCGACTGCTGGGCGATCACCGCGTAGATGATCATCGGCACCGAGGGCGGGATCACCACCCCAATCGTGCCGCTGGCGGCGATCAAGCTGGCCGCCGAGGCCGGGTCATAGCCTTTGCGCTTTAGCTCCGGCACCAGACTAGAACCGACCGCTGCCGTGGTCGCGGCACCAGAGCCGGAAATCGCCGCAAAGAACATACCCGCCATCACCGAGACCACGGAAAGCCCGCCGCGCATAAAGCCGACTAACGAATCGGCAAAGCTGACCAGTTTTTCGCTCACCTTACCCTGGGCCATCAAATCCCCAGCGAGAATAAACATCGGGATTGCGACCAGGGCAAAGGAGTTGATGCCCTGGAACATCTGCTGGGTGACCACCATCAGCGGCACGCCGGATTGATGCAGGGCATACAGCGTGCTGGCGCCAATCGCAAAGGCAATCGGCACCCCTAGCAGCATAAACAGGAAGAACAGCCCGAAGAGCAGCAGCGTCATAGCGGCTCCTCCTGAGCGTGTGTCGTCTCGTCGCCCAGCAGCAGTTCAATAATATCCACCAGCGCGTACCACGCCATGATCGCCGCGCAAATTGGCATCACCGCGTAGACGTAGGTCATTGAGAGGCGCAGCGAGGCGGATTTTTGAAAACTCTGCACCTGCATGTAGCGGTAGCCGATCACTATCAGCGTGATCATAAACGCCAACACAATCAGCAGGGCAGCAATGCGCGCGATTTGGCGAAGGCGGCCGGGCAGGGCGTCCACTACAAAGGTCACGGCAATGTGTCGCCCGCGCTGGAATGCCAGGGTGCCGGCCAGGAAGGTAATCCACACCAGCAGAAAGCGGGCGACCTCTTCCGTCCAGCCGACAGCGGTGAACAGCACTCGCGAGACGATCTGCAGGGTAATCACCCCAATCAGCGCCGCCATGCCCGCAAAGACCACGGGCTGGATGATGGCATCCAGCCCGCGCTCGATTCGACGCAGCAGCTTTAACAGCGGTTGAGTCGTGGTGGTCACTTACTTGAGCGCCTCCTGAATGCGCGGCAGGTAATCACCGAACTGTTCGCCGTACTTCTCATACACCGGCGCCACGGCGGATTGGAAGGCTTCCATATCGGGATCGTCGTTGATCTCCATGCCCGCATCGCGCAGGGCCTGCAGCTGTTCGCTTTCCATCTCTGCATTCACCTGGCGCTCATGCTCCGCCGCTTCCTGTGCTGCCGTTAGCAGTACCTCTTGGGCGTTTTCCGGCAGTTGGTTCCAGACAGGCATGCCCATCACAAAAATCGCCGGGGCGTAGGTGTGGCGGGAAAGCGTCATGTAGTTCTGGGTTTCATCTAGGTTGAACGAGTGGATCACGTTGACCGGGTTCTCTTGGCCGTCGATGGTGCCCTGCTGCATGGCGGTGAGCGCTTCTGTCCACGCCATGGGAATTGCGTTGGCGCCCAGCTCGCGGAAGGTATCGGTGTAAACCGGGTTTTCCATCACGCGGATGCGCAGACCATCCAGGTCTTCCGGCGTATTAACCGCCCGCTCGCTGTTGGTCAGATTACGGAAACCGCGCTCGGCGTAAGCCATGCCTTTCAGGTTCACTTCAGAAAGCTTATCAAGCAGCTCCTGGCCAATCGGGCCATCAAGCACTTCGTAAGCGGCTTCCGGGGAAGGGAACAGGAACGGCAGTTCAAATACCGCCATCTCTTCTACAAAGTTGGCCACCGGCCCGTTGGTGATCACGCCCATGTCCACGGTGCCGATCTGCATGCCTTCCAGCAGCGTGCGCTCGTCACCCAGGGTGGCGTTGGGGAAAATTTCGATATCGACCTTGCCGTCGGTGCGTTCTTCCACCAGCTCTTCAAACTTGGTGGCAGCGATGTGGAAACCATCCTGCTCGTTGACCACGTGGGCCAGGCGCAGGGTAACAGGGTCCATATCAGCAAAATCAGCGGCGTTCGCGGCGCTCACCAGCGCCAGTGAGATGCCCAGTGCCAGCGTGCTACGTGCAAATGTTTTCATTTTATTGTGTTCCCGATTTTTCTAAGGTGCAGAAGTGCTTCCAAAGCATGCACTAGAGAAGGGAAAAGGGTCAATTGAACAAGCCCGCAAAACCGCTTCGCGGCTGGACACAGCCGCCCCGCACGGTTACGATACGCACCCACAAGCGCCCGTAGCTCAGTTGGATAGAGTATCGGCCTCCGAAGCCGAGGGTCGCAGGTTCAAATCCTGCCGGGCGCGCCATATATATCAAGGGCTTACGTTAACTCGTAAGCCCTTATTTTTTGTCTGTGTCCACCCTGTGACCAACGCGTGGCCACATTCTTAATACTACCTTCCTCGCTCGCTTGCTTCTTAATGACCTTTGGCCGTTATGAGTCACAAGCTTGGTCACGTTTTTTTGGGTGATACCCATCCATTGATCGGGAGCGATACCTCCGGTCACCCACATGCATCACATGTCGATACGTGCCAGCCGTTCCAGCGCCCGCATTGATGAGGTGAGACCCCGTGTATGGTCCCATTGAGAATCAGCCCCATGATCGCGCGTGGCGAATAGGGTGCACGTCCTGTGGCGGCATAACGATCCTCGAAGGGTGTCCGGTCTGGGTATCCAATAGGTCGGTCAACACGAAAGGAGCGCGAACTCCGGCCTGCCTCAGGTGCTCTTCAAGCTTTGTCATGCCCAGGTAGATCTCCCTCCGTGGCATCTCCGTGCAGAAAGCGTTGTCCCGACGAGGTTGCCGTGACGCGAGAGGATGGGATAGACGAAGCAGGCGACACCTAAAAAAGCGAAAATTGCCTGTCATAAGGCGTGGGCATGCATGCGGTCGTCACGGTAAGTTCCCAGGCAAAAGAGAATCATTTTACGGCTTTATCCCTTTCGCGACACCCTCTTCAGGGAGGGGAGCAGTGTGCGCCGTGTAAACGGTACATTGGAGTGCCACGTAAGTGGCTGGGATTGCTGGTAGATCCCATACCCGCCGTAGTTAGGTACGCCTAGTAGCAGGCTGAAATCTGAAAAGGAGTGCTGAACATAGCATCTACAGAAAAGGCTGAGCAAAGGGGAGCTGATAACAGGTACAGTCCTCGTAACAACATGGAGAGCCGTGTGCAGTGAAAGCTGCACGCACGGCTCGGAGGGGGGAACGGCACCCTGTTCGCAGGAGCACGTTCCCTACCCTATCAAGGTTGTTCCTTGAGTTTTGGCTTATCCAATTGATTCTGGTTTGTCTGACATAGGCACATATTCAATGATGTCGTCGACCTTACAGTCAAAATATTCACATAGCCGATCAATATTTTCCGTGCCCGTATTGTAGCCACGCTGGTTGGCAATTTTAGAGAGTGTTGTTCGGTGAATGCTTGTCGCTTGTGACACTTCATCAAGCGTCACTCGCCGATTTTCCTGGAAGCCTTTCTCAGCCAGTAGCTCTTTTAAGCGAAATCTAATCATGGAAGTGGCCTTTTTCAATTGGCTATATCTTATCAAGTATTTTGGCTTCCCACATCTTATGTTGAGTAAAAGCTACAAAAGGCGCTTGACAGCTTCTTTTTAATGCCTATTATGTAGCGTGTAAGCTACATAAATGCACTAAAGAGGACGTAAGATGTCTATTCACTACTTAACGACAGGCGAGCTTGCTGAGCGCATCAAATACGATGCCCGCACCATTCGCGAACGTTTAAAAGACGACGTGTTGCTGGAAGGTATTCACTATATCCGCCCGTTTGGCGGCCGTAAGATTCTTTATTTGTGGGAGCCTATTGAGCGCGACATGCAGTTGCACTCGAAGGAGGAAATCCTTGGCGTGCCGATGGCTGGGGGAGGTGTGTGCCATGGGTAAAGTTGCTGCGCGCAAAGAAACAGGCAAGCTGTACTTTGACTTTCGTTATTTGGGCAAACGCTGCCGTGAACAAACAACGCTGGATAACACGGCGGCTAACCGGAAAAAGCTAGAGCGGATTCTGGAGAAAATTGAAGCTGAGATTACGCTGGGCTCGTTTGATTATGGACGCTACTTCCCGGATAGCCCGCGAGCACAGACCTTAAGCAAACGGGCGCTGACTGCTGTAGGGGGTTATCAAGCAACGCCATTACTGCATCAGTTTGCTGAAACGTGGTTTGCAGAGAAAGAGATCGAATGGCGTGAGTCGCAAATCGTGACCGTGCAGGGGTGTCTGGATCGCCATATCTTGCCCGCGTTAGGGCATAAGGAAGTCGGCAGCATCACCCGTGCAGAAATTCTTGAGTTCCGGGCGTCACTCGCCAAAGTAAATACCCGGAGCGGCAAGAAACTCTCTGCTAGCCGTATCAACCACATCATGACGCCATTGCGCATGATGTTGAATGAAGCCGCCGACCGCTATGAGTTTAGCTCACCGTACCGCGGGATTAAATCGCTCAATGTGCCACGTACCGATGTGGAACCGTTTTCCCTTGATGAGGTGCAGCGGATCATCAGTAATGTCCGCGACGATTTTCGTCAGTACTACACCGTGCGCTTCTTAACTGGCATGCGGACTGGCGAGATTGACGGCTTAACCTGGGAGCATGTGGACTTCTCCCGTCGTCAGATCCTAGTACATCAAGCGGTGGTGAACGGCAAGGTTGTGCCAACTAAGAACGATGGTTCCTTCCGTGCGATTGATATGTCGCAGCCGGTCTTTGATGCCTTGAAGGCTCAGTTTGAAGTCACGGGGAAGACAGGTCTGGTCTTCACTACGCGTAAAGGCACCGCGCTATCGCATCATAACGTCACTAAGCGCGTCTGGTATCCGTTGCTAGAAGAACTGGGGATGAATAAGCGTCGGCCTTATCAGACACGCCATACCGCGGCGACATTATGGTTGGCGGCAGGCGAGAGCCCCGAGTGGATAGCACGCCAGATGGGCCATACCACGACGGAAATGCTTTTCCGTGTTTACTCACGCTTTGTGCCCAACCTAACGCGCCAAGACGGCTCTGCGTTTGAGCGCATGCTTAACCAGAAACGCGCTTAGGAGAAGACGATGAAACAGCTCAATACTCTAAAATTGAACCGCGACGATATCGAACACTCTCTGCGCGTTACGGCAGCCCACCAATCTCAGCGGCGCCTTGAACGCCGTTTGGCGGAGTCCTTGGCCGCCGCTACTAGCTTAGCTTCTGGCTGCGCGCTCGTGATGTGGCTTGGTGATGGGCAAGAGAACAGCAACCTTGATGCGCTAACGACCTGGGTAGGGCGCACTCTTCAACAACTTGGCCTTGACGCTAACCGCCAAGCGATTCCGCGTCTTCTCGCGGAATTAGAGCGCACGCTTTGGGCTTGGGAGGATCAAGCATGGCAGTAACATCGCAAACCACTACCCGCGAAGCGGATCGTCAATTTGTTGGAGAGGTATATGTTGCCGGTGTGGAAGGGCCTGAATGGTTGATGCATCACCAGGTCTGGTCCCTCTACTTAATCGGAATCAAAGGAAATCTCCGCGCCTTTTTAACCGACCGCCATGTATTGAAAGGAGGGGCTCCTAAAATGGGTCAGCGTCTTCAAGTAACGGTGCGTTGGGCTAATTTTGCCAGCCAGAAGCTGTGTTTCATCACCCGTTACGAGATAGTAAACGGCTAGCGGACGCTGACTTCCAAGTCACTATCCAACTTATCCCCACCCACTTTTAGCAAAGCCGGTGGGGATAGTTTTATTCATGCTGTGCATATCCCCTGCGCATCGTCATCACACAGCCCCAGTACCAGCATTGTCATAAATGCTGCGAAGCGCACCGCTTCCCATAGCGGCTGTTGCGGGCTTTTATAGCTACCCCGAGTGATTTTGAGATGGGCGTTTCCATACCAATCGCGAGTACGGCCCGAAGGAGAGGGCGTAGGTATCAGCTCAATGCGTTTATGAGGAATATCGGTCGCATCAGACCAGTGCTGTTTGATGCGTTTTGCCTTGGCATTTGCTGCTACCTCGACGACTAGATAAGTATGCTGAAAACAGCGCAGTGGTCGTAGTAGTTCACGTACGCAATTGATCGCTTCTGCGTCGGGGAGCACGATGTGTCCGGTGCTGCGCTGCATGTGATTTCGCAAGGTGACCAAGCTCTCTTCGGCCTTGATGGGTTCTTTCTGGTGCCAATCAAGCAGTCTATGAAAAAATTGTCCTGCTTCTCTCAGTACATGCGGCTTGATAGGAGGTGCCATGCAGCGGTGCAGTTCTGGCATATAGATGTGTTTTGAGGCAACACGGCGTTGCCGGTCATGGCGGTTCTCTTCACGGCTAAATTGCTGATTGGTGCGGCGCGTTTTGCGTTGCATCAGCGCCCCTCCGTTTTCTAACCAGAGAGTAAGTTGCTCAGGCTCGAGAACGAACCGTTTGGCTGTCCGATGGATCGCATCATCAAGCGGTACGCCGCGTGTCTCTTGCTGTTCGACAAGCCGCAGGCTTTGATAAATTGTCGTGGCTTCAGGCCAGTCAAACGCGGCTTCTAGTGGATTATCAAGCGGATTTTTGATCGGCGGTTGGTAAGGCTGCCACTCTTCCTCCAAAGGGTCTTCTGCTACATACGTCTGCCATTCATCTTGCAGATACTGCAACAGTACGCTGGCTTGTGTCTGGCCTTTGAGGCCGCGACGGTTACGCCAGCTGGTTAGTGCTGTTTTAGAAGGTAAGTGCAGCAGTGTAAGTTGCTGGTCGAGACTGAGAGTGGGGTTAAAGTGTCCGTGTATTATTTGACCAAGTACCCAATCTAACAAATGGGTATACGTGCTAAGCGTTTCCTCTGGGCTTGCATGCCCCGCCCACAACGCAAGCTGCCATAGTCGTTTGCGGGAAGGGCAATCTTGAGGCGCAAGGCCGGCCAAAGCCGATATATCGGCGTCAGCGTTTGGCATCGCCATCGTGCGGTTGTCATCCATTCGCCATGCTCGCGGCAGCAGTTCACACGGCGCACGTTCCAGCAGGCGCAGCAGGGTAAAGGACACAAAGCTGTGCCGCAGGTGATGGTAGCGTAGCATGTCGTCGCCGCTAACCGTCTTCAAGGCAGTTTGTATAGGGTGAAAGAGCGCTTTATTGTCTAGCAGCAAACGGCCGTTTCCGCTGCGGCAAAAAAGTAATTGCTTCTGTCTCTGAGCGGTGGTGATTTCCCCGTGACGGCGTTTCACCCAATCAATAAGTTGTTTCCGTTCTTCTGGCATCAGTAACCATAGCGGTAGTCGCCGTGTTGCCGAGTAGCTTTTACCTTGCCGGTATTCATTAGAGCGAATGATGACTTCACCATCGTGTGGGTCGTCATCAAAAAGGTATGGAAGATCTTTTAGCATCAGCCCCGCGCATTCGCTACGACGGATTCCAAAGCGGTAGCCCAGTATCAGCGCCAGTTTCTGCATGGTTCGAAAACGCTCGGGCTGCTGGGAGGTGTCAATCAACGCCATCGCGCGGCGAAACTCAGCAGGTGTCACAATGTTCACATCTACCCGTCTTTGCGAGCTGCCGGTGCTTTCAAAGTCGATGTAGGGAACTGCGCAGGTATCCACCAGGAAAAGATGAAAATCAGTGAGGCGATTTTGCATTTTAGCGCGAGCGGCGGGTGTTTTAGCGCTATTCAAGACGTTTTCATAAAGCGCTTCCCACTCATCGGCACTGGCTGACAGCACATCGTCAATGGATCGGCTGTGAGCAACCAACGGAGTGGCGATTGTCGAAAGGTAGGTAGAGGTAGTACTGGCGGCAAGCTTAGATTTAACCCGGCCACCTTTTTCCATCAATTTTTGACACCATTTTGCCAATAACACGACCATGACGCCGTTCTTGTTTGAAGTGGCAATAAACTCATCAATCTTGTCAATCGCCTCACGCCTGCCGGGTTGGCCTACTAACAAATCTGAGAAGCACCCTTGCAGCTGACGAAGCTGCTTTAACTGATCGGAAGGGGACGTATGGGCCTGAGTGGGTGCTTGAAAATCCAGATATACGTCTTCGTCATTGGTGTCGATGGAGGTGTCGGTTAACACATTGCGACGAAGCAGCCGCTGCCAGGATGAAGGGCGTAGTGATAGCGCAATATCGGCTTTGCTTGCGTAGTGATTCAGCAAGGGCGGCTTTTCCAGCGCTGACGCAGTGTTGGCCATAGAAAGTAGGGCCGAGATGTTTGCTGGCGGCGCATCGTCGGCAATATGTTTGAGATAAAATGTCAAGCATTGCGCGGCAGGCACGCGACTTTTGGAAGCGATGCGGGGCCATAGCTTGCCTTTATTTTGGTACACGTTCAGGAGCAGCAATTGGCTGATGGGGCTCAGAAATAGCCGCCGAAAGCGAAAGCGCTGCTCTTTTTCGATGGGCGTCTCTGGGGACTCTTGAGAAAGCGAGTCGCCATTAACGAGTTCATCCTCTTCTTCTTTGTCTTCCTCACTTGCCGACTGCATGCATTCCGCTAAGATGAGAAATGCCTTGTCGGCAGCTAACGTAATGCCCTGCTCAAAGGCGTCCGGCAGCTGCTCAACGTAACGTTTATTTAGCAGAGCCCCTTCGCGAATAAGCTGAAATAGCCATCGCCCCGTCAGCCACTTATGCAGGGCATGGCCGCTAAGTTCTGCTGTGCCTGGAAATGCGTCGTGCGCTGCGACAAGTGCATCCCAGCGATGTAGTTCAGCGAAAGACAGGGTGGTAACGGTCGGGGGCTTGCGGGTTACCGTGACCAATGGGCTGGGAATTGTCACCGACCATTTCAGCTGTTCGTGCCCACGCTCTAACCCTTTTACTAAAAAATTGTGCGTTTTGCGCAGCGCCTTGGGTGGCGTGTTCTGATGCAGCGCTTCGAACACCGCCGTGGTGGTTGCGTCGGGAATAACGAGGCCTTGTTGGCCTTCTATGACGCCAGGAACGTTTTGCTCTAATGATTCAAGAGTGCTCCAAAGGCGCTGGTAGCGCTCACGGGCGCGCTGATAGCGACGTTCCTCTTGACCATCGGAGTTACTTTTTTTAGGCGGCAATAGTTTCCAGCCTGACCAGACGGCCTGTTCGCTCATAACGCCTTACCCTTTAATGCTTTCCAGCCCTGTTCCTTCATCAGTTTTTCGATGGCGGGGGCGATAAGCTCACAGTACTCACGAGGACAAAACGTCGAGTAGCTTGCCCAAGGCGCCTGCCCCGCATCCCAGTGCCCCATAAATGCATCGACAATCTCTGATGATAAGCCGCTCTCTTTCAACTGAGTATGTAAAAAATGGCGGTTAATATTGAGCGGCGGTGAGTCTCGCCATTTCAAGTGAACCTCCAGCCTGGAGGGGGTGACTTCTTGCGGCGTGCCGGACTGGTTCAAAAACATAAACGGTGTATTCCACGCTTTCTGAAGATAAACGTCCAGGCGGCCTAGAATGCCTTTGCGATGTCGCTGGTAGTGCTCCAATTGCTCAACCATGAGGCTGGTGAGCGGTAAAAAACGGGCGTGGCTCTGCTCATCATCGGTTTTATCCGCGATGATAATCATGCGCCGAGGTAAGGAAATATTTTCCCAGTTGGGCAGTGGGTCGCGAATGCTGCGATAGCCGGTCGAAAACATCAACATGGCGACGGTATAGGCGACGTAGGCATTGTGCATACTGAACAGCTCTAATGGTTGCACGCTTTTGTTTGCGGTTTTGATTCGCTGCTGCAAGGTGGCAACGAGTTCTTTTACGTACGCCGTTTTAGGTACCAGCTTGGAGCCTACATGCTGGGGGTTGCCTGTAGCAGGGCCTGCAGTCGTACGAGTATGCTTAACGTCATTGGCTTCAGGCGCACCTGCGGAGCATTGCTGTTCAATCGCGCGCATGGCCTGTAAATACGGCTGCGCTAAACGGTGTGTGCTGGGTGCGTAGTAGTACAGAGACGCTTGCTGGCCGAACGACGGCATACGCCCCGTTATCAGGCACGCTGCCGTCAAATCAGCATCGCCAGTGTTGAGCGTATTAAAAAGATGCGCCCCTAAACGGTGTACGGTTAGCCGAGCCCCTGTTTTTCGGTTGGCGTCAGAAAGCAGCGCTTTTACATCATTTTCGAGCTCTTCTCTATTGTCTTTGTGGAATAGGGGAAGAGCGCGCTTATTGACGCGTCTAGCGATATGAGTTGCATGTTCTTCTATCAGTTGCCAATTAAATGGAGTGATCGGTAGCGTCATCCGTGGCTGAGTAACGCGCATATGCGTCGGCCATTCTCCCGTCATTTGACGACTGTTTTCAGGACGCAAAATGCCAGACACCCAACCAGGGCTGTCACCATGAACAACGACGATTGACTGTTCATCAATAGCACCGGGTATTTTCCTTTTACTTGGTAGCACCTGAGCATTTAGCACACCTTCCAAGTTGCGGCCGGTGGTTAACAGCAACCCGATCACGCACCCAATGCGGCGACGCTTGCCTGAATTTAATTGGTTGAGCTGCTGCATGAGCTGATAAAGGTCAAATGTACTCAACTGCTCCCACCGTCCCGGCAGCAGCTGGGCGGCTTTATCTTGAAAGATCTGCTGGCTGCGGGCGCGAAATACCGCCTGCAAAGAGGAATCACCTTGTGCCGCCTTGATAGACTTATCGCTTTGGATCAGCTCAATGGCTGGGCGCTCTTCGGCTGTCGATAAACCAGAGGTGCGCAGCGTACCCTCAGTTTCTTCACTGATATCTGGAGCGAGAGCTAAAACTGAGGCAGCCGTCGCTTCCCAGTGCTCGTCCGGGTCATCATCGAAAAGCCGTTTACGCTGAACGGGGGGCTTTTTTTGTGAATGATGGTCTGTTTTGTCTTGATACCCATTTCTTGGTTGCCGTATGTTCAGTGCGTAGGCAAAAAACCGGCCTAATTCTTTAATATAAATATCTTGTTTCTGGCTATCCTCATCCACTTGATACGCATCGCAGCGTTTGCATAGTTTGTCTGTTGGCTGGTCTAAAGGGGTAAGTAAGTCTATCCAGTCTGCTTCAATGCGCCGTGTGACCTTGCAAGCAGTCTCTAAGCTTTTGAGATACGTAGCCGGCTTGAGGCGCTTTTCGCGTTGTTCAGTAAACGTTTGGCTGTCCTGGGCTGCTCGCATATCCAGGCGCCATTTAAACGCCGCATTAATGATGTGCGCGAGTAGAATAAGCCGCTCGTTTAGCTTTTTTGGCTGCTCTTTTGCCGTCGAAAGTTTGAATAGGGCGCCATGGATAGGGTTTGTGCCATGAACTCCCTTTTCACCACGCCCTGATTGTGACTTTAATGTCAGTTGATCGTTATGAATGGCGGTTGCCAGCGTAGAAAGTTCAGAAAGGTTCCAACAGCGATCGCCTATGTCGATCAACTGTTCAAGCGTCTGGACAAGAAGCGGATTTATCGTCTCTATGCCAAAGTAATCTTCACGAGGCTGAAGGATCTCTTCTAAAAGCTCATAAAGTTTAGTGCTTTCATCCATGAAGGTAATCGCCTTTAATAAAGTCGTCGGTTAAGTTTGAAAGCATCACAGAACGCGGTCTTGCTACTGAAGTTTTCAGATAATCCAAGTAAAGATGTTGGTTGAGAAGAAGCCAGATCTTTCCATAAAGCAAATAAGTAATGCCCCGACTCCCTTGGAGAAAGTGCGTGACACGCTTCCGCAGATAACGCGAATAACAGTGCAAAAGCATCAGTTTTTTGAATGGGCGGTGCTTCTACCAATGTGACGCGAATCTTGTCACTGTCGCGAAAACGGTTTTTCGCTATATACAGGGTATGCAGGTTGGCAAGACAAAAAAGCGGGTTGCCATGTTTGCCCCTCTTGGCCTGATAGACAACGGGAGGATGCTGAATTATATAAGCTTTTAGAGCGTCGTCTGTCATTTCCTGTATCCCTTGAAAAAACGGTGGGCGAGCTAATAAAAGGTGAAGCACCGAGGACGATAAATATCGGCTCACCTCGATATGCGACAGTGAAACCCTTCTGGAACCACGCTCTTGTAGCATTAAAACACCTGTTTTATTTTGAGGAAATGCTTTCAATCGCCATCTGAAGGCATCTTGCTTTAGGTATGTATGCCTCCTTTTTAGCATGATTTTTAAAGGGCGCAACCCTTTGAGTAGAAAAAAGTTAAGCATGGTGATGTCACGCTGAAGTGTGCTCTAGGGGTAAAAATTTAATATATATTTGAAAAAATAAATTTTATATTTATTTGTGAAAATAAAATTGTAGTCAATTTTAAAAGTTATCCGTGACAACGTCATATTGTTCTTTTAAGTGTCTTTAAGCCTGCACTTGCCCGGGCAATATGCCATCATTGCAGCGACGTTTTACACTTGGACAGGACTGCCCATGAACACGACACCGCTGGCCTATCAGCTCTCTGGCTGTATCATCGCCGAAGCACTCATCACTGTGAGCTACTCCGGTATGGATGAACGGCTTTCCCGTACTCCGCAGGGCCAAGTGTTCCTTAACGGTGGCACGCTACGGGACTGTTACGCAAAGTGGGCTTGAATATGCTGATTCGCGAGCTGGCGAAGGCGCACGATAAACCTCTAGACCGTGTTTTCGACCGTGCGCACATTTATATGTTGGGGGAAGGTATTGATGTTTCTCGCCAGGTGTGAAGTGGCTATAGTTTTCCGGACACACAGGGCAGTCCAGACCGCTTAACAATCTGTCCGGAAAACTGTTGCTAGATCAATTTAAGATAAGAGGCGGGAACCTTCAGAAAGAGGGTAAGCGGATTAAATGGTTGATCTTACCTTTGCATGAGAGTGAGACAGACCGGCATCTCATCGGATTATCTGGTTGATGCTTCACCTACTGCTGGTGCATGTTTCCTTCGCTAATTCCA